>CAJOLP010000054.1 GCA_905235465.1 uncultured Lachnospiraceae bacterium | reverse complement strand
CCTCTCCGCCTCTGTCAGGTCGCCGGTGCTGACGGTAAACTCCTTTACGTTTCCGTCCTTATCCACCGCGTAAGCTTTGATCTGGGCGCGGTTCTCCAAAATGGCGCTGCGAAGGCCGGGCACGAAGATGTAGTCGCCCAGCGCAAAGACCTCCGGATCCTCCACAAGGAACGGCGTCATGCCCCAGTTGATGCAGTTGGAGCGATAGCGCTTTGTGGCGTAGGCCCTGGCAAAGTTGGCGCTGGCGCCCATCACGCGCTGGCAGCTGGCCGCCTGCTCTCTGGCAGAGCCGTCGCCGGGCATGTTGGCGTAGATCGTGGAACCGATATCCGTATTGGCGGGATCATTGTCAATGCCCGCCGCTAAGAGCGCCTCGTAGACACGGCGTACTTCCTCCGGCAATTCCTTGCCGGCCCGCCTGTCGCGCTCGATCTGACGGACCTTTTTGCTGCGCGCCACGTATTCGGGATCGCGGCGGGACAGCGCGAATTCGCTCAGCCTCTCCGGATTGGAGCGGTAGGAGGACGTCTCGCCCGAAGGGATGAGCTCGTCCGTCGTGGTCACCGGGTCCGTGATATAGGAGCAGACCTTCACCAGCAGATCCTCTGTGAGGGCCGGCATCTGCGGCCAGTCCTTGATATTGGGGCCGAATTTCAGCGCCGTCTCCGGCTCGGGGCGTCCCCAGCCGCTGTAGACGCGCTTCTCATAAATACCGCTGTCATACACATACTCGGGCTTCCTGTACTCCACCTCGATATCGGTGGCCGCGGTGAGCCTTCCGCCGTTGGCGGCTGTCGCCGCGATGGATCTGGCGTCCATCAGGGCCACGGAACTCATCTGCCCCTCGCCGGGCTTGGAGCCCTCGCGGTTGGGGAAGTTCCTGGTGGTGTGGCGGATGCTGAACTCGCCGTTTGCCGGCGTGTCGCCCGCGCCGAAGCACGGCCCGCAGAAACACTCGCGCATGAGCGCGCCCGCGGAGATCAGATCCATGACGCTTCCGTCCCTGACAAGCGCCGACATGGCGGGCATGCTTCCGGGATAGACGCTGAGGCTGAAGACGCCGTTGCCGCAGCTCTTGCCGCGCAGAATATCCGCCGCCGCCACAATATTGTCATAGGTGCCGCCGGAACATCCGGCGATCTCGCCCTGGTCGGTCCAAATATAGCCGTCGTGCCACTTGCTGTCCAGATCCATCTTCGCGCCGCTGATCTGTTTGTTGGCCGCCTCCTGCACCTCGTGCAGAATGTCCGCGGCGTTCTCCTGCAGCTCGTGGATCGTGTACACATTGGAGGGGTGCATGGGCATCGCGATGGTCGACTCGATGGTGCTCAGATCGATATAGACGACGCCGCTGTAGTAGGCCACATCCGCCGGCGCCAGCTTCCTGTAGGCTTCCGGCCTCCCGTGAATGGTCAGGTACTTTTGGGTCTCCTCGTCGGTCTCCCAGATGGAGGACCAGCAGGTGGTCTCCGTGGACATGACATCCACAGCGTTCCGGTACTCGATGGGAAGGGACGCGATGCCGGGGCCCACGAACTCCATGACCTTGTTCTTGACATAGCCGTTCTTATAGACGGCGCCGCAGATAGACAGCGCCACATCGTGCGGGCCGACGCCGGGCCTGGGCTCGCCGGTCAGATAGATCGCGATGACCTCCGGGCGCGCGAAATCATAAGTCCTGCCGACCAGCTGTTTGGCCAGCTCTCCTCCGCCTTCGCCGACCGCCATGGTGCCGAGCGCGCCGTAACGGGTGTGGGAGTCGGAACCGAGGATCATCCGCCCGCAGCCCGCCATGGCCTCGCGGTTGTAGCTGTGAATATTGGCCATGTTGGTGGGCACATAAATGCCGCCGTATTTGTGCGCCGCGGAGAGCGCGAACTTGTGGTCGTCCTCATTGATCGTGCCGCCCACCGCGCACAGGGAATTGTGGCAGTTCGTCAGCACATAGGGGAGCGGAAATTCCGTCATGCCCGACGCGCGGGCGGTCTGGATAATGCCCACATATGTGATATCGTGGCTCGTCATGGAGTCAAACTTCAGCCGGAGCTGCTCCATATCGCCGCTTGTATTGTGATCCTCTAAAATGCCGTATGCTATGGTTCCCTTGACCGCCTCGTCTTTTGAGACCGCGCCTGCGCCGGCCGCCTCCAGCGCGGCGCCGTGAGAGGCCGCCGCCTCAGATTCCGGGATCAGTTCCGTGCCGCGCACCAAAAATGCGCCTTCTTTCCACAACTGGATCATGCTCTCCTCCTCATCGTGCAAACATATCATTCATGATCGGCAAAAAACCTTGCTCTTCCCGCCGGTTCCGCCGGGTATCTCGCTTGCACAATTGTATACATTACATGCGTTTCTGTCAATTTAAAAGCCTATTGTTAACCTTGGCAAAATTATAGGTTGACAAAAGGAGGCGCCCACTCTAAAATGGGAACCGTCCGCGCAGCCGGACTTTTATTTCACAACAGAAAGGATCACTCTATGACAACCGAAGCAATCAATCCGAAAACCAGAAACCTCATCCTGTATGGCATGTGCGCCGCGATCACCTGCGTCCTCGCGCCGATCTCGGTCCCGCTTCCCGGAGACGTTCCGCTCTCTTTGTGCACCTTTGCGGTCATGCTCTCCGCAGTGCTCCTGGGCGCCAAAGGCGGCGCGATCAGTCAGCTGATCTACGTGCTGCTGGGGTGCGTGGGCCTTCCGGTCTTTGCCGGGTACAAAGGAGGCCTTGGCGTCGTTCTGGGCGTGACCGGCGGATACATTATCGGATATATTCCCATGGCCTTCGTGATCGGCCTTCTTTGCGACAAGTTCGCCCGCTCCCGCAGCGGGGCGTCAAAGATCGCCGTCATGATCGCGTCCATGATCGCGGGAACGGCCGTCCTCTACACGATCGGCACGGCCTGGTTCATCGCGCAGACCCACATGACGCTCGGCGCGGCAATGGCGGCGTGCGTGCTGCCCTTCCTTCCGCTGGATCTTGTCAAAATAGTGGCCGTCGCCCTGGTGGAGCCTCCCATTGAGGCCGCCCTGAACCGCTGATCCATGGACCGCTGATCCATGAACCGCTGATCCAATCACTGATTCATTTCATAAGTAAATAAGGACAGAACAAGTCACCCCTTACCCCCGGCAGAGATGTCAACCGACTTGTCCTGTCCTTATTTTTTTACTTTCATTTTTAACTGCAAATACAGCCTTTTCGCCCGGCTCAGCTCAGCGCACCGCGTCCCTAAAGGCCTGCTCCAGCATCCGGTTGAGGCGGCGCAGCGCCTTCCCGTTGATCTTGAGGACCTGCCGGTCGTAGGTGTAGAGTCCGTTGACCTCCTCCTCGATATCGGAGAGCTGCGTGTAGACCGTGGCGCTCAGTCCTTTCGCTATGTTGGGCAGGATGCTCCTGCGCACCGTCTTGCTGAAGGCCTCCGTGATCTCCATTTCCGAATCGAATCTGCGGTAGGCGCTCATCCCGTTCTTCTCCCCGTGTCCGGGCACGATGCGGGAATAGCCGCCGTACTCGGTGAGCGCGTAGATCCTGCTCTCAGGCTTTACTGAAAGCGGGTGGAAATAGTTGTGGACGCTCCTGTAGTCGCCGGCGCCCTGGTCAAACCATCCGCTGGCGTGATCCACAAGCCTCGTCTTGTCCAGGGACTTCACGATCCTCTCCGCCTTGCGGGCGTCGAACTGGCCCCACCCCTCATTGAAGGGCACCCAGGTGCAGATCGAGACCGCGTTGTAAAGCTGGTCGACCATCTGCGTGAGCTCCTGCAGATACTCCTGTCTCCCCTCCGGGTCACTGCGCGCGAACCGCGGATAGCGGTCCTCCCCGTCGTCCCGGATCATCTTCTGGGTCGGGCTGATCAGGTTGGGCATGTTGCAGAGGAAATTCATGTCGTAGACACCCCCGCCGTTCACCGCGTCCTGCCAGACCAGCATGCCGAGGCGGTCACAGTGATAGTACCAGCGGGCGGGCTCTATTTTGACATGTTTGCGGAGCATGTTGAAGCCGAGCCCCTTCACGCGCCGGATATCCTCGATCATCGCGCGGTCGTCCGGGGGCGTCATGAGCCCCTCCTTCCAGTATCCCTGATCCAGGACCCCGTTGGCAAAATACGGCTTCCCGTTCAGGCAAAACCTGGGAATGCCGTGCGCGTCCTTCCCCGCGGTAAAGCTCCGCATCCCGAAGTAGCTCTCCACGATATCGCTCCCCATCTCCACGGTGAGAGTGTACAGGAAGGGATCCTCCGGCGTCCAGGGATGGGGATCCGCTACGCGCACGTACACGCGGTCGCCGGTATGGAGATAGAACCGGTGGATCTCACGCCTGCCCTCAGACGATTCCGGATCGTCCACAAATATCCTCCCGATGGCGTCCGCGCGGTCATGGCTCCCGAAGCGGGAGAGCCTTGCGTCAGCCGGCGTGTCGTACACCGTGAGCTCGAGCAGTTCGCTCTCCAGGTGCGGCGTGATCCTCAGGCTGCTGATGTAATTGTCCGGCACCCACTCCATCCAAACCGTCTGCCAGATGCCGCTCTGCGCGGAGTAAAACATGCCGCCGGGCGACAGCTTCTGCTTGCCTCTGGAGTGGAAGGAAGTGTCAGAGTCGTCGCGCACCACGACATGCACCGCATTTTCGGCGCCGTCGGTCTTAAGGTGCGCCGTCATATCGATGGTAAAGGACAGATAGCCGCCGCGATGTTCGCCGGCAAACTTTCCGTTTATATATACGCGGCAGCGCTCGTCCACCGCGCCGAAGTGCAAAAGGAGCCTTTTGCCCTCCTTAAGATTCCGGGCGATCTCCTCCCCGGAGAGAGGGAGCGTCCGCCTATAGTGCAGATATTCGCCCGGCTGCAGCGTTCTGCCCACGCCGGACAAAGGGCTTTCGGGCGAATAGGGGACCAAAATAGTGCCCTCATAGGCAGAGGGCTCGGTCACGGAGCCGCTGACCGCATAGGACCAGGGGCCGTTCAGGATCGTATAGTTGTCACGCCGCATCTGCGGCCTTGGATATTCCGGAAAAGGGATCGTCATGTCCTTACACCTCATTCATTTTTCGTTTTACCGGGTTTTATGGTTTTTTACGGTATTTATATATGTACACCGGTATTTCTCGGTCTGTTCATTGTAGGCCATTTCTGCTATGATGTAAATTGTTTGCTATAAATTGATTTTATAGCTTTACTATAATTGATTTTATAGTTGACAAAACGGTAATGGCTCCCTATAATCCTATTTAATTACTATGAATAATGGTGAAACCGAATGGATTTGGAATTTATTCACAAGTACGCACCCCTATATGTGGAAGCGGCGGGGCTGACTGCGCGGATCGCCTTTTTCGGCATCGTCTTCTCGCTGATCGTCGGTGTGCTCTGCGGGTTTATCAGACATTTTAAGGTGCCTGTCCTGCAGCGGATCGTCGGCGCTTACATCGAGCTGAGCCGCAATACCCCGCTTCTGGTACAGCTGTTTTTCCTCTACTACGGACTGCCGAAGCTCGGCATCATGCTCAGCTCCGAACAGTGCGCCGTGGCGGGCCTGACCTTTTTGGGCGGCAGCTATATGTGCGAGTCCATCCGAAGCGGACTGGACAGCATTGAACCAATTCAGACGGAATCGGCTTACAGCCTTGGCTTTACCCCGGTGCAGACAATGCGGTACATTCTGTTCCCGCAGGCGCTGGCGGTTTCCGTTCCTGCCATCACCGCCAATATGATCTTTCTCATCAAGGAGACTTCCGTGGTGAGCGCGATCGCTCTGGCGGACCTGATGTTTGTGGCGAAGGATCTGATCGGACTGTATTACCAGACGGACGAGGCGCTGCTCATGCTCGTCATCTCCTACCTGATACTGCTCCTTCCGATCTCGATCATCTCCTCTCTGGTAGAAAGGAGGCTGCGCTATGCAGGATTTGGGAATTAGCATTTTATTCAAGGGCACCAACTTTCTAAGGCTCCTGGGCGGTCTGTGGACGACCGTCAAGATCAGCCTTATAGCTGTACTGATCTCCCTTCCGCTGGGTATTATCCTGGGGCTTTTGATGACTTCCAACAGCAAGTTCATCAAAGCGGTCTGCCGTGTCTATCTGGATTTCATCCGCATTATGCCGCAGCTGGTCCTGCTGTTCCTTGTGTATTTTGGCGCGACACGCACCTTCGGCGTCAACCTGTCCGCCTTCACAAGCGCAGTGATCGTCTTCGTCATGTGGGGCACCGCCGAGATGGGCGATCTGGTCCGCAGCGCGCTGATCAGTATTCCGAAGCATCAGTACGACAGCGCGGCGGCGCTGGGCATGAACAGCCGGCAGACCTTCCGGTATGTGATCCTGCCCCAGACCGTCCGCAGACTCCTGCCCCCTTCGATCAACCTGATCACCCGCATGATCAAGACCACCTCGCTGGTCGTCCTGATCGGCATGGTGGAGGTTCTCAAGGTGGCGCAGCAGATCATCGACGCGAACCGCTTTGAATATCCGACGGCTTCCCTGTGGATCTACGGCGTGATCTTCTTGCTGTATTTCCTCATCTGCTGGCCCATTTCACTATTGTCCCGCGCGCTGGAAAAGCGCTGGGCGGACTGACGTCGGCAGAGGCGAAGCGAAACCATTTTTTCACCGATTCAGAGGTAATCTATGAACAGCGATGTGTTGCTTGAGGTCAAAGACCTTGTCAAAAAATTTGATGATGACACGATTCTTGACGGCATAAACCTCTCCGTACACCAGGGAGAAGTGGTCGTCGTCCTGGGCCCCTCCGGCTGCGGTAAGTCCACGCTCCTAAGATGTATCAACGGCCTTGAGCCGATCCAGGGAGGCGGCGTCTATCTGGACGGAGTCACAATAGACCCGGGCGCCAAGAATATTTCCGAGATGCGGCAAAAGGTCGGCATGGTCTTCCAGAGCTATGACCTGTTCCCGCACCTGACGATCATGGAGAACATCACGCTGGCCCCCAGAAAGGTGGCCGGGCGCTCCAAAGAGGATGCCGAGGCGGAGGCCAGACAGCTCCTTGAGCGGGTCAGCCTTCTGGACAAGCAGGACGTTTATCCCCGGCAGCTCTCGGGCGGCCAGAAACAGCGTGTCGCCATCGTGCGTGCCCTGTGCATGCACCCCGAGGTAATGCTTTTTGACGAAGTCACCGCCGCGCTGGATCCCGAAATGGTCCGCGAAGTGCTGGATGTCATGCTGGGCCTGGCTGCAGGCGGCATGACGATGGTGATCGTGACACATGAGCTGTCTTTTGCCAGAGCGATCGCAGACCGCGTCATCTTCATTGACGGCGGCCGCATCGTGGAGGAGGCGCCGCCGAAGCAGTTCTTCACTGCTCCGCGGACAAAAAGGGCACAGGAGTTCCTCAACACGTTTACTTTTGAAGATAAAGACAGTCAGGACTCTTGAGCATAGATTCCGGAACGCGAAGAGGCGCCGCGGCTTCCGGGGCCGGATACGGGACGCGTGTAGGACGCTCCGGCCGGCCGGAACACAAACCAAACAAAAGCGCTTCAGATGGGAGGACATCATGAGAAAGAACTTATTCAAAAAACTGTTCGCAGCTGCCCTGACGGCAACCCTGGCTGTGGGTGCTCTCGCAGGCTGCGGCGGCTCCGGTTCCGGCTCCGCTGAGCCCGCGCAGGGAACCGAGGCGACAACTGAGGCCGGCACACAAGAGGCTGAGCCCGCGCAGGATACTGCGGATGCCGGTATTTTCCGCACCCTCGACGAGATCAAGGACAGCGGCAAGATCATCATCGGCGTCTTCAGCGACAAGGCCCCCTTCGGCGAGAACGGCGACTATCAGGGATATGATGTGTACTTTGCCGAGAGACTGGCAAAGGATCTTGGCGTTGAGGTCGAGTACTATCCCACCGATCCCGCCAGCCGCGTAGAGATCGCTTCCACCGGCAAGGTCGATCTGGTTCTGGCCAACTTCACGGTCACACCTGAGCGTGCCGAGCAGGTCGATTTCGCGCTTCCTTACATGAAGGTCGCGCTGGGCGTTGTTTCCCCCGAGAGCGATCCGATCACCGACGTCGCTCAGCTTGAGGGCAAGGAACTGATCGTCTGCAAAGGAACCACAGCCGAGACATTCTTCGAGCAGAATTATCCCGAAGTCAAGCTGCAGAAATACGAGCAGTACGCAGACGCTTACAACGCGCTGCTGGACGGCCGCGGCGCAGCGTTCTCCACGGACAACACCGAGGTCCTGGCATGGGCCATCGCGAACTCCACCGAGGACAAGTCCTTCGTGGTCGGCATCGACAGCCTGGGCAGCCTTGATACCATCGCGCCCGCTGTTGCCAAGGGCAATACCACCCTGCTTGACTGGGTCAACTCCGAGATCGTCGCGCTGGGCGATGAGAACTTCTTCCACGCCGATTACGACGCGACTCTGAAACCCGTTTACGGCGATGCCGCTGATCCCGACAGCCTTGTTGTCGAGGGCGGCGTTGTAAAAGAAAATGAGACCGAGGAGCCTGAGGGCGTGGCGGATGACGCCATCCTTCCCGTCGACGGCGACAACAAGATCGTGGTCGGCGCAACACCGGTCCCTCACGCGACTATCCTTGAGGATGTCGTTGCGGGCGTTCTGGCCAAGGACGGCTGGGAACTGGAGACACAGGTATTTGAGGACTATGTCCTGCCCAACACCTCTCTGGACGCGAAGGAACTGGATGCCAACTACTTCCAGACCCTCGGCTACATGGACCAGCAGAATGCGGACAGAGGCCTTCACCTCGTAGCTGTGGCCGGTGTGCACATCGAGCCCATGGGCATTTATTCTCAAAAATACACCGCCATCGCGGATATCCCGGACGGCGCTTCCATCGGTATCCCGAACGATCCCGATAACGGCGAGCGCGCGCTGGATCTGCTCGTTCAGAAGGGCCTTCTGGTCTCCAAGGGCAAGCTCGGAACCGATGATTCCTACACCTTCGAGTCCGTCACCACCGACGCGGAAGCAAACCCGCACGGCTATGTGATCACTCCTCTGGAGGCGGCAAGCCTTCCTCTGATCTGCCCGATCTGGACGCGGCAGCCATCAACGGCAACTACGCGCTGGGCGCTGACCTTCCGGCCAACTATCCCGCTCTTGAGATCGAGGAATTCGATGAGGAGACCTCCATCAAGCGCACCAACTTCCTCGTAGTCAACGAGGGCGAGGAAAACTCCCCCAAGACGCAGGCGCTCATCCGCGCGCTGCAGTCCAAGGAAGTTGAGGACTTCATCAACAGCACCTACAAGGGCGCTGTGATCACATCCTTCATCGATGCGCCGGCTAAATAAAGCATCATTATGACGTATCTGAAAGGGGCCAGCAATAACGCCGGCCCCTTTTGTTCGTCCATCGGACTTCCCGTATGCTGCTTGTTCTTTACTAATGTTCGTTACTTGATGTATATTGTTTGTGTTGCATATTTTAACTCTGTGCTGGGCCGCGAGGTGAATGCACTATTTTGACTGGCAGGAACAAATATAATGATCGAAATTCAAAATGTCACCAAATCCTTTGATGATCTTGAGGTCTTAAAGGGCGTCTCGATCGAGATCGAAGACGGCGAGATCTATGGCATTATCGGACAGAGCGGCGCCGGCAAGTCCACACTTTTGCGCTGTATCAACGGTCTGGAGCCCTACAACAGCGGACAGATCACCGTGGATGGGACCCTTGTCTCCGCTTCCGACAAAGACCGGCTCCGCAATCTTCAGCGGCGCATGGGCATGATCTTCCAGGGCTTCAATCTGCTGGAGCGCCTGGACGTCTATGACAATATAGCGCTCCCCATGAAGTTTTGGGGGATGAAGACCAACACGCCTGAGGCAAAGGAGAAGATCCTCTCCCTGATCAACCTGGTCGGCCTCAGCGAAAAGATACACGCAAGGCCTCGTGAGCTTTCCGGCGGCCAGAAACAGCGCGTCGCCATCGCCAGAGCTCTCGTCCTGGATCCGGAATTCCTGCTCTGCGACGAGGCCACCAGCGCGCTGGATCCGGAGATCACCAAGGGGATCCTGGCGCTGCTCCAGCGCATCAACAGGGAGATGGGAATCACCATCGTCGTCGTGACGCATCAGATGGAAGTCGTGCGGCAGATCTGCCGGCGCGTCGCGTTCCTCAGCGACGGGCGCGTCCTCGCCGAGGGCAGGCCCGAGGAACTCTTCGTTCATCCGCAGATCCCGGAGATCAAGAGCTTCCTGCACGAGGGCAGCCAGCAGCTGCCTGACGACGGCGTCAATATCGAGCTGTTCTTTACCGACGAGCGCTCCGAGGCCCCGATCGTGACGAAAATGGCCAGGGAACTCGACATCGACTTCTCCATTTGCTGGGCCAAGCTGGAGGACTACCGCTCCAACATCTACGGCTCACTGGTCCTGAACGTCGATGAAGCAAACAAGGACAAGGTGTGCGCTTTTCTTGACGAGAACAACGTGTCCTGGGCTCTTTTGGAACCCGAACTTTCATCTGATAAATCTGATAAGGAGGTGTGATCATGCTCGCAGGTTCAGGAATGACACAAGTCATTATGACGGCCATGGGCCAGACAATATATATGGTTTTCTGGGCAACACTGTTTTCCGTGATCCTCGGCTTTTTCCCCGCCATCGTGCTGACACTGACAGCACCGGACGGACTCAGCCCCAACAAGGCAGTCTACGAGACGCTCAGTTTTGTCGTCAACGTTTTCAGAAGCTTTCCCTTTATCATTCTGCTGGTTATCCTGATCCCCTTTACCCGCCTGGTGGTTGGCAAGGCGATCGGTACGACCGCGTCCATCGTGCCGCTGACCGTATCCGCTATTCCCTTTATCGCAAGAGTTTTTGAGAATGCTCTGCGCGAGACGGATCCCGGCGTGATCGAGGCCGCGCGGTCTTTTGGCGCGACGAACACACAGATCCTTTTCCGGGTCTATGTCAAAGAATCCATTCCGCGGATGCTCAACGGCGTGGTCCTGCTCATCATCTCCCTGATCGGCTACTCCGCCATGGCAGGCACCGTCGGGGGCGGTGGTATCGGTGATATCGCCATCCGATATGGCTATCAGCAGTACCGCACCGATTACCTCGTCGTCTGCTCGATCGTGCTGATCGTCTTCGTGCAGGTGATCCAGATGATCGGCAATCAGATGTACAAGAAACTGGCGTGACGCGGCACCTTTCGGTGTCCGGTATATTAGGTGACAAACTATTATGAGTACTAATTTTGAACCGGTTGATTATGATATTCTTGCCGCGCAGCTGGCGGGATTTGCCGAGACGGACCCGCACTTTGTGCCCCTTCTCTCCAACGCCTCCGCGCTTTTAAACATGACCTTTGAGGGCATTAACTGGGCAGGCTTCTATCTCATGCGTGACGGACAGCTCGTGCTTGGCCCCTTCCAGGGCAAGCCGGCATGCATCCATATCCCGGTGGGCAAGGGCGTGTGCGGCACCGCTGTCGCGCAGGACCAAATACAGCGCGTTGCGGATGTCCATCAGTTCCCGGGGCATATCGCCTGTGACAGCGCGTCCGCTTCAGAAATTGTTGTGCCGATCCATCGTGGCGGCGAGGTGATCGGCGTCCTCGACATCGACAGCCCCCTCAAGGATCGCTTTGACGAAGCCGACGAGGCGGGACTCAAGGACTTTGTCAGGGTCCTCGAAAACAATCTTGTTTGGTCTGCTTGATCCAGATAACCGAAAGGGCAGCATTATTTTTTCCTTATTGGCCGACCATCAAAAAGCCCCGGGGCACCCATCATTACTCAGTTGCCTCAGCGAGAGCACCCTCCACCGCGGCCTTCAGGTCGTTCAGGCTTCTCTGTGCCAGTTCCCAGTCATCACCCTTCGAGTTGAAGTAGAATTTGATCTTCGGCTCTGTTCCGGAGGGCCGCATGGCAAACCAGCTGCCATCCGTCATGTAGTAGATCAGCACGTCCGACGCCGGAATATCCTCATAGCCGTGCAGATAGTCGATGCGATGATCCACTGCAAATCTTCCAAATGACTTCTGGTCCTTATCCCTGAACACTTCCATGATGTGTCTGATGCGGTCGGCGCCTTCGGGGCCTTCCATCACCAGAGACATCTGATCCTCCACATAATAGCCGTATTTTTGAGAGAGCGAGTCGAGATAGGAGGCCACGGTGGTCCCTTTCTTTTTGCACCAGGCCGCCATCTCCATAAAGAGCATGGCCGCCGTGATGCCGTCCTTGTCCCGGACTTCCACGCCGGGCGCGCACCCGATGCTCTCCTCATAGGCAAAGAAAAACTCTATATTTTCCTTCTCAAGTCTTGGGATCACCCCGCAAATGTTCTTAAATCCGGTCAGCGCCTCGTATACCCGGATGCCGTAGTCCTCGCAGATCGCCCTGCCAAAGTTGCCGGTGACGATCGATTTGATCACCGCCGCCCTTTTGGGGAGCGTCCCCGCTTCTTTCTGACTCTGCGCCATGTACGCGATGAGGAGCGCCCCGCTCTGATTGCCGCTTAACGGCGTATAGCCGCCCTGCCCGTCCGCCAGCTCCACCGCCATGCGGTCGCCGTCCGGATCGGTCGCGATCAGAATGTCGGCCCCTGTCTTTTGACCGAGCTGCTCCGCCAGCGCAAACGCCCGCCGATCCTCCGGATTGGGGTTTACGACCGTCGAAAATTCCGGGTCCGGGTCCTTTTGCTCGGGCACGATCGCGAAATTCTCATAGCCGAGCGCGTCCGCCACCATCTGCACGGGAATGCTGCCCGCTCCGTTGAGCGGCGTGTAGACCACCGGGATCGAGCGATCCAGCTCGTCCTCCTCCCGCTGCCCCATGGACAGCACGTAGTCGAGAAACGCCAGATCCATCTCCTCGCCCAGGATCCGCACCATGCGCTCGTCCACGGCGTCGCTGAGGGGCATCTGTTTCCATCTGTCAAAATACTGCAGCTCCATGATCTCTTTCTGTATCTCGTCGGAGAGCTCTCCGGAGATCTGCGCGCCATCCTGCCAGTATACCTTGCAGCCGTTGTACTCTGGTGGATTGTGGCTCGCCGTCATGTTGATCCCGGCCAGGGCGTCAAAGCTCCGGATCGTGAACGACAGCTCCGGCGTCGAGCGCATCGACGGAAGGTAGACCTTGATCCCATTGCCGGCAAGGATCTCCGCGGCGAGCTGCGCGAACTCCCGGGAACCATGGCGGCAGTCGTAGGCGATCACAACGCCTCTCCCGACGAACTCGCCGCAGGAGCGCAGATAATTGGCAAGCCCCTGAATGGCGCGGCCGACAGTATAGGTGTTCATCCGGTTCGTGCCCGCGCCGCGCACGCCGCGCAGCCCTCCCGTGCCGAATTCAAGATCCTTGTAAAACCGCTCCTCTATTTCCTTCGGATCCTCCGCGATGCCCAGAAGCTCCTTTTTCATCGGATTCCCCTTTGGCAGGTTGTTGATCCATTCACGATATTTGCTCTCTGCTGTCTGCATAATTTGTCCCTTCCTGGTTTTCTCTTCCGGATCTCCGGATCGTATCTTTTTCGTTGACCCTTCCGGGGTTTCCTCAAACCTGCTCTTCCCGCTCCTCTTCCGCGGCCTTTAAAAGCGCGTAGGCGGGTCTGTATTTTTGCTCCACGCGGTCCAGATCCTTTTGCGTGACATGCGCGATCCGGCTCAGATCCATGTTGTGGGTCAGATCCGCCAGCTTGACTTCCCGGGCAAGCGGGTTTTTGCTCAGCCGGCGCACGTAGTCCAAATACGGCATCCCCTCAGGGTGCGTCATCAGCGCCACCGCGTCGGTGACCTCCCTGGGAAAGATCTCCTCAAGATCCTCCAGCGTGATCTCCGTATCCTCCACCACATCGTGAAGAAGTCCCACGGTCCTGGCCTCCGGGGTGTCCAACTGTGCCGCCACCGCCCTCGGATGACTGATATAAGGATCCCCCGCTTTATCCACCTGCCCGGCGTGGGCGCGCTCCGCGATCTCATCCGCTGCCCGCACCATTTCCTCGCCGGAAAGCGGCTTCCCCGTCTTCAGATCAGAAATATCCACTTTCATCTTCCGCTTCTCCTCCGGCCTGCTGTGCTCTTCTTGCGATCACTTTTCCCCTGACTGGCAGTCTTTCCGCGATTATTTTTTTCTTTTCGCTGCCCGGCGCTCTTTCTCTCGATCTGCCGCGGCGGAATCAGGCACTTCTCTCCGAATCCGATCAGATCCTCCCGCCCGGCCTTTCGCAGCGCCTCTTT
>CAJOLP010000053.1 GCA_905235465.1 uncultured Lachnospiraceae bacterium | reverse complement strand
AGGGAGAAGGGCTTTGAGATCCTGGATTTCCCCTGCAACCAGTTCGCGAATCAGGCGCCCGGTACAGAGGAAGAGATCCATTCCTTCTGCACACTGAAGTTCGGCACGGAATTCCCGCAGTTTGCCAAGATCGATGTAAACGGGGATAACGCGGACCCGCTTTTTGTCTGGCTTGCTACACAGAAGCCTTTCACCGGCTTCGGAAAAGGCCTTAAGAATGCGGCGCTGCAGAAGTTTGCCGATATGAACAACAAGACTTACGGGGAAAAAACATATATCGGATGGAATTTTACCAAGTTCCTTGTAGACCGTGAAGGGAAGGTCATCGCCCGTTTTGAGCCCACGGAGGATATGGATAAAGTCAAAGACGCAGTCGAGGCTGCTCTGTAAAACAGTACCTGAACAGCAGAGTCTTTGCAGGCTATTTGTAAGAATATTCGGTGCCCTCCGCGACCGGCGCGTATTGTGTCATGTAGTCCCCGGTCGTCTCTGAATCCTCTCCGTTATGGCGGATGTGGACAGAGCTGCTAAGGAACGTGACCCATCCCAGGGAGGAGGTAAACCGGTAGGAATCGTCCGGCTCGAAGGCGGAGATCTCATCGGTCGTCAGGTTGTACATAAAGTGGTGGAGCCTGTCCATATATTCCTCGTTGTAGAGCGCCTCCGCGACCAGATCGTTCATCTGCGGGTCTGATTTCTCCATCATATCCACGGTGATGTCGTCCCAGGTCGCGTCCACCTCATACCACTCGCCGTCCAGCTGCACCAGGTTCCAGGAGTGGCCCGCCGCCGAATCGGCGTCATCGCCGGCGAGGCCGGAGACCACTATGCAGGGAATGCCGACCCTCTGAAGGAGATACTCATAGGCGTATGAATAGCCGTCACAGACAGCGGTGCGGGCCTCCCCGCGGCTGTTGGAGACCAGTGCGCCATAGGCGGTGTGGGACAGGTCGACCTCATCGGAGGAGGCGTCGGATTCCGCCAGTACTTTGTCGTAGGTCACACTGTCGATCAGCGCGTCATGGATCTGCAGGGCAAGTACCGGATCGGAAGCCGTGAGGTCGACGCCCGAGAGCAGCTCTGCCGCGGCGTCCTCAAAGTCCCGCACGCGCTCTTCCTTATCGGTATAGCGCTTGTTGAACTGGAAGGTGACCTTATAGGTGTCATCCGAGAGAATGGGCCTGTAGTAGCTGTACTGAAAGACGCCGCCGCTGACAGGGAGCCAGAAGAGCTCGGGATGGTCAAAGAGCAGTAGGCCCTCGAAAAGGCGTGGTGAAACTCGTCCTGAGAGGGATCCATGTGGAACGTGATCTCCGGCGAGGATGAATTGTCGGAATCCTGCGCGGCGCACATGCAGAGAGCGTCATACATTTCCTGCTCTTCCTCCGTGAGGACGGAGCGGTAATAGTAGAGGGATTCGTCCACAGGGGCCTGAATCAGCTTCAATGCTGTGGCTTTTGTATCCTGCGCGCCGTCGGCTTCTGACGAGTCTGTCGGTTGGTCCTGTTCGATGGGAACCCACTGGAGCTGTCCGTCTTCGTCCGCAGGCGGCGCGTCCGAATCCGGGGCGCCCATGGAAGACGCCTCGCCTGTCAGCTGCGCGTTAGAGGAGGGAACGGGGTCCAGTGCCCCCTCAGCCTCGTCGACGCCCGTGATCAGCTCGCGCAGATAGACCCTGCCCGAGGCCGAAAAGCCAAAAGTCAGGATAGAGAGCGAGAGCGCTGTGATGAAGATGGCGCGTAATAATTTCATAACGATTCCTTTCGAGGGCAGCTGCTTTCCCCGGCAGCGGGTTTTCCCTCGTAAAAGTATAGCATGTATCGCCGGAAATATTGTTAAAAAATGGTGTTTTCGGCGGTATTTTGCGTCCGGCAGTATTTTGACGAAAAGGTTAAGTTTATGTTAAAATAAAGTCGTAATTAAGATGTAGGAGGGCACGAGAGACTATTCAGAAATTTAATAGGATCTGTAAGGGAGAGTGAGAACATCATGGCGCAGAAGACAGAAGGCAGCAGACGGAAAAAAGTGACGACAAGACAGCAGAAGGATGAAGACAGGCGTAACGAGATCGCGAAGCTGACCGAGGAGATCGAGGGACTGCGCAGCAGGCTGGAAGAGGTGAACGAAGAGCGTGGGCAGTTGGATCTGCCGCAGCTGGAAAACTTAACGCTGCATCACGCCCAGTATGGTGACGGAACTGTGATCGCGCAGAACCGTGACGTGATCACTGTGTCCTATCCGTCGGGAGAGCGCAGGCAAAAGCTCACATTCGTGATCGCAAGCGGGTGTGTAACGCTCGATGACGAATCGATCCGCGCTGAATGTCAGAAGATACTCTTTTTGGACAGAGAACAGGAAAAGCTCAATCGGGAGATCCGGCACAGGATGAGCAGGATCTCGGATCTGGAGAGTGAGATCGCCAGATACCAGAGAGAGTGAGGAATGATTGGATGAAATATACGGATGAGCAGATAGAAAATATTGTCTATGAGTACCAGCTCATGAAAGAAGTGGCCCGTGACATGAGGACGCCCCTGAACACCATTTCAGGGTTTGTCATGCTCCTGATGAAGAATGCGGATGACCCTGCGAAGGTCAGGGAATACGCGCATCAGATCGGCGTCTCCTGTCAGGATCTTCTTGTCATGTACAATCAGACGGAGTACCTCAAGGGAGACATGGCCTCGGAACATGATGAGGTGGTCAATGAGGAGTTCGCGCTGGGGAAGGTCATCGAGGACACGACGAATATCGCCCGCACCTGGATGCGGTACAAGTATGTGGATCTTGAGGTCATAACGAGCGGGCTTGAGAGCGATATTTTCATCGGCGACCGTGTGCTCATCACGGAAGTGCTCCGCAATCTTATAGCCAACGCGATCCAGTACACGCCGGAGGGCGGCACCGTTACGTTCAGCGTCAGCAGGCAGCCGTGCGATGATCCCGGTTATTGCGACATCACCTTCCGCATTCATGATTCCGGGGAGGCCATGAGCCAGGAGATCATCAAGCGGATATTTGACGGAACGGGAACAGGGATCTTCAGGGACAACGTCATCGCGGGGCGCATGCCGGTGGTGAAAAAATACATCGAAAAGATGGGCGGTACGATTTCGGCACAGAGTTCTCCGGGGGAGGGCAACACATTCACCGTGATGCTTCACCTGCAGGTGGTGGATCATAGCAAGGGAACCTTCTGGAGCGACCGGGGCCTCAACCGCGTACTTGTGGTGGGAGAAAATCTGGGCGAGGCGGAAAGAATCGCCTCCCTTCTTCGCAACACAGGACTGGACGCGAAGTGCACCTGCTTAGGATACAGCGCGCTCAAGCTCGTTGAACAGGCAAGTATGGAGGAGAAGGGATTTGACCTGATCCTTCTGGACAGAGATATAAAGGATCAGAAGTACACCAAATTCAAGAAGCAGCTTAGGAGCGCCAGCTTTAACAAGGCGCCGACGGTCGTGCTCATGTCAGACAAAGCGGAGCACTTCACCTCGGAGGTGCATAAGTCAGGGATCGCGGCGATCATGCCCAAGCCCTTCTTTTACTCCACCTTCAAGGAGATCGTCGAGAAGATCGATTTCTCGCCGGAGAGAACGGATTCGATCAGGGATAGGGATGATGTCAACCCCCTGCAGGGACGCCGCATCCTGATCGTGGAGGACGGCGCGATCCAGGCCAATGTGACCAAAGAGCTCCTGGAAGTGGAGGGCGCCAGATGCGAGCTCGCCGGCAATGGCAAGGCAGCGATCGCCATGTTCCGCAATTCCAGGGCGGGTTACTATGACGCGATCCTCATGGACGTGCGGATGCCGGTGGAGGACGGATACTCGGCAGCCAAAGAGATACGGGCGCTGCACAGGAGCGACTCGCAGGTGATTCCGATCCTGGCCATGGTGGCAGGCGATTCGGAGATCGACAAAAAGAGAGCGAAAGAGAGCGGCATCACGGCGCACTGCTCCAAGCCGCCGGACATCCTTGAAGTCAATCAGATCCTGAGAACGATAAGGTGACGAGCAGGACGCGCGAAGGACAAAAAATATATGGAACTGGAAAAAGTGTCATCGGAGCTGTACCGCAGTTTCCCCGGCAGCGCGGATAAGATAGCCAAAGAGGCCGTGCGCATGCAGGGGATCCTGGAGGAGACCGCGGCAGCCGTGATGATGGAGATCGAAAAGGAAAAATACCGAAAGGACAAAGATCCTGCCCATTTGAAAGAATGCCGCAGGATCTATCGTCATGTCCGAAAAGAGATCGAGAGCATAGATTCCCTCCTGGAACAGTTCGGCGAGGAGGAAATGAGGCGGCGCCTTACCCTCGAGGACAGCCGGGAAAAGATCGATTACGAGCAGTACCGTGTGGATGAGACCGTTGCGCACCCTTTGGACAGCGTGATCACGAACAAGAAGCCCTCCGCCTTTTCCCTCTACGGGCAGAAGGTCGAGGTGAACAGCTGGAAGCAGATGCTGCTGCAGACCTGCGCGATGCTCAACCGCCTCAATCCGATGCTCTTTGCCAGCTTTGAGTCCGACCCGGAGCTGCAGGGGCGGAAGCGCCCGTACTTTTCCGCGGACGGCCAGGGACTGGACGCGCCCGCCAAGATCCCGGACGCGGATATGTTTGTCGAGACGCATGTCAGCGCCCGCTATCTCAAGAAAATGATCATGAATCTGTTGGATAAATATCAGATCCCTCATGAGGAATATCTGATCTACCTCAAAAAGGACTTCACATCCCTGCACGAAGTGGACGCGGCGCCTGCCGTCAAAGGGGAAGAGAGCGGGGATGAGGATGCCGACAGGCAGCTCAGCTTCGTGTTCGACAACGACGGTGAACTCAGGGAGGACCCCTCATGACCGAAACAATTCAATCCTTCATTCCCGATCTGCAGGCTTTTGCGATCAACCTTATTGCCGCGATCCTAATCTATGTTGTGGGCAGAAGAGTGATCACGATCCTGTGCAGGATGGCGGACCGGTTCCTTGAACGCAAAAATGTGGATGCCGGCGTTCGCGGGTTTGTGAAAGAGACACTTAAGATCGTCCTGAACTTGTTCCTGATCCTCGCGGTGATCGCCCAGCTCGGCTTCAGCACAGCGTCCATCGTGACGATCCTGGGCGCGGCGGGGCTGGCCATCGTCATGTCCCTGCAGGGAAGCCTGGCCAATGTGGCAGGCGGTATTTTGATCCTGATCACCAAACAGTTCCGGGTGGACGATTTTATCTCCACGGCCTACGGGGACGGAAAGGTGACGGAGATCGGTCTGGTGTATACAAAGGTCACAACGCCGGACAACCGTGTGCTGACCATTCCGAACGGAGAGCTCTCCAATTCGGCGGTCACGGACGCGACGGTGAATGACATGCGCCGCCTGGATATGGAGATCGGGATCTCCTATGAATCGGATCTGACGCGGGGGAAGGAGCTGATCGCGGAGATCTTTCAGGACTGCCCCGGCAGAGTGGAGGAGAAGGAGATCGACGTCCATGTCAGCAGGCTGGCCGACAGCGCGGTCATGTTGGAATTATGTGGAGACGCAGAAGTACCTCGCCGCCAAGTGGTATATGGCGGAGAACATCAAACTTCGGTTCGATGAGGAGGGCATCGTGATCGCGTATCCTCAGATGGATGTGCACCTGCAGAGGGACACAAATATGCTCGATCATCTTAAAAAAGTATAAAAAAACGTTATAATTCCGCCATTTTCGGTTCATGTATGGTAAAATAGCCGTGTTTTTAACGTAACAAAGGAGTACTGGAACCGATACGGAGGAGTTTATGCAGAAGCGGAGCATTCCACTTTCTCTCACCTGCGCGGCGATTCTGGCACTGAGCGCTCTTCATCCGATGCAGGCTGCAGCGGAGACGGCACAAACCGTTACAGAGGGCGCGGCTCAGGATACGACGGCTCAGGAAGCAGTTGAGAACGAAAGCGCATTGGATGCAGATGCGATACCCACAGATGCGGCAGGCAACATAATCAGTCAGGAGACGGCCATCGCCATCGATAACGCGGATCTGGGCGCCGATCAGCTGGCGGAAGATCAGTTACAGGAAGATTTGGCGCAGAGCGTCGCGGAGGCGGCGAGCGAGACTTTGCCGGAGGTCACGGACGAGACCGACCCGGCTATGGACAAGAGCAGTATAGGGGCGGCATTTGACGACGCCTACAGTTTTGTCAAAGAAGAGACGAAGGTCTATCTTTTGACCCAGGCTGCCGTAAAGCAGGAGCCTTCTGAAGATGCCGAAGAGATCGGTTATCTTGAGAAATATGATGAGGTCCTTCTCACCGGGACCAACGACTATCAGTATTGGGAAATCGAGTATAACGGTGAGGTCGCCTATTTGGACAGGGACGCGGTCACCCGCGATCACGCGGATATCGAAAAGCTCATGGATGAGGAGTCCCGCAGGGCCCAGACAGAGGCCGACAGTAAGGTCGAGCAGGAAGAGAAGCTCGCGGAGGAGACAGTAGAGGCCAAGATCGAGTGGGAGACGGCGCTGGCAGAGTCCAGGCGCGCGGAGCTCGCTTCCCAGACCCGCAATCCCAACTGGAACGGAGCGGTGCTGAGCAGACACAAAGGTTCCGTCTATGGGCCCACCGGGAAGGAGACCTACTACAATCTCAACATGAGCGGATGCATCCGCAACATGAACCGCCGCGGCTACTACGGTGAAGTCTGGGTGAGAAACGACGGCTGCAAGATGTTCGGCGACTACATTATGTGCGCGGCGAACCTCGGCCTTCATCCTTACGGATCCCTTGTGGAGTGCAGCCTCGGAACCTGCATCGTTGTGGACACGGGCGGATTTGCCTCCCACAATGAGAACCAGCTGGATATCGCTGTCACGTGGTAAACAGAAGGGCTGATCGAATCGGAGATCTATATGACTAAAACAACAGGTCCTGTCCGAAAGGAATACTACTTTCGGACAGGACAATTTATTAGGCAGGGAAATAAATACCACAGACACTGCGGGCCCACCGCGGTCACGAATCTCCTGTTCACGCTGTCCGGGCGCGAGGGACGGCCGCTGGAGGTGCCGCCGGAGAGGGTGTTTGGCAAGGTCGCGCGGATCGGGAAGAAGAGAGCCGCCTATATCAACGCCAACGTTCTGGGACGCTTTGGCGGAACTTCGGACTTTCTGGCCCCCTCCTACATACGCGCAAGTCTCAGGTCCTATGGGATCAGGGGATATAAGGTGTTCGGGCTCTATCCCGCGGTGCCGGGTCTGATGAAGCGGCATCTGGACCGGGGCGCGGTCCTGTATCTGGAGGTGCATCTGCATCCCAAATACGGGAACCACCACATGCTCTGTTACGGCTACAGGGTAGAGAGAGACCCCGCCGGCGGGGAAAAAACATACTTCAGGCTGGCAGACGGATGGGGGTCGGGGCCGACCGAGGTGGAGGCCGGAACGCTTGGTTTGGCTATGTATTCTGCGGTCATTCCCAATAAAAAACAAAATAATTAAAAATTATTTAAATAATCTTTACAAATTGTTACAAAAATGTTATGATCGATATCGAAGAGGGAAAACTCCCTGCTATATTTTCTCGAAAGGGGAAGGGTTGTAACATGATGTACACGGATTTGTTTTGTTTTGAGGGGGCAGCGGCCACTGACGCGGCGCCGGTAGGCAGAAGCGCCGGAAATAAGGGGAAAGCAGCGCGCGCGAAAGTGTCGGCCGGTAAGTCCGCGGTAAAAGCGAGCTTACTCCCGTGGATCTACGCGGTGACCTCTCTTTCGGGACGCCATGCGGTCCGAAGCAGGTAAGGAAAAGACAGAACGAAGAGAAAACAGAGCTGCAGCACGACGAAGGTGCCGCGGCTCTTTTCTTGTGCGCGAAGGGTCAGGCGCGCGGGATTATCCCGCCGCCGAAGTATTCGTGGGGATCAAGATGGGCCGTATGTGTTCTAAGCGGCCGTATGATGGTATAATGCTCATAGCATAGTTGAACGCCCATAGCGGGTATCAAATGATCCGGACAATTTTTTGTGGGGGAAAAAGAATCAAAATGGTGGAAATGAAATACTGCATGCAGTGCGGCCACAGGCTGGACGAAAAATATCTGATGGGGGAGGGGATGGTGCCCTATTGTCCCCGCTGTGAGGAGTTCCGGTTTCCCGTGTTCAACACGGCCGTGAGCATGATCGTCATGAACAAGGAACTGGACAAGGTGCTTCTGATCCGGCAGTACGCGAAAAACCGCCATATTCTTGTGGCGGGCTATGTCAACAAGGGGGAGGACGCGGAGGACGCGGTCCAAAGAGAGATCCGCGAGGAGATGGGACTGCGTGTCCTGGAGTGCCACTTCAACAGGAGTCATTATTACGCCGGCTCCAACACGCTCATGCTCAATTTCACGGCGATCGTGGAGGATGAGGAGCCGCAGCCCAACCGCGAGATCGACGACTGGAAATGGTTCAGCGTCGAGGAAGCGCGGGAGTACGGCGCCAGAAGGGAGACACTCGCGCAGAAGTTCCTGGACGGCTTCTTTACGGGCGAATACCATTTTGAGGATTAAGAATCAGTCCACTTTGGCGCGGCGGCGGATCTCCCGGGGCGTATCGCCGTAAACTTCCTTGAACATTTTGCTGAAAAGCTTGTAATTGGTGAATCCGTGCCGGTCCAGAATGGCCATCACGGGATCGTCCGAGGCACACAGATCGTGGTAGATATGGGTCAGGCGGACATTATTCACATGCTGTGTGAAGGGAATGCCGATGCTCTGCCGGAACATTCTGCTGAAATAGCTGCTGCTGAGGCCGAATTCGCCCGCGATCTGATCCAGGGAGATCTGCTCCCCGTGATGATCCTCAATGTAGGACATGATCTCCTTGATCCGGAGCTGGCCGCGGCTGGGCTCGGGCAGATCTTCCTTGTACATGGGAATGGAGAAGTCGGCGATCAGTCTGTACAGAATATCGAAGACGATGGAACGGATGGCGATCTGATAGCCCTTGGGCTGCTGGACATAGAGGGGCACCAGCTTTTTGAGGCAGTCGCAGATCCCCAGATAGGCCGGGACGAGATCATGTGTGAGATCAGCGCGGCTGCAGATGATCCTGAAGGAGCGCTTGTTGTCCATAAGGCTCTGGATCAGGTCGTCGTCGATATGTATGACCACCATCATGTAGGACTGCGCGCAGCGGGATTCATGGATCTGGTTCGTATCCACAACGATGAACTCGCCGGGGACAAGCTTGTGCTCTGTCCCCTCGAGAATGACGCTGGCGTTGCCGTTCAAAATAAAGTCGATCTCCACGGAGTTGTGCCAGTGCGCCGGCAGATACTCACCTGTCGTGAGGTATTCCACCAGGATACCGTCTTCATGAATTTTATAATTCTGTTCAAAATACTGACCTTGCATGTCTCGCCTCAGGGTCGATCAAATATCTGATCTGAAATCACTTTTACCACTTACAAAGATATCATTTGCTGTGCGGGAATACAATTGCCGGCGGTCACTTTAAGGAAGGGATCCGGTGGTCCAGCCAGGTGAGGATGTTGCGGTACACGACCCTCCGGTCCTTTTCGTTGAGGATCTCGTGGCGGTCGCCCTCGTACAGCTTCATCCTGACATCCTTTACCCCTGCGTCTTTGAAGGCCTTGGCCGCCTTGCGGACCCCCTTGCCGTAATCGCCGACCGGATCCTCCGCGCCGCTGATCAAAAGGATCGGCTTATCGGGATCCATCTTCGCGATATTGCGGGGGTCCGTCACATAGCGGACGCCCTCAAGAAGGTCGGCGTACAGGCCGGCTTTCGCCACAAGGCCGCAGTATTCGTCCGCCACGTACTTGTCCACCTGTTCGTCCACGGTGGAGATCCAGTCGAATTCGGTGCGCGGATGTTTGATCCTCCCCAGGTAACTCCCCATAGAGAGGGTGCTCAGGAGCGTGCCGTCCGAGTAATACCCCTTCCGCTTTACGACCTGCCCGGCGACAAGATTGCCGAATGCCACAAGCGCCTTGCCCTGATGGCCGGTACCGGAAAGGATGGCCAGGTCGTATTTGTCCGGATAATCGATGATATAGGTCCGCACCAGAAAGCTCCCCATGGAATGCCCGAACATGACATAGGGCACGGGGACCTGCATCTCGGCGGTCATCAGATCGTGGAGGATCACCATATCGGTGACCACATGATTCCAGCCGTCCTCGGGGGCAAACGCGCCCCTGTCCTTTTCATAGACCGGGGTCCTGCCATGTCCCAGGTGATCGTTTCCGACGGCGAGATAACCGTTTTTGGCCAGATAATTCATAAAATGGCGGTAGCGGTCAATGTGCTCGGAGATGCCGTGCGCGATCTGAACGATGGCGCGCACTTCCCCGTCCGGGATACATTTCAGGGCGCGGATCCGCTGTCCTTTTACAGAAGAATCGTAATAAAATTCCACAAATTTAGGCATGGCGGCACCTCCTAAATGATCTCGATCTGACAGGAGCGCATTGTGGCGAGCGCGGCCTCGTGGCTTTCGGGCGTGACGCCGGCGCAGCAGGACGCATCGCACCTGATCGGCACTTCCGGCATGAAGGCCTTGAGAAGCAGCGCGTTGGAGACCACACAGATATCCGTGCACAGACCCACCAGTTCAATGCTGATCCCCTCGTCCGCGCGCAAATTGAGCATGTCCATCAGGGAGGCGAGTTTGACGCTCCCGAAGGTGGGCTTGTCGATCACGTGGTCCGGATAAATGAGCTCGGCAATATCGGGGCGGATCTCCCACCCCTTCGTGCCTCGCACGCAGTGCGTGACGGGGAGGTTTTGGCCTTCCTGCGTGAGCAGATAATCCTCGGTGTGCGTATCCCGCGTCGCGAACACGTTTTCCTTGGGGTACTCCGCAATCTTCTTTTTGACATTCTCCACGATCCCAACGGCTTGCGGTGTGCCGAGCGCGCCGTCGATGAAGTCGTTCTGCATGTCGATGACGATCAGTATTTTCTTCATCTGCTGAGCCTCCTTCTATTATTTTTACAAAGGATCTTTTCACTTATTATACACGTATTATACAAGCGCTGCGGCGAACTGTCGAAAAGAACAGTGAGAAATGGACGTCATGGAGTGATGAATGCCGTCTCATTCACATAAGGGTGGGCGATGTCCTTCTCGGAATAGACCAGGAAGGGAAGCTCAATGCGGCTCACCTCTTTGATCCCGCTTTCCTCCAGGGCGCCGCGATCCCAGATCACCGTGTCCCTTGCGGACTTGCCCGCGCTGACGACATCGGCCCAGTAAGGGTCGCAGGAGGTGCCGTTGATCGTCGTGTTCTGAGCGCTGAACATAAGGTCCTCATCCGTTCTGTTCTCCAGCCACAAATATACGGTATAGCCCCAGGTGCCCTCCGGCTCGATCCCGGTCAAAAGGATGCGGCAGCGGTCGTTGTCGATGAGGACCCGGTCCGTATCAAGGGGCGTTCTCTTTGCGGCAGCGGCCTTTTCCCTTCCGGCGGGAAAGACCTCAAAGGGGTCGTGCATGAGGGCGCCCTCCGTGTAGTCGTCATCATTGTAGACATTGAGCGTGAAATCAACTTCGGTGACTTCGTCGATGCCGCAGGCATCCAGCGTCTCGCGCATCCAGGTGATCTGCCGGTCCGCCTGCGCGCCGGGGCTGATCACGTCCGCCCAGAAGGGGTCGCACATGACGCCGTTGACGGAAGTCTTCTCAAATGTGAACATGAGATTTTTGTCGGTGCGGTTCTCAATGCGGGCCGACCAGACGTAGCCGTACACCGGGTCCTCATAGGCATCGGTGACGGCAAAATACAGGTCGTTATTATCCGCGATCACTTCCGTGAAGGAGGGATCTCCCTTTGGGGAGACGGTTTGCGGGGCGGACCCGTCCCCAGAGGTCGTCCACTCCATGGGCGCGTCTTTATCGGCGTCATTTATATTGGCGCCGTCTTTGCCGGCGTCGTCTTTATTGGCGCCGTCTTTGCCGGCGTCGTCTTTGCCGGCGCCGTCTTTATTGGTGTCGTCTTTGCCGGCATCGGCGCTGACAGAAGTGTCCGATCCGCCCTCGGAGGGGGCGGGAGAGTGCCCGCCGCCGCAGCCGGCAGTCAGGCAGGCACAGATCAAAAGACCAAAAAAGGTCAAAAAAACAGCGATCGATTTTCTAATCATAGTAAAACCTCCTAAACTCAAAAAATGTGTCTTGTGGTCTTACGTCAATCATGCAATCGCTCGCTGTTTGCAAGTATATCATATCCGGCGGGCGCGCGCCATAGGCGGCCTTAAATCATGGGCGCCAGTTCCTCAAGTTTTTTGCGCGCTTCAGGACTGAGCTTTCTGGGCACCGCGATGTTGATCTCGACAAATTCGTCGCCGTGCTTGGGGGCCTTGCCCTCTTTGTGGATGCCCTTATCCTTGAGCCGGATCTTGCTGCCGGACTGGATCCCGGCAGGGATCTTGCAGGAGACATCGCCGTAAAGGGTAGGGAGCTTGGCCTCTCCGCCCAGGGCAGCCGTCGTAAACGGGATCTTTGCGCTCGTATAGAGGTCCAGCCCGTCTCTGGTGTACTGCGGGTCGGGCTCAATGTGGATCTCGATGTACAGATCTCCCTTTCGACCGTCCGTAGAAACCAGGCCTTTGCCCCGGAGCCTTATCTTCTGGCCTTCATTGATGCCGGCCGGAATCTTGACGTCCAGTGTGGTGACCTGACCGGAAGCCTTCCCGTCCGCTGACGCGGCCTGAAGCTGTATGCGCTTCGTGGCGCCGAGCGCGGCATCACGGAAGCTGACCGACAGTGAAGACGTCATGTCAAGATTTTCCTGACGCGGCGCTGTCCTTCCGCGGCGTCTGCCGCTCTGGGCACCTGCGCCTCCAAAGCCGCTAAAGCCCCCAAAGCCGCCAAAGCCTTCTGACCCGCCAAAGCCGCCTGCGCTGTTTGAACCGCCTGCGCCGCCGAAGATATCACCGAACATGCTGCGGAACAGATCCTCCGCATCCTGTCCGCTGAAATGGAAGGACTGAGAGCCTGTGCCGGGATCGTAGTACTGGTACGCACCGCCCTGGCCGGCCGCGCCGCCTGCGCCCGCACCGGGGCCGGCAGAGCCGTCAAACGCGCCGTAGCCGTACTGATCGTAGAGCTTGCGCTTCTCCGGATCGCTCAGGATCGCGTAGGCCTCACCGATATCCTTGAATTTCTGTTCTGCTTCCTTGTCGCCGGGGTTGGCGTCCGGATGATATTTTTTGGCCAGCTTTCTGTATGCTGATTTTAATTTCTTTTCATCTGCGCTGCGGTCAACGCCGAGCACTTCATATAAATCCTTATTCATATTCTCACTTCCCATCCGTTCTATGCGTCCGGCCGCCGGGGCCGGTCACACGTTTGATAATCCTTTCTCCATATATATTATAATGAATGTCACACAAATGTGGTAACTGATATTAATCATTTTGTATCTGTTATATATGTACTATAACACACGATAAGG
>CAJOLP010000052.1 GCA_905235465.1 uncultured Lachnospiraceae bacterium | reverse complement strand
TTGGTATTTTGATCAAGTCTGACGATTTTCATGCCGTTTTCCTTCCTAAAAGTCTAAGTCGATGCAGTCCCTCACACTGTCGATGATCTCGCGGATCCTCTGCGTCTTCATCTGCATGGAGACCTGATTGACGATCATCCGCGCGGAGATCGGGCAGACCTCCTCCAGCACCATCAATCCGTTTTCCCTAAGCGTGGAGCCGGTCTCAACGATATCCACGATGACATCGCCCAGTCCGACGATCGGTCCCAGTTCCACCGATCCGTTCAGTTTGATGATATCCACCGTCTGATTCTTCTGATTGTAAAAAAAGTCCCGCGCAATATTGGGATACTTGCTGGTCACCCGGATCTGTTCGTGGTGCTTGAGCAGCTCTCCCGCCTCCCGGGGCCCGCAGACACACATGCGGCAGCGGCCGAACCCCAGATCCAGCACTTCGTGGACGCGCCGGTCCTCCTCCATGAGGATGTCGGAGCCGACCACGCCGATGTCCGCCGCGCCGTACTCCACATAAGTGGGCACATCGGGTCCCTTGGCCAGGAAAAAGCGAAGCTTTTGCTCTTCATTGACAAAGACGAGCTTTCGCGATTTCTTGTCCTTAAGCTCTTCACAATAATATCCTGCCCTGCCAAGAAGGTCCATGGTCTTGTCAGCCAGGCGCCCCTTCGTCAGAGCGATCGTGATATATTCGTTCAAAGGTATCCTCCTGTCCTGTTTCGATGGTTCACCGGTCGCCGTCATCCGGCAGAAGTTCCGTCCGTATGCCTTCCCCGCGGTATTTCTGCGCCTCTTCCAGCGCCTTCTGATAGGAGCCTTCCTCTCCGGGTGTGTAAAAGACCTTCCGGATCTCGGGCTCGCTCTCCCCCGCAATGTGCTGGCCGTGCAGTGCCTCGATCAGTGGATCGATGGACAGCATAAATCCGATGGCCGGCGCGGACTTGCCGAACTGCGCCAGCAGCTGGTCATAGCGGCCGCCCGAGGAAATGGGTTCGCCGGTCCCGTATGTATAGCCCTTAAAGATCACGCCGGTATAATAGTGGTATTTGCTCAGGAGCGAGAGATCGATATTGACATAGCGGGACAGGCCGTAAGCGTCGACAACGTTCCGGACGTCGATCAGGCGCTGCACCGCGTCATGGGCCCTCTGCCCCGGTGCCGCGTCTAAGGCCCGTTCCAGCTCCTGATTCGTATTCATAAAGTACTGAAGGCGCAGGAACAGATCCCGCTCTCCCCGCGCATAGCCTTCCCGTCTGAGAAGATTCTCGGCGGCATAATAGTTCTTGCCGGAGATCTCCTCCCTCAGGTCCATCTCCAGTTCGCCGCTCATATCCAGCGACTCACAAAGTCCCCGGAAATACTCCACATTTCCGACGCTGATCTGAAACTCCGTAAGGCCCGTCTCCAGAAGACACTCAATGAGAAGGCTGATCATCTCGCCGTCCGCCTCGGCGCTCGGGTCATTGATCAGCTCGGCGCCCATCTGCGTCGTCTCCTTGCGCCTTCCCTGAAGGTCCAGCCTGTTGACAAAGGTATTTCCCTGATAGGAAAAACGGATCGGCTCCAGATCATCCATAAAGTACTTGGCGGCGCAGCGCGCCACAGAGGGCGTAAAATCCGGCCGCAGCGCCAGTGTATTTCCCTCCTTGTCAAAGAACTTGAACAGCTCCCGGGAGGGAGTCGTGCCGATCTCGTTGGAGAACACGTCAAAATACTCAAAGGAAGGCGTCTGTATATCCCTGTATCCGTACAGATGGATCCTGTCCGCGATCTTCCCGATCGTCTTCTGTTTAAACCAGTATTCATCACCGAAACTGTCCCGCACGCCTTCCGGTGTGTGCAGCAGCTCCTGAGCCTTTCGGTTCGCGTAATTCATGCAAATGCCTCTCTGAAATGCTTTACTGTGCTAACGTGTTAGTATGTGAAAACATAGGAAGTATACAGGATATTCCCCGGGCTGTCAAATAACGCCCGTCATTCCTGCCGTTCCGCCAGATCCCTGTTGATCATCTCCAGATAGGGGACAAGGACGCCCTTCTTGACCGGCAGCACCCAGTTCATATCGAGTTCGTCCATGCGGAAGCTCTTGCGCCCGCCGTTCTGCGCCCGCTCCCAGAAAGGGAGGAAATTCCGCAGAGGCATATAGTAATAGAACTCCTGGGAAGTAAAGCTGATGAGGAAAAAAGCTAGTCCCTCCTGCTCCTCAAAGGCGCGCATGAACTCCACCTGGTGCGGATGCACATTTTGAAGCGCGAAGGTCGTATCCTTGCACTCCTTGGCGTCAAAACACACAGGGACGCCCTGGATCACACCGATATAGTCCACGGTACTTTTGCTGTCAAAGTACGCCAGCGTGATGTGTCTCGTCTCATTGTCGATCTTCATCGGCGTGATGGGCGTGGGCACCTTCTGAATCAGCGCCAGCTTCTGTTCCCGGTATAGTTCATTTGTGCGATTGATCTCTTCCTCAAAGAGGGATCCGCGCAGTCCGCGCGAGTTCCATGTCGCCATATCGTCACCACACTATCTCTTCATAGAGCGCAGGCGGATCCGCGCTGATGGTCCTTCCCGAAAGAGGCGCCAGAGCGCCCTGCGTCTTGGGAAACTCGATCCTGCAGCACCACAGGAGCTGTCCGCGCACGCCGTACCGCTCCCTCAGATCTCTGTTCGCCTTCGCGTCTCCGTATTTTTGATCCCCGCCGATCGGATGTCCTAAAAAGGAGAGGTGGCTCCTTATCTGGTGCGTCCTGCCGGTGATGAGCTCCAGTTCCAAAAGGCTGTATTTCTCCCCTGTCCGCAGTACACGGTAAGTCGTCTCGCTGTTGGAGGAGATATCTTTCGAACCGTCAGACACCTCAAACCGGACCTTGTTAGCAGACGCGTCCTTGGTCAGCCTGCCCGTGATCCTTCCCTCCCCGCTCATGGATCCTATAACGACCGCGCGGTAGAATTTGCGCACCGAGCGGTCCCGCAGCATTTCACTGAGCGCCCGCGTTCCCGCAAGGGTCTTGCCGCACAGGAGGATCCCTCCGGTATTCCGATCCAGCCGGTTGCAGACGGAAGGGCGAAATTCGGTGAGGGAATCCCCGGTGATCTCTCCCTTTCCCAGAAGATACCCGGGAAGCCATTCATTCATGGAAAAGTCCCGGGGGCCGGCCTTCTGTGAGAGGATCCCCACCGGCTTTACGACGATCAGTATATCCTCATTTTCAAAAAGGATCCCCTTTTTGCCTATCCTGCTGCCCAGCCGGCGATATGCGCTCAGATATTCCTGTGCCGCGTCATCCTCCGGTCCCCGGGCGCCTGTATTTTGGCCCGTCTTCAATTCAGTCCGCTCATCGGCCTGACCTTCTATACGCCCGCCGAACTTGCGGATCGTCTCGTCGGACAAGAAAAGCGTCACCAGATCGCCTTCCTTCAAAAGTTCACTGCCGGACGCCTTTTTGCCGTTGAGTGTGATATTCTTCTTGCGAAGCATCCGGTACAGAAATGAGGACTGCGCCTGCGGAAGCTTCCGCATCAGGTACTTATTGAGCCGCTGCCCCTTCTGTGCAGCCGTGATCTTCCAGCTAACCATGCCCGCTCCGTCCGGTTACAGTGAGATGGAGAGCAAAAGGTCAAGGACTCCTGAATTGCTCTTTCGTTCCTTCTCGTCCTCTATATTTCCCAATTCATCCAGACTGTCCAGATACTGATCCAGGTTGCGGAAGATACGGATCCTGTAGTCCCTGAAGCCGTCCTGTTCCATCATGGCGCGTATATGCTGCTCCGCCGCCCGGATATCGCAGTCTTTTGTCTCTGTCAGGGCGCATACCTCTCGTCCGGCCACCGCGATGTGACTGATCTGAAAATTCTTGTTGTAGCTGGTAAGAAACAGATCATACAGCCCCTGAAGGCGCCCCAGGTGCATCTCAATATTATCCCTGGCCGCTTCCGAACAGCAGCCGGCCCGGTAGAACATGGCCATGTCTGTCGCGGCCTTGCCGACCCCCACGCAGCAGAGCGCGGCGAGGATCGTGAACATATTGCGGTTCGTGCCGAAATACCACCTGGCGGTAAAATAGATCGTGAGCGTGACGGCCAGTGTGAGCGCCGTCACGAGCGTCATCAGTTTCCGCCTTCCGCGTATATATCCGTAAGATCCCTTGCTTGTAAACATCCCCACTACCTGCCTTTATCGCATCCGTAAATAACAGAAAAACGGGACATCCTTCGGAAATTCCGAATAGATGTCCCCGTTCGTCAATTCAGTTCTCCGTTTCACATCATCTCAAGGGAGTCTGACTTTTTGTCCTCGGGTTCGGGCTCCCCCTGCGCGGCCGCTCTCTCCTCCTCTTCCATCTGCTGGATATAAGTGTCCTCATTCTGGGGAAGGAGCTCGGAGCGATTCTGGCGGATCGTTTCGATATAATCGGACAGATTCGCGTGGAAGTCGGAGAAAATGTTTGTCAGACTGCCCTGGGCGCCGACGGTCGACTCCTCAAGCTGCGCGAGCAGATCATCCATATACTGAGCGGCGCTGCTGCGATACGCGTTGGCCTCATTGACCGCCTTGTCCAGGATGTCCTGGGCCTGCGCTGTGGCGAGGCGGACGATCTCGTTGGCCTGCGCGTAAGCCTGCTGCATGATCTCGTGCTCATTGACCAGTTCATTGGTATGAACAGTAGCCTCATTGATCATTTCCTCCGCTTTGCGGCGGGCATCATCCAGGATCGCGTCCTTATTGTTGATGATCCTCTGATAATGCTTGATCTCCTCAGGTGTTCTCGCGCGGAGCTCTTCCAGCATCCCGTCCAGCTCATCCTTGTCGACAACGATATTTGTCTTGGAAAATGTCTGATACCTGCAGGAATCGATATAATCTTCAATCTGATCGATCTGCTGTTCAATCTTACTGCTCATTCTCTATGCAACCTCCTTGCTCGGCGCAAAAACGCGTTACGGACACTCCGGATAATATTCCGGATGTACCTGCTTCATCTTGCGGATGACCTCTTCCTCTATCTCAGGCGGCACGCACTGGGAAATATCCCCGCCAAACGACGCGATCTCCTTTACGACAGAAGAACTTAGGTACGCAAATTCCATACTGCTCGTGATAAAGATAGTGTCGAGCCAGCCGCCGGAGATCGTGCGGTTCGCGTGCGCGATCTGCAGCTCATACTCAAAGTCGGTCACGGCCCTCAGGCCCCTGACCGCGATGTGGCAGTCGATCTCGCGCGCGTAATCCATCAGCAGGCCGGAATAAGTGTCCACGTGCACATTTGGAATATTTTTCAAAACTTTCCGTAACATTTTAGCACGTTCTTCTACAGAAAACAACGGAGTTTTCGCTTTATTATCCATGATACATACGGTAAGGTCATCAAACATATTCGCGGCACGGCGGATCACATCAATGTGTCCGTATGTCACGGGGTCAAAGCTCCCGGGATAGATTGCATGTTTCATTTAAATAGCTCTCCTGCTGCCGTCAGATTCAGGCGTTCTGTGATCTTTGAATGAATAGGTGGCGGTTCTTTCTGTAATCCTTCTCCCGCACCAGCGTAAGTCCTATGGACTCGAGGTAGGAGAAATCCGTCGTCATGGAGGACTCCACAACGATCAGCGTGTCATCCGTAACATAGGGCTGCTGCGGCAAAAGCCGCAGTATGTCGTGTGCCGTCTGTGCCTGATAGGGCGGATCCAGATAGATCAGATCCACTTCCTTCTCGTGGATCCTTGAGAGCGCGCTGCGCGCGTCCATCCGCATCAGAACAGCTTTGTCCTCCAGATGTGTCGTGTGGAGATTCTTCTGAATGCATCCGTACGCCTCTCTCCCGTTTTCCACGAAATAGGCCCTCTTCGCGCCGCGGCTGAGCGCTTCTATGCCGATGGAACCGCTGCCGGCGCACAGATCCAGCACAACGGCGCCCGGGATCCGGTCCTGCAGAATATTGAACAGTGTTTCCTTGATTATGTCCTGTGTGGGACGGGTGTCTGCCCCGCGCGGTGCCACGAGCTGAAGGCGCCGGGCACTTCCCGCAATTACTCTCATATTCCACTCCTCATCTTAGGAAAGAGCAGTCCTTTTGCCTTTTCCGGCCCGGGTACAGCTCACATAGTTTAGTGTAAACAATTTGTTATTGGATGTCCACGATTTATACAAAATCATTAAAACTTTCTTACGCCCTTAGAGCCCCTCGAAGCGGGCTTGATCTTTGTCAGGTCCACCGTCTGATCGCGGTAGGTGATCTCGGCTTCGTCGCCCGGCTTCCAGACAAAGGCCCTTTCGATCGTGTCCTCTTCCCCGAGCTTCATTCCGATGGTTCCGGCGGCCGTCTTCTTCATCTCGGAGATCTCATCCAGTTTGATCTTGAGGATATATCCGTTCCGGCTGATCAGGACGGCGTATTTTTCTCCGCGAATGACGGCGGCGCTTCTTAGTCTGTCCCCGTCCGCGAGCTTCGCCGCGCTCATGGTCTTAAGGCGCGTCTCAAACTCATCGCCACTCACGATCTTGACAAGTCCCTGCTCCGTGACGAACAGGAGCCTGTAAAGATTGAGGTCGGTCTGAGTTACGGCCTGCACGATCTCCTCGGCGGTGGAGTCATAATTACTGATATTGTCGACCGGGATCCCCTTGTCGCGCAGCTTCCCGTTCGGAATGTCGGAGACCTTGATATTGTGCAGATTCCCCTCGGCGGTAAACAGGCATATCTTGCCCTGACTGCGGCAGGGGAATGCAAATTTATACTCCTCCCCGATCACATCCTGATTGCGTGAGGCCAGGGCGGGATCCATGGTCTTGACATAGCCGAAGCGGTCCATGACAAAGAACAGCTCTCTGTCCTCCTCTTCCTCGGGCGCGATATATTCGGCCGCGTTCTCCTGCGTGATCTTTGTGCGTCTGGGCCTTCCGTATTTGTCCCGGACCGCGGCCAGTTCGGCGCACAGCACACGGGTCATGGAGTCCCTCTCCTCCAGGATGTCCTCATAACGGTAAATGGCCGCGACCGTCTCGTCGTGTTCTTTGCAGAGCGCTTCCAGCTCCAGCCCGATCAGCTTGTACAGCCGCATGTCCAAAATAGCGTCCGCCTGCGCCTCTGTGAAGGCGAGCTGCGTCGCCATGATCTCGGACTCCTCGTTTCTGAAACGGATGCCGCCGGTCTCACCCTCCACGAGGCATTTCTTGACCGACTGCCGGTCCTGCGCGCCGCGAAGGATCTCGATGATCAGATCGATGACATTGACCGCCTTGATCAGGCCTTCCTGGATCTCCCTCTTCTTTCTCTCCCGCTCCAGAAGGTTCGTGTATTTGCGGGTGGCCGTCTCGTAAAGGAAAGTCGTGCAAGCGGACAGGATCTCCTTAAGGCTCATGGTCTCGGGCTTCCCGTCGTGAATGGCCAGCATATTGACGCCGAACGTATCCTCAAGCCGCGTCTTCTTGTACAGGAGATTGAGGAAATTGTCCACGTCCGTCCCCTTGCGCAGCTCTATGACGATGCGTATGCCCTCTTTGTCCGACTGATTCGTGATGTCGATGATGTCCTGCGTCAGCTTCTTTTCCGAAAGCGACGCGACGTCTCCCAGAAACTTGCCTATGCCGGAGCCGACCATCGTGAAGGGAATCTCATATATGACCAGATTGATATGGCCCGCGCTTCCCTTTTCCACCCGGGAGCGGCCCCGCACGCGGATCTTTCCCGTGCCCGTGCTGTAGATCTCCGGCAGGTCGTCCCGGTTGATGACGACGCCGCCGGTGGGAAAATCCGGGCCCTGTATATACCGCATCAGATCCTGATCGGTGAGGGAGGGATTTTCCATCAGCCCGATCTGCGCGTTTATGACTTCGTCAAGGTTGTGGGGCGGCGTGCTCGTGGCCATACCCACCGCGATCCCCTCAGAACCGTTGATCAAAAAGTTCGGTATTTTGACCGGAAGTACGGAGGGCTCCTTCTCGTTCTCATCAAAATTGGGAACGAAATCCACGACGTCTTTGTCCAGATCCGCGAGAAACGCCTCCTCGGTGATCTCCGAAAGCCTGGCCTCGGTGTAGCGCATCGCGGCGGCGCCGTCCCC
>CAJOLP010000051.1 GCA_905235465.1 uncultured Lachnospiraceae bacterium | reverse complement strand
AACGACTGTCTTTGTATCAAGTTTGACGATATTCGCGCCCCTTTGCGCCGCGGCCGCATAGATGCCGAGGGAAAGCGCAAGTGCTACGATTATCACGCTTAGACCATGCATAATTACTCCTTCACTTCGATCCCGTCCGCCTTGTAGATGAATTTTACCTTGGAAGTTGCGGGATCCGCCGCGCCGCTGTATGTCTTGTAGGACCTGGACGCGTCGCGCAGTTCCTTGAGCCTCTCGTCGATCGATTTGACGTCGGTCTTGTAGATTTTGGCCAGTTTGAGAATGCCGTCCTCGTTGAGTGTGATGCAGCCGTCCTTGAGCTCCACCGCGCCGTCCGCGGCTTCGGTCAGGCCGTCCAGGAGTTTGACTACGCTGTCGCTGAGCTTATCCGCGCCGCTGCTGAGGGTTCCGCCGTTATCATCCAGCTTCTTGACGCCCCCTGCCAGTTCGCTGATGCCGCCGCCTAGCTCTTTCGCGCCGCCGGCCAGTTTAGATGCGCCCTTGTTCAGTTCCTTGCCGCTGGCCGAGAGCTTGGAGGTGCCTTTTTTGATCTCCTTCGCGCCGTCCGAGAGCTTTGCGGCCCCCGCGTCCAGCTTCTGCGCGCCGCTGATCAGAGCGGCCGTATTGCCGTTCAGCGTCTTCGCGCCGTCATAAAGCTGCTTGACGCCGTCGTTGACGCCCTGCGCTCCCTCGTCGAGCTGCTGAACCATAAGTACGATTGCGTCGGCAAGCGCAACGATCCCATCCGCGCCTTCATTGAGTTCCGGCGATTTGGCCTTTACACCTTCGTCCACCGGCTTTGCCGCCTGCTCATAAAGCTGTGTGACACCGCCGCTGATCGTCTGCGCGCTTGTTGCCAGCGTATCGGACCCCTGCTTGAGCGCTTCCGCCGCGCCGTTCAGAGCCGATGCGCCGTCCGCCAGCTTTGTGAGGCCCTCGCTGATCTCATCAAAGCTGTCCGCCAGATCGTCGACGACAACTTTCATATCGTTGATGCCGGACTGCACGGCCCTTGCGCCGCTCTCCACATTTCCAAGACCGCTTGACAGATTTGTGAGTCCGTCCTCTACCGCCCCTGCCTTGGCGCCGATGGTATCCAGTTTGCCGTTGGCGTCTCCGGCGACAGCATCCGCCGCGCTGGCCGCGGCCTCCTCGGCCGCCGTGTCGATCTTGTCATTGGCATCGTTGACGATAGACTCTATCTCGGCGTTGGCTTCATCCGCCGCGCCGGAAGCAGCGCTCTGTGCCGCGGAAGCTGCCTGAGCCTTTTCATCGTCAGACATGGAGTCGGGGAGCGAGCTGTACACCGCGTCATATACATCGATAGAGACAGGATCGCCGCTCACTGTGCCGGCCGCATCCTTGCCCGCCTGTTTGCCGTCGGACTTGGCGTCGTCCGTATCCACATGCCCTGTATCCCCTTCAATGCTCTGCACAGCGGGCAGGAGGGTATCATTGACTGCGTCCGCCGCGGAGGACGCGCCGTCCGCCACAGCGCCCGCGCCCTGCGCCAGCTTGTCGATATCGTCCTTCGCGTCCTTGATCTTTTTGATGTCTTCCTGTGCCGAGGCGACCGCATCCGCCATCTGCTGCGCGCCGTCCCCTATCTGGACTGCCGCGCCTGATACGGAGTCCGTGTACTGCTTGATGCCGCCCGCCAGGTCCGATGCGCCTTTCGCGATGGCCGGCAGACCATTATCTTCATCCACAAGGGCTCCTGTTCCCTGTGACAGAGCGTCCACCGCGCCGGTATACTGCGCGACGCCTTCCTGAAACTTTTTCGCTGCCGGCACAAGTCCATTCTCTTTGTCGGAAAGATTCTCGTCAAATGTTTTCAGGCCGTCCGCAAGCAGGCTGGAGCCGTCATTGTAGAGCGTTTTAAGACCGACTGTCAGGGAATTCACGCCATCGCCGAACTGCGAGAGCCCGCCGCTCAGATTCTTCGTGCCATCTGTCAGGTCCGGAAGGTTATCCACCAGCTCGCCGAGTCCTTCGTCCACCGTGGAGACGCCGTCCGTGTATGTCTTAAGTCCGTCTGTCAGGTCCGGAAGGCTCCCGACCATCTGGTCCGCGCCTTTTTTGAGCTTGTTCACCCCGTTGTTGACGGTGGAGACGCCGTCCGTATACTCACCGATCCCGTCTGCCAGTTCGGATGCGCCGTCCGCAAGCTGTCCCGTGCCGTCCGCGGCCTCATCCAACCCGTCCGCCAGTTCGGTTGCGCCGTCCGCAAGCTTACTGCCGTCATCCTCCAGCTCGGCGATCTTCTCATCCATATTCGCCAAACTGAAACTGTCTTCCCCGTCCTCATCCTCAAAGAGATCGGTGAAGACCATCGTCATGCAGGTGCTCATGTTGAAATCCGTGGCGTCCATGGTGATCTCCACGGAGTCGGGGATCTCTATATCCTCCACGCGGTCAATAGTCTTTTGCTTCGCTTCCACTTGGCCCAGCGCATCCTTCGCGTTATCCTTTACGAGCTGGAGGCTGTCCGAAAGGCCCGGAAAAGCCAGACCCATGACAATGGTATTCTTGCCCTCCGAAATGACGGAGCCGCTGTCCACCTTTACGTTCTGCACGTTGTCGTTGGAGAGAATGATGCTGGTCACCGCCGCGAAGGGAACGTAGACATTTTTGTATTTCTCATTATTCTTGTAATCGATGTGGATCGTGACCTTGCCGGATTTGCCCGCCAGATCCTCAGGCGCGATCTCTTTCCCGTCCAGATAATAGGTGATCTTCTGGGTGACGGGCAGGGGCTTACTCGTGGTGCCCTGATAATAGATATCGCTTCCGTTAGCGCTCCAGGTCAGATCCTCGCCGTTCTGTGTGAATGTCTCGTCTCCCTTGACATTTTCGATATCCATAAGGAGCGAGTGGTCGATCAGCACGTCGGATCTGTCCACGTTCTTGAGCCAGTTGGAAACGGTCACGCTCTTCTCATTGCCGTTTGCGTCCGTAAACACATAGACCGTCTCGTCCTTTTCCGACTCGCCGGCCGCGGCCGTCTTGTCCGCGCCGGCCGCCGTAAGGCTCTCCGTGATCCGGACAGCGCCGGCCTCCCGAACCGTCACCGCATAGGCGGTGGTGGTCAGCTGTGTCATCATCGTCACGGCCATTAACAGCGCAAGTACCTGTTTTCTCTTCATCGTCTTACCTCTTTACTGTATTTATACTGAAAATTCTGTTTAAGATCCCGTGTTATCCCTGCAGCGCGGCCTGTCCGCTGCCCTGCTTCTCTTTGTTTATGACGTCCTTAAATCCCCTGCTGGTCCTGATGATGATCGAGTCGAACAGCAAAAGTACAGCCGGCAGGACGAAGATGACGGTGCACATGCTGATCAGCGCGCCCCTCGCCATCAAAATACAGAGCGACGAGATCAAAGTGATCTTCGAATACAGGCCGACGCCGAAGGTCGCCGCAAAGAAGCTCATGGCGCTCACCACAATACTCTGGATCGAGGTCTTGTGGGCGATGAGGACCGCTTCGTTTTTGTTCTTTCCGGACGCGCGCTCGGACTTGTAGCGGCTGGTCATCAAAATCGCGTAGTCCACCGTTGATCCCAGCTGGATCGTCCCGATGACGATCGAGGCGATGAACGGGAGCGATGTGTTCGTGTAGAAAGAGATCGCCATATTGATAAAGATCGCGCATTCGATCACCAGCACCAGCAAAAACGGAAGGCTGATCGATCCGAACAGGATCAGAATAATGCAGAAAATAATGCCGATCGACACCCATGTGACGGTCTTGAAATCGTGATCCGATATCGTGATCAGGTCTTTGGTGCAGGGCGCGTCGCCGATCAGCATCGCGTCCTTGTCGTATTCATCCAGGATCCCGTTGATCGTATCGATCTGCGCGTTGATCTCATCCGTTGCCGTCTCATATTCGCTGGTCACAAGCATGAGCTGCCGCCCGTTCGCCTTCAGGGCGTCCGTCGCCTTCTTGGGCAGCAGATCTCTGGGAATGCCGGCGCCCAAAAGGCCGTCCATGGCCAGTACGTTCTTAACGCCGTCCACCTCCTTGATCCTGTCACACATCTCACTCCCCTTTTTGGGCTCCATATCCGCGTCCGCAAGGATCATCAGCGTGTTGTTCAGCTCAAAAGTCTCCTTCATCTTGTTGTTTGCCTGAATGGAAGGCAGGTAATCCGGCAGAGTCTGCACCAGGTCATAATAGGTCTGCACATGCGTGTAGCCGTAGATGGCCGGGATCCAGGCCAGCGCGAAAATAACGGCCACCAGCCTGTAGTGCTTCTGCACAAAGGCGGGTATCTTTTTGAATTCGGGAAGAAGCGTGCGGTGCCTCGTCTTCTCGATCGGCTTCTCGAAAAGAAGGATGAGAGACGGAAGGACCGTCACACAGCAGATGACGCCCAGCGCAACGCCCTTCATCATGACCACGCCCACGTCCATGCCGAACGTAAAGGTCATAAAGCACAGGGCCGCGAAGCCGGCAATGGTCGTGACGGAGGATCCCAGTACCGACTGAAGCGTCTGATCGATCGCCTGCGCCATGGCCTCCTTGTGGTCATCCGGATGGAGGACCCTGCACTCCTGAAAGCTGTGCCACAAAAAGATCGAATAGTCCATCGTGACACCCAGCTGAAGGACCGCGGCCAGCGCTTTCGTTATATAGGAGATCTCTCCGAGGAAATAGTTGGATCCGAGATTGTAGAGAATGGCCATTCCGATGGAGACAAGGAACAGGACCGGCGCCAGGAAGGTATCCATGCAAAGGCCCAGCACGATGGTCGATAAAAGTACTGCCAGCCCCACATAATAAGGCTCCTCCGCCTCCGCCAGATCCTTGGTGTCCGTGACGATGGCGGGCATTCCCTGCAGGTAGCACCCGCTGTCCAGGACCTTCCTGATCTCAGTGATCGCGTTCATAGTGTCGTCAGACGAGGTCGTTGAGTCGTACATGACCGCCATGAGCGTCGCGTTTCCGTTGACAAAGACATCCACCAGACTCTGCGGCAGCAATTCTTTGGGCACCGAGATGTCCGCGAAGGAATCGTACCAGAGCACCTTTTTGACATGCTCTACCTTTTCGATCTCCTCCTTAAGGGCGACGATATCCTTGTCCTTTTTGTCCTCCACGATCAGCATCGTGATGGCGCCCGTCCCGAAGTCCTTCTGAAGAATATCCTGACCCTTGATCGTGTCGATGGAATCGGGCAGATAAGTCAGAAGGTCGTAATTGATCCTCGTGTGAAGATACCCCCAGGTACTGGGCACCAGAAGCGCGATGGCAATGATCAGTATCACAAATCTGCATTTGACCACCGCTTTACCAAAATTTTTCATAAACCGTTTACACTCCTCCCATGATCCTGTCATAAGGATTTATTCATGAATGAGTATAAAAAAAAGGACTGAATATGGAAATATTCAATCCGCAGATCATGTTGAGCGCCACTATACAAATGCGCGTGTTTGTATACCGCACAGATCCGGGTGCCGGCATCTGTCACCATTAAAGCTCGTCCAGCATCTCCCACATGGAGTGGGTGGCCACAAATTCATAGACCTCCGCCATCTCCTCGGGCGGCACGCGCATGCCGCTTCTGATCCAGTTCAAAACGATGTAGTTCATGGAGCGCGCGTAGTATTTGGCCATCTCCTCGATCGTCAGCCAGGGGTGGCTTCTGCCGGCCGCGCGGTCACTGAACAGCCCCAGGAGCAGCTCATAAATACATGTCTCGGAGATCTCCTCAAAGGAATTCTGCCCCTCGATCTTTACGGCGCGCATATAGAATTCCTTGTCCCGAAGGAGGTTGCTGAAGATCAGCGTGTTCGCCTCTTTGAACATGTTGTTTTCGATCAAAATACGGACCGGCCCCAGGATCTCCCTGCGGATGATCCAGCCCAGAAGATCGTACTTGTCCTGAAAATGATGGTAGAAAGTCACGCGGATCACGCCGGCACCGTCGGTGATCTGTTTGATTGTTATCTTCTCGAACGGAACGTGGAGAACCAGTTCCTTCAGGCTGTCTGCCAGATCCTGTTCGATATCCTTTTTTTCAACAGCCAATGCACTATCTCCGTTCCCACTGTCCCGTCATGCTCATCGTCACCTTTTCCGGCGAGGTAGTCATCACGTTCCCCGGCAGGTTCCCGGGGAGACTTACCGATACGTTTTCCGATATGCACTTGGTCACGTTATCCGGCCCGCTCTCCGTCACGCTCCCCGGCAAATTGTTCGTCACGACCTCAGCCGCGCTCCCGACCATCTTTTCGGGCCTTGTTTCCGGCACGTTCTCCGGTCTGTACTCCGCCTCTTTCTGCGCCGCTTTCTCCGCCTCCCGCGCTCTTACCTCCGCATCCCTTTTCGCTTTGCGGTTGGCCCTTTTGATGGCCCGGGTCTGATAGCGTTTGTCAAATGTCGAGATGATCCAATCCTTCTGCCAGAGCGCCAACACGATGACCAGGCACTGAACGGCAATGGCAATGGCGGTGAACAGCCACTGCCCCCTTATGATGAACTGCCCTGCCATGCAGGACGTCATGATCTGTATCCAGCACACAGAGGCGACGGAAAGCACGTACTCTTTGGTGGTGATCTTAGTCTTCGCCGCAATGTAGGGGATGATGCCGTTGGGAATGGCGGGAACCATATTGGCGATCGCCACCATGAACATGGGCGGGGTAGACTGCAGTTTTTCCATAAACCACTGGCTCCATTTCCCCATGGAGACCGTGCGCAGTTTGTCGCTCCCGACCCGTCTGGCAAATGCGAAGACCAGCCAATTAGCAACTACAAACCCTATGTAGCAGAGAACGGTCCCGATGGGCCATCCGTAGAGCAGGCCCGCCGCCACCTGGATCGCCATGCCCGGGAGAACGACGCTGGCCACTTGGACGCCCTGCAGGATCATCACAGCAATCATTCCCTTGATGCCGGTCTCCTGCGCGAGGTACGCGGCGATCTTCTCCCCGTCGCCTTCCCTGAGAAGCGGGATCAGGCCCGGGATCTTGCTGCCGAACGCCACCCATATCAGGGCGGCTATGAGGACCAGCGTGAGAAAGGGAACCAGCTTTTCTTTCAGTTTATATAGAAAGCTGTTTTCTTTTATTACCATATGTCTGTCAAATATATACCAAACGGTATTGCGTCATAAATAGTCGTTCCACAATTTAATATACTATACACCTTTAAGATACGTTTCACAAGTGCGATGTCCCCTCCCAAATCTCAAAAAAACATAAAATCTGCACAAAAGCCGTCTGATATTTTGCCATATTATTATTGAATTTCGACGGAAAAATATATACAATAATTCTTATACCGGACCATGCCAATTTGCATTATGAAAGTCGAAAAGGAGATTGATATGAAGTACAAATCAAAGATCACCGGTTTTGGAGAGGAAGCATTTGAGTTCCTGTCAGCGGAGCTTGACCTCAACTTCGTCATTATCTTTAATGAGAACGCACCGGAGGAACTGGCTGACCTGGCGATCCTCCACACAGCAGAGACCCTTCTGGCTCCGCCCGAAGCCGGAGATATGATGAAGATCGGCAAGAACACATACAAGATCACCGCTGTCGGCACAGAAGTCCCGCACTCTCTGGGGACCCTCGGCCACTGCACACTGGCATTTGGCGGCGGCGCTGAGGCCTATCGCCCCGGCTGCATCATGCTGGAAGGCCCTGAGTTTAGCAGGGATGCTGTCAGCATCGGCGACACGATCGAGATCTTCTGATCCGGCACATAAATATTGACGCGTCCCGCGGGACGGTCATCGCCAGTCATTTAAACACAAGATCAGGCGCCGATTCACTCCGAAAGGGGCGAATTTGGCGCCTGATTTTTGTATGTACAAAAATGTTCTTTGCGCCCGCTCTTACGGCATAACTTACACATTTGTTCACAGCATTTGCGTGTAAATTTCTTTGACTTTTGGGTATCCGTACTCTAAGATGAATATAGAAATCACTTTCATTTCATTTTGGGAGGAGTCAAAAATGTCTGCAAAATATCCCTATTTGGTTGTCAATCCCAAATCTTATCTCTACGGAAAGAAAAGCCTGGAGCTGGCCAAGGCCGCTGACCGCACCGCAAAACAGACCGGCATTCGGCTGTATTTTACCTGCCCCTACGCGGACATCCGTCTGATCAGTGAAAATACTAAGTACCTGACTGTGACCGCGCAGTCCATGGATCCGCTCACGCCCGGAAGAGGCATGGGACATGTCCTTCCCGAGTCCCTTAAGGAAGCCGGCGCGGGCGCTGTCTTTATCAACCACGCGGAGAACCCCAAGACCCTCTCCGATCTTTCCAGGTGCATTCAGCGCGCGAAAGAGCTCGATATGGTCACGCTTGTCTGCGCGGACAGCACAGCGGAAGCGGCCGCTGTCGCCGCCCTGGGCGCGGATATCGTTCTCGCGGAGCCCACGGACCTGATCGGAACAGGCCACATCGTGGATGAATCCTATATGATCGAGGCGGCAAAACTCATCAAGGGCGTCAACCCCGATGCTTCCATTATGATCGCCTCCGGCGTCGTCACGCCCGAGGACTGCTACAAGATCGTCAAGATGGGTTCGGACGGAACCGGCGGCACTTCCGGCATCCTCAACGCACCCGATCCGGCAGTCCGCATTCAGGAGATGGCGGAGGCCATCATCAAAGCGTACAAAGAGAGAACCGGACAGGACTGATACGTTCCGCATCGGACTTTTCTTTGGAACCTGATAGCTGCGCGTCGGACCGGCTGAAAATTACACACAAGGTCCGACAACTGCCTTTTGAATACTTAAGGCCCGACAGTTGTGATCGGACGCAGCCGCACGCGTAAGCACCGGCCGCAGCTATGAGGTTGATACTGATACTTGTTGACGCGATCCGTTCATCGGGATCATCAGGAACACTCAGACAGGAGAATAAAATGGCTATCTATAAAGAACAAATCGATCTGGTATCACACGGTACGACCCCCACATTCGTCAACATCACGCCGCAGGTAAAGCAGGCGATCGCGAACAGCGGCATAAAGAGCGGCATCGTCACGATCATATCCCCTCACACGACTTGCTCTGTGTATTTTGAGGAATATGTGCATGACACCATCGAGGACGGCACCGAGTTCCTGCAGCTCGACCTCAACAACGCGCTGAGCAAGATCATGCCGGATCAGACTGAGATCCCGCCGGAAGGCCAGTATATGTATCCCGGCCCGCGCCACTATGAGGATGTGGCCTCATGGCCCAATGCCGAGGAATATCTTCCCGGCGGCGACAAGAGAGCGCTCCTTAACTGCGACGCGCACATGAAGGCCACTCTTTTGGGCAACAGCGCCACGCTGGAAGTGGAGGACGGCAAGCTTGCCGTCGGCTCTACCGGCTATGTGTATTTTGTCGACTTTGACAGGACCGACAGGCAGCGCCCCAGAAAAGTCAGAGTCGTGGTGATCGGTGAATAAGCAGTAATAACGCATACAGGAGGATCCCAACATGCTTGTAAATTCCAAAGAACTGTTCAAAAAAGCGCAGGAAGGCCACTACGCCATCCCCGCTGCCAACTTTGTCGACATGGAGAGCATCAAGAACCATGTCTCCCTCGCGGAGGAGCTCGGTCTTCCGCTGATCATCGCCGTGGCGGAAAGCCATCTGGGCGATACGATCAACCTTGAGGACGCGGCGCTGGTGGGCCGCAAGTACGCGCAAAAAGCTTCCGTTCCGATCGTGCTGCACCTCGATCACGGCGAGAGCTATGAGACCTGCAAAAAGGCCATCGACCTCGGCTTCTCTTCCGTCATGATCGACGCATCCATGAAGAGCTTTGAGGAAAATGTCGCCATCACCAAAAAGGTCGTCGAGTACGCGCATGAGCGCGGCGTCACAGTGGAGGCGGAGATCGGCCACGTGGCCAGCAACTTCAACGAGAACGACAAAGAGGCCATGTACACCACCGCGGAGTCCGCTGCCGCTTTTACCGCGGAGTCCGGCTGCGACTCCCTGGCCATTTCCATCGGCACGGCGCACGGCGTCTATAAGGCCAAGGCGATCCCGGAGATCAGCTTTACTTCTCTCGCGGCGATCCGCGCGGCCACCGATACGCCCCTGGTCCTCCACGGCGGCTCCGGCTCCGGCGATGACAATCTCAGCAAATGCGCCCGGGGCGGCATCTGCAAGGTCAACATCTATACCGACCTCTACCTCGCCGCCATGAAGGCCATCGAAGAGGAGGATACATCCGATTATTTCAAGGTGCTCAGGGCTGCCCGCAAGGGAATGAACGAGTGCCTCGCCCATTACTACAAAGTGTTCGGCACAAAAGCCTGAACCTGAATCCGCTGACTTACATCTGCATTCCTCATACAAAGAGACCGGCGCGCCTGCCATTTGACAGGTGCGCCGGTTCCTTTTTGCTTATTCGTATTTTATTTACTTTACGAATTCCTTTACGGTCTTCGCGATTCCGTCGGCATCCAGTCCGTACTTCGCAAGCAGCACTCCCGCCGGTCCGGACTCGCCGTAGACGTCGTTCATGCCGATCCTCTTCACCGGCGTGGGATACTTCTCGGAGAGCACCTCGCTCACCGCGCCGCCAAGGCCTCCGATGATGGAGTGCTCTTCCACGGTCACGATCTTTCCGGTCTCCTTCGCCGCCTTGATGATGATCTCCTCATCGATGGGCTTGATGGTGTGAATGTTGATCACTCTCGCCGAAATACCGTCCGCCGCCAGCTTGTCAGCGGCGTCAAGCGCGGCGCTCACACACAGACCCGTCGCCAGGATCGTCACATCGGAGCCGTCGCGGAGCAGGACGCCCTTGCCGATCTCAAACTTGTAGTCCGGTCTGTCGTTGATCACCGGAACGGCAAGTCTTCCGAAGCGCATATACACGGGGCCTTCATGCTCATAGGCAGCCTTGACCGCCGCTCTGGCCTCCACGTCGTCCGCGGGATTGATGATCACCATGCCCGGGATCGTGCGCATAAGCGCGATGTCCTCGTTGCACTGGTGGCTCGCGCCGTCCTCACCGACGGAGATGCCGGCGTGCGTGGCGCCTATCTTCACGTTGAGGTGAGGATAGCCGATGGAGTTGCGGACCTGCTCATACGCGCGGCCCGCGGCGAACATCGCGAATGTGCTGGCATAGGGAACCATTCCCGTGGTGGCAAGACCTGCCGCGACGCCCATCATGTTGCATTCCGCAATACCCGCGTTGTAATGTCTCTCGGGGAATTCCTTGCGGAAGACAGCTGTCTTTGTGGAGCCGGCAAGGTCAGCATCCAGGACGACTACGTTATCATGTTCTCTGCCCAGTTCTACGAGCGCGTTCCCGTAGCTGTCTCTCGTCGCTATCTTTTTCACTTCCGGCATAACTTCTCCTCCACTTTCTTAAGCTCATCCATCGCTACAGCATACTGCTCATCATTGGGCGCCTTTCCATGCCATCCGGCCTGGTTTTCCATGAAGGAGACGCCTTTGCCCTTGACGGTCTTCATGATAATAGCCGTGGGCTGTCCTTTGACTGTCCTGGCTTCCTTAAACGCCGCGTCGATCTGCCCCATGTCGTTGCCGTTCTCCACGTTGATGACGTGGAATCCAAACGCCGCGAATTTTTCGTCGATCGGATAGGGAGAGTTGACGTCCTCGATCTTGCCGTCGATCTGCAGGCCGTTGTTGTCCACGATGACGACCAGGTTGTCCAGCTTCTTGGCGGCGGCAAACATAGATGCCTCCCAGACCTGCCCTTCTTCCAGCTCACCGTCTCCCAGCAGTGTGTACACTCTGTAAGACTTGTGATTGATCTTGGCTGAAAGCGCCATGCCTACAGCCGCGGAGATGCCCTGCCCCAGAGAGCCGCTGGACATATCCAGGCCCGGCAGGTACTGCATGGACGGATGGCCCTGCAGCTTGGAGCCAAGGTGACGCAGTGTCTTGAGGTCCTCCACAGGGAAATAGCCCCTGTTCGCCAGCGTCGCGTAAAGCCCGGGAGCCGTATGTCCCTTGGACAGGACGAAGCGGTCACGATCCGGGTCCTTGGGGTTTGCGGGATCGATATTCATCTCTTCAAAATACAGATAAGTAAAAACTTCTGCGGAAGACAGGGAACCGCCCGGGTGACCGGCACCGGCCGCATGGGTCCCTTCAATGATACCTTTCCTGATCTGGTTAGCCATTAATTCAAGCTTTATTTTATCCACGATTTCACCTGTTCCCTTTATATCTGCTGGTTAATACTACACAATTTAATTATATAATCCTGCCTATAATTTAGCAACGAAAATACGTCAACATGCACAGATTTTCATCTAAAAACCGTATTTTTTATTGCACTATTGCCACAGATCAGCAAACGTCATCCCTCGTAGTCGCGGATCCTCTGCACCTTATCTTTGGACCTGCAGTTGGGATCCCACTCCACGGACAGATATTCCTTGACGATGCACTTGGCCAGCTCAATGCCGATGACCAGCGCGCCCATGGTGATGATGTTGGCGTGGTTGCTCAGCTCCGCGCGCTGCGCCTGATAGACGTCGTGGACGCAGGCCGCGTAGCACCCCTTCACCTTGTTGGCCGCGATGGAGACGCCGATGCCGGTGCCGCACAGAAGAATGCCCCTGTCGAACTCGCCCGCCGCTACGGCCTCGCCGCACTTGATCGCCACATTGGCGTAGATCGGATCGTCGCTGCCAAAGTCCGTCACCTCATGGCCCAGACTCTCCACATACTTCATAAGTTCCTTTTTAAATTCCACAGCATTGGGATCACAACCGAATACTACCTTCAAAACCTTTTCCTCCCCGTTTTCCCATGTAAAACCGATTTACAGGTACTTTCTCATCTCATCCAGCGAATCGTAAATGCAGGTGGGCTCGACACTGGACTCCGCCACCGTCTGCATGTCGGCCTCGCCGGTCAGCACCAGGAACCCCCGCGCCCCGTTGTTGACGCCGGTGGCCACATCGGTGTAGATCCGATCGCCCACAAAGGCCATCGCCTCCGCGGGGCAGCCGGTGATCTTTGTGATCATCTCCACCGTCTCTTTAAACGGCTTTCCCAGATACCTCGGCTTCACACCGGTGGATGCCGTGATGAGCGCGCACATGGCGCCGCTGTCAGGCATGTAGCCGTACTCCGCGGGACAGTTGATGTCCATGTGCGTGGCGATAAAGGGAACGCCGCCGCGCACATAATGACAGATCCGGTCCATCTTGTGGTAAGTCATCGTGGTGTCAAAACTCTGCACCGCCACATCCGGATCCTCCTCCACGAGGTTGATGCCGCGGTCTCTCCAGTTTTCCTCTAAAAGCGGCGTCCCGTTCAGATAGATCCTGGCGCCCGGGTATGTCGACTGGAGAAACTCCGCGCAGACGTCCCCTGCCGTGACGATCTTGTCCTCCCCTACATCGAGCCCCAGCTTGTGGAGCTTCTCCACATAGACGGCGGGCACCCGCGACGCGTTGTTGGTAAAAAAGATGAAGTCCCTGTCCGGGTCAGCCTCCACCTCACGGATAAAATCGAATGCGCCCTCAATGGGCTGATCCCCGATATAGACCGTGCCGTCCATATCCAAAACAAAAAGCTTAACTCCTTTAAGTGCTTCTTCTTTGGTCATCATTGGCGAATCTCCTTTCCCGGCTGCAGCTCAGCCATAAAATTCCTTCGTGATCTTGTCCGCGATCTCCTTAAGCCTTCCGTTCTCCTTGGCGAATCTCAGTACCGAATACCTGGGCCTTACCGTGTACCCCTCCATGAGACTGTCATGGAACAGCTTTTTGTCGATGCCGATCTCCGTGGGAGAAACCGGAGCGCCGCCGAGCCTCAAGATCCTCTCGATCTCCTCGTGGGGCGGGCAGAGGGCGCCGGTCCCCTCGGGCAGGATGTCCGCAAGCTCTTCAAAAAACCGCGCGATCACAGTGGATGCCACGCCGACCTGAATGCCGTGATGGTTGGGGTTAAGGCCTCTCGCTATGTAATCCATCTCCCAGTAGTGGGACAGCATGTGCTCCGCGCCGGAAGCGGGCCTGGAGGTGTTGACAAGCGCCATGGCGACGCCGGTCATGGTCAGGGCTTCCATCAGCGCAGCCAGCGACTGGGGTTCCCGGGTCTTAAGGCCGGGCGCGTTGTAAAAGCACTTGTCCAACGCTCTCTGAACCAGTGTCACACAGGTGCCGCACCGGTACTCGTCCACGACTTTCACCGCCAGATCCCAGTCGGCGATGGCCGTAAGCTTGCCGACCACATCGCCATATCCGGCCTGGATCAGATCCTGCGGCGCTGTCTGCAAAAAGTCCGTATCCCCGATCAGGCCGTAGGTCAGATGCGCCAGGGGCGAATACTTGTGCCCGTCGCAAAAGATCGGCGCGCCGTCCGCCACATAGCCGTCCATGGAAGGGGCTGTGGCCACGATGATGTACGGGAGCTTTGTCCTGGACGTGACGAACTTTACAGAGTCATTGAGAACGCCGGATCCCACCGCGATCATCAGCGAGGTGTCCAGATCCTGTTCCTCCAGGATCCTGCCCAGCGTCTTCTCGTCCGGGATCAGGATGTCATCCCCCGTGTCGAACAGCAGCTCTTTGATGTCAAAGCCATTGTCCTTTAGGATCTCCACAGTCCTGCGGCCGGCCACTTCATAGGTATGATTGTCAAAAACCACAAGGATCTTGCCGTCCTTAAAGGGCTCCGCCATCTTCGGGAGATCCTCGATGGCCCCCTTCCGGATGGAAATATCGTGGACGCTGAAATTGTGATGTCTCCCGCAGGAGCAGTCAAACTGCGTCTGCGGCATCTGGTCGATGGTCATGTTCAGTATCTCATTCATCTCCTCTTCCTCCCGTTCCTCTTAGTTTGCCAGCGCCTGAGCGCAGCTTTTGTCGGTGATCAGGACATTTATATATTTACCAAGGATCGCGCCCCGGATCGCCTCCGTCTTCTCGATCCCGCCGGCCACCCCCACGGACAGCGGTATTTTGCGAAGTCGGCTGACATCCACGCCGATCACTTTGTTGTACTCCCGAAACGGCTCGGTGCGGCCGTCCTTGTCGTAAAACTGCATGCAGATCTCGCCGACCGCCCCCTGCTGCAGGAGCGATTCCACCTCATTTTCCCGGTAATAACCGGTTGCCGAGATGGAGGACCCTTCATTGGGATATCCGATGCCCGACAGGGCCAGATCCATTTTGTCCTCAAGGCGGATGGCCGCCGCAACGCTCTCTTCCTGCATCATCTGTGTCCGGATCCTGCTGTCCGAGACCCTCGCCGGCGCGTGGATCGGGACGAATTCTCCTCTGAGCTTACGGGAGAGCGCCTCCGCGATGCTGTTGGAGTGAAGCTCCATCCTGAGCTTTCCCATGCCTCCGATGAGAGGCACGAATGTGGGCCCGCTCCCTGTCCGTACCGCGGAGTCGCCTTGCCATTGCCCCGGCGCCTCCTGCTTTTCCAGGTAATCCAGCGCGGAAAGAAGTGTGGTCCCCATGGAGACGCCCACGACGCTGTCGCCGGAGATATGATCCAAAAGATACTGCCCCGCCGCCGCGCCAAGAATCTTTTCCCGTTCCTCCCGGGTCGGCGCGTCATCCACAACAATGACTTCCTTAAGGCCGTACCGCTCTCTGAGCGCCCGCTCCAGATCCCAGTGCTTTATGGAATCGAGCTCCATCACGGTGATCCGGACGATGCCGCGCTCCCGGGCGGCTGCCAGAAGCCTTGAGACCGTCGGTCTGGAAATACCCGATCTGCTTCTGATCGACCCCTTTATTGTAGTAAAGGTCACATACCTTCACCATTAATTGTGTGTCGTCGACAACTTTCTTCATCGCGGCCTCCACTCTTCTCTACCTATAATCACAGTTTACATTCATTTTTTAGTATGTCAATATGTATTTTTGCATAATTTCAACATAATTCCATTAATTCTTTATTAACTCCCTTTAATTTCCATTTTATTTTTACATTTGTAAACATAGACCTCTATTCACTGCCCGGGCAGCACAAAAAATCAGGCGCCGGCTAAAGCCGGTGCCTGATTTTCATAAGCGGATATCCGTCCGCAATCTTTTGTCTTTTGTATTTTTATTACAGGATGTACTTTCCGTACATAGCATCCTGCTCTTTTCTGAGCTTGTAGATCAGAGTGTCCTTGTCGA
>CAJOLP010000050.1 GCA_905235465.1 uncultured Lachnospiraceae bacterium | reverse complement strand
GATCGCTCCCAGAGAGCGGCACGGGATCGGCATGCAGAAGGAAAAGACGCTGCATGCCGTTCTTAAGGCCTACGAGGATCCGGATGAGGATCATCAGGAAATACCGATCGGCAATTATATCGCGGATATCTATCACGACGGCGCGATCACGGAGATACAGACAGCCAACATGGGGTATCTCAGGGACAAGCTGAAGGCTTTTCTGCCCGAGTACGAAGTCACGGTGGTATATCCCATTGCCGCCCGCAAGTGGGTGACTTGGGTCGATCCCGAGACGGGCGAGCTGGGAAAGCGCAGCCGCTCCCCCAAGAAGGGCACCTATTACACGGCATTTCGGGAGCTGTACAGGATCCGTCCTTTTCTTTCCGACCCGAACCTCAGGATCAAGCTCGTTCTGCTGGAGCTGGAGGAGTACCGCCTTAAGGACGGCTGGGGGCGGGACGGCAAACGCGGTTCCCACCGCTATGACATGGTGCCGACGCAGATCATCGGCGAGACGCTCCTTTCCCAGCCCATGGACTATATGCAGTTCATTCCCTATCCCATGGAGGAGCCCTTTACCACCGCGGAACTGGCGAAGGCGTGCGGCGCCGGCAGACAGGAGATCACCACCGCCGCGCTTCTTTTGACGGAATTGGGCGTCCTTGAGAGAGTGGGAAAGAGAGGACAGGCATATCTCTACCGCGTGTCGGACCGGATATAGAGGCGCCGCAGTCAGAGATCATAAAAATGAAAAGACACAGACAGGATAGCATTTATATGTACGACAATCAGAAATTTGAGGAGGAGATCGCCGCTGTCGATCTCAACGCGCCCGCCCCGCAGGACGAGCACACGCGTGAACTGTATTATATAGCGAAACTTAAGAATATCATCTCGAAGAGGTCGGCGGAGGCCGGAAGGCCCCTGACCGCATGCACCGTCACGTTCGGCTGCCAGATGAACGCGAGAGATTCGGAAAAACTGTCCGGCACTTTGTCCCGGGCAGGCTTTGTGCTGACCGATTCCGAGAACGCTGACTTTGTGATCTTTAACACCTGCACCGTCCGGGACAACGCGGACCAGCGCACCTTCGGGCATCTGGGGCGCATAAGTCACCTCAAAAAGCAAAATCCCCGCATGAAAGTCGCGGTCTGCGGCTGCATGATGCAGGAGCAGGGAAATGTGGACCGCATCCACAAGAGCGTGGATCTGATCTTCGGGACGCACAATATTTATCGCTTCGCGGAGTATCTCTTTGAGGTGTACGACACGGATGAGAAGATCACTCAGATCTGGAACCGTTCGGATCAGATCGTGGAGTCGCAGCCCACGGAGCGGAAGTACCCTTACAAATCCGGCATCAATATCATGTTCGGCTGCGACAATTACTGCAGCTACTGCATCGTTCCCTACGTGCGCGGCAGGGAGCGCAGCAGGGAACCCGTCGATATCCTGCGGGAAGTGGAGATGCTCGCGGCGGACGGCGTAAAGGAAGTGATGCTGCTGGGGCAGAACGTCAACTCCTACGGCAGAGGACTGGCGGATCCGATCTCTTTCGCGGCGCTTTTGCGTGAAGTGGCGCAGGTGGACGGCATCGGGCGTGTGCGCTTCATGACGCCGCATCCAAAGGATCTGTCCGATGAGCTGATCGAAGTTGTCCGGGATACGCCCAACATCGCGCGGCATATCCATCTGCCGCTGCAGTCCGGCTCGGACAGGATCCTGAAGAAGATGAACCGCCACTACACAAAGGAGCAGTACATCGCGCTGGCGCAGAAGATCCGTGATTCCATAGAGGACGTCTCCATCACGACGGACATCATCGTCGGCTTCCCGGGGGAGACCGAAGAGGATGTGAATGACACGATCGATGTCATAGAGAGAGTCGGCTTCGACAACGCCTACACATTCATCTATTCGCCCAGACGAGGGACACCGGCCGCCCGCATGGAGGACCAGGTCCCCGAAGAAAAGGTGCACGAGGGATTTGACCGCGTGCTGGCGACTGTGCAGCACAGCGCGAAGGAGCGCTCCATGCGCCTTCAGGGCCGCGTCATGGAGGCCCTCATAGAGGAGCCCAACGCCCAGAAGGAGGGGTACCTCACGGCGCGCCTTTCCAACAATATGATCGTCCATGTGCCGGGGGACATCTCCCTGATCGGCACGTTCCGTCCGGTACTGCTCAAAGAGTGCCGCGGTTTTTACTATTTTGGAGAGCTTCAATGATCAGTTTATCCCAAGAGGAGCGGGCAAAACTGAGCCCGATGATGCAGCATTATCTTCAGACCAAAGAGGAATATCCCGACTGCATACTGTTCTACAGGCTGGGCGATTTTTACGAGATGTTCTTTGACGACGCGATCACCGCGTCCAGGGAGCTGGAGCTGACCCTGACGGGCAAAAGCTGCGGTCTGGATGAGAGGGCACCCATGTGCGGCGTCCCCTATCACGCTGTGGACAGTTATCTGAGCCGCCTGGTAGCCAAGGGCTACAAGGCAGCCATCTGCGAACAGATGGAGGATCCCGCCCTGGCAAAGGGAATGGTCCGCCGGGAAGTCGTGCGGATCGTGACGCCGGGAACGAACCTGGATATGGACTCTCTGGAGGAGGGAAAGAACAACTTCCTTTTCTGCCTTTTCTATTCCCAGAGCGGGCACGGGGAAAGCGGCATCGCTGTGGCAGACGTTTCCACAGGCGAGTTTCTGGTGACCCAGGCGGACAGCGACAGGCAGATCTATGACGAAATACTGCAATATGCCCCGTCGGAGATCATCTGCAGCGAGAATTTCATGATGAGCGGTGTCGACCTTTCGGACCTCAGGGACAGGCTCGGCATTGTGATCAACCCGCTGGATCTTCACTACTTTGACGACGACGCGGCCGCCATGCTCCTCAAAAAACACTTTAAAGTCTCCAGCCTTATGGCGCTCGGCATCGATGATCTCAAAGCGGGCACCGCCGCGGCAGGAGCGCTTTTGCGCTATCTGTACGAGACGCAGAAGACGGCGCTCACCCATATCACAACGCTCAGCGCCTATGCCTCCGGCAAGTACATGCTGCTCGACAGTTCCACCAGGCGGAATCTTGAGCTGACCGAAACCATGCGGGAAAAGAAAAAACAGGGGTCGCTTCTGTGGGTGCTGGACAAGACATGTACCGCCATGGGCGCAAGGCTCCTTCATCAGATGATCGAACAGCCGCTGGTGGATCCGGAGGAGATCACAGCGCGCCTTGACGCCGTGGAGGCCCTTTCCAAAAACGGCGTCGACAGGGATGAGATACGGGAATATCTGCGCCCCGTCTATGACCTTGAGAGACTGATGACCCGTGTCAGTTACGGAACGGCAAATCCGAGAGACCTCATCGCGCTCAGGGACTCCCTTAAGATGTTCGGTCCCGTGCGGGCAGTCCTGCGCGATTTTGACGCGCCGCTTTTAAAGCGCATATATGACGATACGGAGGACTTTGGGGATCTCACCTCCCTTTTGGACGCGTCCATCCGGGAGGAGCCGCCCATCGCGGTCAAGGAAGGCGGGATCATAAAGGAAGGATTCGACGAGGAGGTCGATCACCTGCGTGAGGCCGGCACAGAGGGGAAGAACTGGCTCCTCGCGCTGGAGGCGGAGGATCAGAAGAGGACCGGCATCAAAAACCTGCGGATCAAATACAACAAGGTGTTCGGCTACTATTTTGAAGTGACCAACTCCTTTAAGGACCTTGTGCCGCCGGATTATCAGCGCAAACAGACGCTGGTGGGCTCCGAGCGCTACACGACGGATAAGTTAAAGGAACTGGAGGATACGATCCTCGGCGCCCAGGACAAGTGCAATGATCTCGAATATGAGATTTTTACGAAGATCCGCGAGACTGTGGGTGCCGCAATGGAGCGGATCCAGCGCGCGGCCAGAGCTTTGGCCCTGCTGGATGTTTTCTGCTCCCTGTCCCTGGTTGCGGAGAGGAACAGCTATGTGCGGCCCTCTCTCAACGACAAGGGCGTCATCCGCATTAAGGGCGGCCGGCATCCGGTGGTGGAGAGAATGCTGCGCGGGGAGTTCATCTCCAACGACACGCGCCTGGACAACGGGCGCAACGCCATCGCCATCATCACCGGTCCCAATATGGCCGGCAAGTCCACCTATATGCGGCAGGTGGCCCTGATCAGCCTCATGGCGCAGATCGGCAGCTTTGTGCCCGCCGACAGCGCGGATCTGTGTGTCGTGGACCGTATTTTTACCCGGGTCGGAGCCTCGGACGATCTGGGAAGCGGGCAGAGCACCTTCATGGTGGAGATGAATGAGGTCGCCAATATACTGCGCAGCGCGACACCCCGTTCCCTCCTGATCCTCGACGAGATCGGCAGGGGCACATCCACCTACGACGGTCTTTCCATCGCGTGGGCCGTCATCGAACACATCAGCAACAAGAAATACCTCGGCGCCAAGACGCTGTTCGCGACGCACTATCACGAACTGACGGAGCTGGAGGGGAAGATCGACAACGTCAACAATTACTGCGTCGCGGTGCGTGAGAAGGGCGACGACATCGTTTTCCTCCGCAAGATCGTAAAGGGCGGCGCGGACCGCAGCTACGGCATACAGGTGGCCAGGCTCGCCGGCCTTCCGGAGATCGTGATCGACCGCGCGAAGGAGCTGATGGAGCAGCTCAGCGACAGCGATATCACGGAAAAAATACAGAAGATCGAGGTGAGCGGTTCCGGGAGCGCAGGCGGTAAAGCGGTGCCCGCAAAGCATTACGATGAGGTGGACCTGGGGCAGATGTCCCTCTTTGAGACCGTCCGGGACGAGGATGTGCTTAAGGAGCTGCAGGAGATCGACATCTCCTCCATGACGCCGCTGGACGCGCTCAACACCCTGTACCGCCTGCAGACAGAACTCAAAAACCGTTGGGACGGGGACAAGAGCTGATGCCCCGGACTGTTCATTGAAATGAGGATTAGCATGCAGATTCATTTGCTCAGCGAAGATACGATCAATAAGATCGCGGCAGGCGAAGTGGTGGAGCGGCCGGTGAGTGTCGTCAAGGAACTGATCGAGAATTCCATCGACGCGGGAGCCACCGCCATCACCGTAGAGATCCGGGAGGGCGGAATCAAACAGATCCGCGTGACCGACAACGGGCGGGGCATCGCGGCTGAGGATGTCCTTCTGGCATTCGCGCGCCACGCCACAAGCAAAATTCAGGACGAACAGGATCTGACCCGTCTTTCCAGCCTTGGCTTTCGGGGTGAGGCGCTCTCGAGCATAGCCGCCGTATCGCAGGTGGAGATGATCACGAAGACGGCCGGATCGCTGACCGGTATACGCGCCACCAATATCGTGCCGGGCATCGGCCCCGACGGACAGATGGCCGATATGGATCTGGAGGAGATCGGCGCGCCGGACGGCACCAGCGTCGTGATCCGCAATCTTTTCTACAACGTCCCCGTGCGGCGGAAGTTCTTAAAGCGCGCCCAGACCGAGGCCGGCTATGTGACGGACCTTGTGGAGAAACAGGCGCTTTCGCACCCCGGTATCTCGTTCCATTACCGCGTGGACGGGCGGGACAAGCTCCACACCACGGGGAGCGGTGATCTCCGCGAGCTTCTCTATCGTGTGTACGGCAGGGATCTGAGGGGGCAGCTTGTGCCTGTGACCGCGCAGGAAGGCGGCTGGAAACTGGAAGGGTACGCCGCAAAGCCGCAGGTGAACCGGAGCAGCCGCAGTTTCGAGGTCTTCTTCGTAAACGGACGCATGTTAAGGAGCAATCTTTTGTCCAAAGCGCTGGAAGCCGGATACGGCACAGATATGATGCAGCATCGCTTTCCTTTCGCGGTACTTCATCTGACCGTGCCGCCCCGAGAAGCGGACGTCAACGTTCATCCCTCCAAGATGGAAGTCCGCTTTACCAGGAACGAAGAGCTGTACGATTTTATTTCCTCCTCGGTAAGTCAGGCTCTGCACAGCGTGGAGAGGATCCACACCGCGACGCCTGAAACCATCCGGGAGGAGACCGCAAGGCTCCGCGGAGAAAAGCAGGAGGAGGCGCGGATCCTCCGGGAGACTTCCTATCCCGAGCCCTTTGAAAGACAGCGCATGCTGCGGGAGACGCAGGGCACCCTTCCTCCCATCGAACAGGCTCAGAACGGAGAGAGCGGCGGCACAGCATCGCGCAGCCCCTCGGCCCGAACTCTGTATGAGGAGGACGGGTTTGTGTTCGAGGACAGGCGTCCGGGGCAGACGCACGAAGAGAAGGCCGATCTGTATTTTGACGGGGAAGCTGGCGCGGACACCTCTCCCCAAAAGGCCGGCTCTTATCAGCAGGCGAGCTTCTTTACGGATATTGCGTCCTCATCTGAGGATCCGGATCTCGACCGCACCTTTATCCTGTCCGGGGATAATCTCCCCAAATTCAGGATCGTGGGACAGATCTTTGAGACTTACTGGCTGGTGGAATATGAGAATAAACTTCTTATGATCGATCAGCACGCCGCGCATGAGAAGGTCAATTATGAAAGACTGATGGGCAGACTTGCGCGGGAAAAGGACGCGAAAGAGACCCCCTCCCAGCAGCTCATGCCGCCCGTGGTCCTGAACCTGACCGGCCGCGAGGAGGGAGAACTTCTGGCGCACTGGGACGTTTTCGTCTCCATGGGCTATGATCTGGAGTCCATGGGCAATATGGCCTACGCCATGCGCGCCGTACCCATGGAGCTCTACGGGTGCGATCCCCGGCAGCTCCTGCAGGAGACACTGGAGGAGATGGCGTCGGAGAAGATCGGCGGGACGCCGCAGGCGATCCTTTCAAAGATCGCGTCCATGTCCTGCAAGGCCGCAGTCAAGGGCAATACGCTCATGTCGTATGAGGAGGCCAAAGTACTGATCGAAGAGCTGCTAAAGCTCGACAATCCGTACCATTGCCCCCACGGGCGGCCGACGATGATCGTCTTTACCCAGTACGACATCGACAGAAAGTTTAAGCGGATAGTGTAATGACCAGTACTTTAAAGGACAGGAGCAGCAATATGACAGGCAGCGCCAAAAGGCCGCCTCTGATGATCATAGCGGGGCCCACCGCCACCGGCAAAAGCGACGCGGCTGTCGCCGTGGCAAAAAGGCTTGACGGCGCGGTGATCTCCGCGGATTCCATGCAGGTCTACCGCGGTATGGATATCGGCAGCGCCAAGATCAGCGCGGACCAGATGCAGGGTGTCGATCACTACCTTCTGGACTGCGCCGATCCCACAGAGAGCTGGAATGTCGTGCGCTTTCAGACTTTGGCGCGGGAAGCGGCCGCGCGGATCCACGCGCAGGGAAAGCTCCCTATTGTCTGCGGCGGCACGGGCTTCTACATCCAGGCGCTTCTGTATGATATTGATTTTACGCCGACCAAAGAGGATAATGCCTATCGGCGGCAGCTGGAGGAGATCGCGGCGGCAAGGGGACCCGAGGCGCTCCATCAGATGCTTAAAGAGCGCGATCCCGACTCCGCGGCGGCCATCCATCCCAACAATGTCAAGCGCATCATACGGGCACTGGAATTCTCGGAGCAGAGCGGCAGCCCCATCTCCGCGCACAACGCGCGTGAGAGGTCCAAAGAGAGCGTTTACCGCGCGGCCTATGTCGTTCTCACCATGGACAGGGAAAAGCTGTACGAGCGCATAGACAGGCGCGTGGACATCATGATGGAGCAGGGCCTTTTGGAAGAGGTGGAACGCCTCCGCGCCATGGGACTTACTTCCAAAGACGTCTCCATGCAGGGGATCGGGTACAGACAGATCCTCGATTACATGGAGGGCAAATATGACCTTGACGAGGCGGTCCGCCTCATCAAGCGGGACACCAGACATTTTGCCAAGCGGCAGCTCACCTGGTTTCGCAGAGAGAAGGATGTGATCTGGGTCAACATCGACGATTACCGCAGCCGGGAGGCCCTTTGGGACGCGCTCTGCGGCATTGCGGAAAGCACATTATACGGAGGCACGGATGAATGAACTGTATGCCCGTCTCGGGATCAGCCGGGAGGTGCTCGATTACGCGGCGCCGATCCTTAAGGATCTGAAGGGTCGCTTTGACGCCATCGATGAGACGGCGGAATACAACAACCTGCGCGTCCTTGAGGCCATGCAGCAGGCCCACATCGGGGAGGCGAGCCTGAAGGGCACGACCGGATACGGCTATGACGACATCGGACGGGAGGGCCTTGAAAAGGTATACGCGCTGTATTTTCACACGGAAGATGCGTTGGTAAGGCCCCAGATCACCTGCGGGACCCACGCGCTCGCGCTGGCCCTTTCCGGAAATCTGAGGCCCGGCGATGTCCTTTTGTCTGTTTCCGGCCCGCCCTACGACACGCTGCAGGAAGTGATCGGGATCCGTCCCTCCCGCGGGTCGCTGGCGGAGTACGGGATCGGCTATGATCAGGTGGATCTCAAAGAGGACAGCACCTTCGATCACGACCGGATCCGCGAAAAGCTGGCGGACCCGAGAGTGCGCCTTGTAGAAATACAGAGGTCCAAGGGCTATCAGAACCGCAAGACGCTGACCGTCGCGCAGATCGGCGAGGCCATCCGCCTGATCAAGGAACAAAGGCCCGATGTGATCTGCATGGTGGACAACTGCTACGGGGAATTTGTGGAGCGCATTGAGCCCTCCGATGTGAGGGCGGACATGGTCGTTGGTTCCCTCATCAAAAATCCCGGCGGCGGCCTGGCCCCCATCGGCGGCTATATCGCGGGCACTTCCGAGTGCGTCGAGAATGCGGCTGTACGCCTGACCTCACCGGGACTGGGAAAAGAAGTGGGCGCGACACTGGATGTGCTCCCCTCACTCTTTCAGGGTTTCTTTATGGGCCCGGTCGTCACGGCCGGCGCGCTGAAGGGCGCCCTGTTCGCGGCCGCGCTGTACGAGCCCCTGGGCTTTTCAGTGCTGCCCACAAGCGCCGATGAGCGCAGCGATATCATTCAGGCGATCACCTTTGAAGACCCCGACAAGCTGGTCGCTTTCTGTCAGGGTATACAGGCGGCATCCCCCGTGGACAGCTTTGTGAGCGCGCAGCCTGCGCCCATGCCCGGATATGACTGCGACGTCATCATGGCAGCCGGCGCGTTCGTGTCCGGCTCCTCCATCGAGCTGAGCGCCGACGGACCCATGAAGCCTCCCTACAACGCGTATTTTCAGGGAGGCCTGACCTGGCCCCACGCCAGGGTCGGGATCTTAAAGACCCTGCAGAACATGGTTGACCGAGGACTTGCTCCCCTGATCTTTTTGCCCCGCGCTGCCCGGAGAGGCCGGGAAAGGAAAGATCAGATTGGAAATGAACAAAAACAACGAACTTCCTTATGAGCGGTTCCTGCGCTTTGGCCCCTCAAGTCTCACAGACGCGGAGCTATTGGCTATTATGCTGCGCACCGGCACAAAGGGAACGGACGCCCTCACTTTGGCCCACAGGGTACTGTCCCTGTACGATCCCGGTCAGGAGCGCCTGATAGGCCTGCGCAGAGCCACTATGCCGCAGCTGACGGAAATGCCCGGCATCGGAGAGGTCAAGGCTGTGCGTGTCCTGAGCGCGGCGGAGATCGCCAACAGAATGGTGAGAGAGAAGTGCCTGGAGGCGGAGGTCTTCACGGATCCCGAAATGATCGCGGATTTCTATATGGAATCGCTCCGTCATCTCTCTTACGAAGTCGTCCTTGTGGCCCATCTGGACAACAAGTGCCGGCTGATCGGGGAGGACATGATCTCCCGCGGCACCGCGAACGCGGCGCTGCTCTCCCCAAGAGAAGTATATATGAAGGCCCTGGAGCGGCGCGCGGTACAGATCGTGCTGATCCACAATCATCCCAGCGGCGATCCCACGCCCAGTCAGATGGACGCGGAGATCACGGAGCAGGTGCGCGCGGCGGGTGAACTGATGGACATCCGCCTTCTGGACCACATCATCATCGGTGACCTGTGTTACCGGAGTTTTCGGGAAGAGGGACGTCTTCCCTGACACGCCTTTCCATCGGGCCGGAGATTTGCGATGAACAGACCTCAGTTTTCATTCAGAGAGACCATAAAGAAGGTGAGCCGCCCCATGTATCTGACGGCGCTGACTGTCCTTCTGGCCGTGATCCTCATTGCCAGATTATTTGTGCTGCAGATCGTCCGCGGGGATTCCTACAGTCAGGAGTCCCAGACGCGCACCACCAGGGTCATCACGATCCCCGGAAAGCGGGGCAGGATCCTGGACCGGAACGGCAATGTGATCGCCGACACCAGAAATGTGGAGAACGTCGCGATCATCGATGTGACCGGCAACAGCAGGGCCGAAAACGACCGGCTCAATGAGATCATTCAGAATACGATCCGGCTCATAAAGGACCACGGCGAGTCGCTATGCCTGGACTTCGGCGTGGATTTCGACGGACAGGGCTATGTGTTTAATGTCGATGGGAGCAAGAAGACGCGGTTTTTGGCCGATGTATACGGCTATGCCGATCCGGCCTCACTTTCTGATAAAGAGCGGGACAGCACAGCTTCCGATGTGGTCGCAGCCCTTGCGGAGCGCTACGGGATCGATACATCGGACACTTCTCCGGAAGGGAAGATGCTGCAGCTCGAGACAGTACAGATACGCTATGCCCTTTCTCTGACTTCGTTTGCCAAGTATAACGAGACGATCATCGCCAAAGATGTGGGGGATGATCTCGTGCAGGCTGTCTTAGGCAGAGATGATCTGGGCGGCGTCAGTATTTCCGGCAGCTACGAGAGAGTTTACAATGACAGTATTTATCTTTCCTCCGTCACCGGCTACACCAGCAGGATCACGCAGGAGGAACTGGATGAGCGCGGAGACACCTACAGCGCCGACGACTACACCGGCACTGCAGGGATCGAGGCCTCCATGGAGGATGTCCTCCACGGCGCGGCGGGCAGCCGCGAGATCAGCATCGACAATATGGGACGCGAGCAGGGTGAGATCAGCTATCAGAGAGCCGGAGAGGGGAGCGACGTCACGCTCACCATCGATATGGAGCTGCAGCGCGCGGTCTATCAGATCCTCGAGCGCAGCCTCTCCCTGATCCTTTTGGACAAGATCACGGATTCCGTCAGCACCTTTGATGTCACGGATGATATGTCAAGCGACGATATCCGCATCCCCGCAAATGACGTGTACGGGGCGCTTTTGGCCTACACGATCGACCGGGATCATCTGGGAAGCGAAGGTGCGTCGGAGAGCGAGCAGTCCCTCAAATATGCTTATGACGCGTATCTGAGAAGGACGAAGGACGCGATCAAGGCGGATCTTCGCGCGGAGGGCGAGGACGAGATCGCCTATGCCGATCAGACCCAGGAGTATCAGACCTATTACTCCTATATCATTCAGTCCCTGTTTGACAGGGGGATCCTGATCCGGGACAAGATTGATTCCGATGACGATATCTACAGCGCATGGACAGGGGACGGGTCCGTTAGCGCTGGCGCCCTGCTGCGCCGCGCGGTCCGGGATGGCTGGGCCGACATGGATGCCGTGCGGGATGGCGCGGAGAACCCCCAAAGTGACGATTTTGAGGCGCTCATCGACTATATCCTTCGGGAGCCCTGCGAGGACTACAGCTTCGGCAGCCGGATGTGCCGCTATCTTGTGCGCGGCGGTGAAGCCACGGGAATCCTCGTGTGTCAGGTACTCTTTGACCAGGGCATCTATTCCCCCTCTTCAGCGCAGGCACGGCGCATCGCGAGCGGAAATGAATCCGCCGCGTACGCGTACATACGCGAAATGATCGCCACCGGCGGCATTACGCCCGCGCAGCTCTATCTGTACCCCTACAGCGCCTCCGCTGTGGTCACGGATGTGGAGACCGGTGAAGTTCTGGCACTGGTCAGTTACCCCGGCTATGACGCGGGGCGGCTGAGCGAGAGCGATTACATGGACGAGATCATCATGGATCCGACAAAACCCATGCTCAACACCGCGACAAGGCAGCGCACGGCGCCGGGGTCGACCTTCAAGATGGTCACCGCCTCGGCCGGCATAGGAGAGGGCGTCATCACGCCGGAGGAATATCTGTACTGCGGAGGAATTTTTGACAAGATCGATCCCTCGCCCAAATGCTGGATCTATCCCAGCGGACACGGGAATCTGAACCTGGCGGGCGGGATCGCCAATTCCTGCAACCTGTATTTTTACCAGGTCGGATACCGTCTGGGCCTGGATGACCCCGATGCGGAGGATCCCGATTATGACAGCGAACTCGGCATCGAGCGCCTCACAGGATACGCGGTCAATTACGGACTGAGCGAGCGCTCGGGCGTGGAGATCGAGGAGTCGGATCCGGTGATCGCCACCAGAGATTCCGTGCGCGCCGCCATCGGACAGTCCAATAACAGCTACACCACCACGCAGCTCGC
>CAJOLP010000049.1 GCA_905235465.1 uncultured Lachnospiraceae bacterium | reverse complement strand
CCGCCCGCGACGCCGCCGGTGTGGAATGTTCTCATGGTCAGCTGCGTGCCGGGCTCACCGATGGACTGTGCCGCGATGATGCCGACCGCCTCACCGACCTGGACCATTTCGCCCGTGGCCATGTTCGCGCCGTAGCACTTCGCGCAGATGCCTGTATGGGAACGGCAGGTCAGGATCGTGCGGATCTTGAGTCTGTCGATCTTGCCGCCGCTGCTGTTCACGCCGCGGTCGAGAATGGCTGCCGCGCGGCTCGGTGTGACCATGTGATTTTTCTTCACGATCACATTGCCGTCCGCGTCGAGCACATCGTCACAGACAACACGGCCCGTGATCCTGTCGCGCAGATCCTCGATCATGGCCTTTCCGTCTGTAAAGGGCATGACCACCATGCCGGGGATGGAATCCTTGTCTTCGCAGCAGTCCACCTCGCGGATGATCAGTTCCTGAGAGACGTCGACCATTCGTCTGGTCAGATATCCGGAGTCCGCTGTACGCAGCGCCGTATCGGACAGACCCTTGCGGGCGCCGTGCGCAGACATGAAGTACTCCAGAACGTCCAGGCCTTCCCGGAAGTTGGACTTGATCGGCAGCTCGATGGTGCGGCCGGTGGTGTCCGCCATCAGTCCGCGCATGCCTGCCAGCTGCTTGATCTGCTGGTTGCTGCCGCGCGCGCCGGAATCGGCCATCATGAAGATGTTGTTGTATTTATCAAGACTCTCCAAAAGGACGTCTCTGAGCTCATTATCTGTTTCTGTCCATGTGTCCACGACCGCTCTGTAGCGCTCTTCCTCGGTCATCAGACCTCTGCGGTAGTTGGCGGAGATCACATCGACTGTATCCTGCGCCTTCTTGAGCAGATCCTTCTTTTCCGGAGGGACCGTGATGTCCGCAATGGAGACCGTCATGGCCGCGACTGTGGAGTACTTGTAACCCATCGCCTTGATCAGATCCAGCACTTCCGCCGTCTTGAAGGTTCCGTGCTTGTCGATGATCGCCTGAAGGATCTTCTTGAGGTCCTTCTTCTTGACGAGGAAGTCCACCTCGGGCAGCAGGAAGTTCTCCGGCTTGGAGCGGTCCACAAAGCCCAGATCCTGCGGGATGATCTCGTTGAACAGGAGTCTGCCCAGCGTCGTATCGATGATGCCGGTCACCACTTCCTGCTTCTCGTTCATCTTGGACATGCGGACTCTGATCTTGCTGTGGAGCGTTATGTAGTGATTCTCGTAAGCGAGGATCGCCTCATTCATGCTGTGGAAGCAGCGTCCCTCTCCGGGCTCGCCCTCTCTCTCCTGCGTCAGGTAGTAGATGCCCAGGACCATATCCTGTGAGGGAACGGCCACCGGACCGCCGTCGGAAGGCTTGAGCAGGTTGTTGGGGGAGAGCAGAAGGAATCTGCACTCCGCCTGCGCCTCCACGGAAAGAGGAAGGTGGATCGCCATCTGGTCGCCGTCGAAGTCGGCGTTGAACGCGGTACACACCAGCGGGTGAAGCTTGATCGCCTTGCCCTCTACCAGGATCGGCTCAAATGCCTGAATGCCGAGTCTGTGCAGCGTAGGCGCGCGGTTGAGCATCACGGGATGCTCCTTGATGACATCCTCCAGGATATCCCAGACACGCGGATCCACACGCTCCACGAGCTTCTTTGCGTTCTTGATGTTCTGTGAGATGCCCCTCTTCTCCAGTTCCCTCATCACGAAGGGCTTGAAGAGCTCCAGCGCCATCTCCTTCGGAACGCCGCACTGATAGATCTTGAGCTCCGGTCCGACGACGATAACGCTTCGGCCGGAATAGTCGACACGCTTGCCCAGCAGGTTCTGTCTGAAACGTCCGGACTTACCTTTGAGCATATCGGAGAGCGATTTGAGCGCGCGGTTGCCGGGACCTGTCACAGGGCGGCCTCTGCGTCCGTTGTCGATCAGCGCGTCCACCGCTTCCTGCAGCATGCGCTTCTCGTTGCGCACGATGATGTCCGGCGCGCCGAGCTCCAACAGTCTCTTCAGGCGGTTGTTGCGGTTGATGATCCTTCTGTAAAGGTCATTGAGGTCAGAGGTCGCAAAGCGGCCGCCGTCCAACTGCACCATGGGGCGCAGATCCGGAGGAATGACCGGGATGCAGTCCAGGATCATCCAGGAAGGGGAGTTTCCGGACTCGCGAAAAGCTTCGATGACTTCCAGTCTCTTGATGATCCTGGCTCTCTTCTGGCCCGTCGCGGCTTCCATCTGCTCCGACAGTTCCTGATATTCCTTCTCCACGTCGACTGCCAGAAGCAATTCCTTGATCGCCTCGGCGCCCATGCCGGCGCGGAACTTGCTGCCGTATTTTTCCTTTGCTTCCTGATATTCCTGCTCACTGAGCACCTGCTTGACCTGCAGGTCTGTGGTTCCCCCGTCCAGCACGATATAGGAGGCGAAATACAGAACGCGCTCCAGGATCTTCGGGGAAATATCCAGTACCAGGCCCATGCGGCTCGGAATTCCCTTGAAATACCAGATATGGGAGACCGGTGCCGCAAGCTCGATGTGTCCCATCCTCTCGCGGCGGACACTGGACTTGGTGATCTCGACGCCGCAGCGGTCGCAGATCACACCTTTATAGCGAATCTTTTTATATTTACCGCAATAGCACTCCCAGTCCTTCTTGGGACCGAAGATCCTCTCGCAGAAAAGACCGTCGCGCTCGGGCTTGAGCGTCCTGTAATTGATGGTCTCCGGCTTTGTCACCTCACCATGAGACCACTCCCTGATCTTTTCCGGCGATGCCAGCCCGATCTTGATGGCGTCAAATGCGACCGGCTGATAGCTTTGCTGTTTGGTATTGGGCATTGGTGATCCTCCTTAGGAAATTCCGTTTGCGAAATCATCACTCTCCGCGGCGTCTTCGAAACTCATGTCGTCCCCCGCTCCGTTGTCTTCGGGGACCGGTTCCGGCTCCACATCCAGAAGCTCGCCGCCCTCACTGAATTCTTTGCTGCTGAAGCCGCTCTGGTTCAGCTCGGTCTGATCGGGAGCGCCGTAATCTTTGAAATTGTTTTTCATCTCGAACCTGTAGACAGAGGACTCGCCGTAATCGATATCCTCCTTGATCTCCACCGGTTCTCCGTTCTCATCCAGGACCTGCACATCCAGACCCAGTGCCTGAAGTTCTTTAAGGAGGACCTTGAAGGACTCCGGAATGCCTGCCTCCGGAATATTCTCGCCCTTGATGATCGCCTCGTATGTCTTCACGCGGCCGACCACATCATCGGACTTGATGGTCAGGATCTCCTGCAGCGTGTAGGCCGCGCCGTAGGCCTCCAGGGCCCAGACTTCCATCTCACCGAAACGCTGGCCGCCGAACTGGGCCTTGCCGCCCAGAGGCTGCTGTGTGACGAGAGAATAAGGGCCTGTGGAACGGGCATGGATCTTGTCGTCCACCAGATGATGGAGCTTGAGATAATGCATGTGCCCGATGGTGACCGGGTTGTCGAAAAGTTCGCCTGTCCGGCCGTCACGGAGCCACACCTTGCCGTCACGGGAGATCGGAACGCCTTTCCAGACTTCCCTGTGAGCCCGGTTGTCATAGAGGTACTTCATCGCTTCGTCCGGAAGTTCCCCTTTGTATTTTTCCTCGAACTCTTCCCACTCAAGGTTGACATAGTCATTTGCCAGATCCAGCGCGTCCATGATGTCATCCTGGGTCGCGCCGTCAAAGTTGGGCGTCGACACGTGGAATCCCAGCGCCTCCGCTGCCAGCGACAGGTGGATCTCCAGGATCTGACCGATGTTCATACGGGAAGGCACGCCCAGAGGATTCAGAACGATATCCAGCGGACGTCCGTTGGGAAGATAAGGCATGTCCTCGATGGGAAGCACGCGGGAGACAACGCCCTTGTTGCCGTGGCGGCCCGCCATCTTATCGCCCACGGAGATCTTTCTCTTCTGCGCGATGTAGATACGCACTGCCTTGTTGACGCCGGGGCTGAGCTCGTCGCCCTTTTCGCGCTCGAACACCTTGGTGTCCACGATAATGCCGTATTCGCCGTGGGGGACCTTCAGGGAGGTGTCGCGCACTTCGCGCGCCTTCTCACCAAAGATCGCGCGCAGCAGTTTTTCCTCCGGTGTAAGCTCCGTCTCGCCCTTGGGCGTGACCTTGCCCACCAGGATATCACCCGCGCGGACCTCCGCGCCGATGCGGATAATGCCCTGCTCGTCCAGATCCTTTAACGCTTCCTCGCCGACGCCGGGGACATCTCTGGTGATCTCCTCCGCGCCGAGCTTGGTGTCTCTGGCCTCGCAGTCGTACTCTTCAATATGTACAGATGTATAGACGTCATCACGGACGAGTCGCTCGCTGATCAGGACGGCGTCCTCATAGTTATAGCCCTCCCAGGTCATGAATCCGATCAGCGGATTCTTGCCCAGCGCCAGCTCGCCGTTGCATGTGGAGGGACCATCCGCGATGATCTGCCCCTCGCTGACACGCTCGCCTGTAAAGACCATGGGCTTCTGGTTGTAGCAGTTGCTCTGGTTGGAGCGCTCAAATTTGCCCAGATGGATCTCTTCTCTTGTGCCGTCATCGCAGGCGAGGCGGATCGTCGTCGCGTCCACGTATTCCACAACGCCGGACTTGGGCGCGATCACGCATACGCCTGAGTCACGCGCCGCCTTCACTTCCATACCGGTGCCCACCACGGGAGCCTCGGTGGTCAGAAGCGGGACCGCCTGCCTCTGCATGTTGGAACCCATCAGCGCGCGGTTCGCGTCGTCGTTCTGCAGGAAGGGAACCAGGGATGTCGCCACGGAAAATACCATTCTCGGGGAGACGTCCATGTATTCAAATACGGACTTGTCATAGGAAGAAGTCTCTGTTCTGTAGCGGCCGGAAACATTGTTGTCCACAAAATATCCGTTCTCGTCGAGCTTCGTGCTCGCCTGCGCCACGTGATAATTATCTTCCTCGTCCGCCGTCATATAGACGACCTCATCCGTTACGCGCGGATTCTTCGGATCGCTCCGGTCCACCTTTCTGTAGGGTGCCTCAATAAAGCCATACTCGTTGATGCGGGCATAGCTTGCCAGTGAGTTGATCAGTCCGATGTTGGGACCTTCCGGTGTCTCGATGGGGCACATTCTTCCGTAGTGCGTGTAGTGAACGTCACGCACCTCGAAACCGGCGCGGTCACGGGACAGACCGCCCGGGCCCAGCGCGGACAGACGTCTCTTGTGCGTCAGCTCGCCCAGCGGGTTGTTCTGATCCATGAACTGTGACAGCTGGGAGGAACCGAAGAATTCCTTGACCGCTGCCTGGACCGGTTTGATATTGATCAGGCTCTGGGGAGAGATCTCCTCGGAGCTGTCATGTGTGGTCATGCGCTCGCGCACGACTCTCTCCATTCTGGACATACCGATGCGATACTGGTTCTGCAGAAGCTCTCCGACGCTGCGGATCCTGCGGTTGCCCAGATGGTCGATATCATCGTCGTTGCCGATGCCGTATTCCAGATGGATATTGTAGTTGATGGAAGCCAGAATGTCTTCCTTGGTAATGTGCTTCGGGATCAGCTCGTGCACGCTCTTGGTGAGGGCCTCCGCCAGCGCTTCCGGATCCTCGTTGTCCTGGTACTGGATCAGGATCTCCCGGAGCGCGGGATAATAGACCTGCTCCGTGATGCCCAGTTCCTCGGGATCGCAGTCCACATAGTGCGTGATGTCCACCATGAGGTTGCTCAGGACTTTGACATCCTTCTCCTCCGTGCGGATCGTCACCGAAGCGACCGCTGCGTTCTGGATCTCGTCGGCCATCGCTCTGGTCACGACGTCGCCTTCGCTTCCCAGAATATCGCCGGTCGCCTCATCCACCACATCTTCCGCCAGCACGTGGCCGGTGATGCGGTTCCTGAACGCGAGCTTCTTATTGAATTTATAGCGTCCGACCTTCGCCAGATCATATCTGCGGGGGTCGAAGAACATAGCGTTGATCAGGCTGTCGGCGCTCTCCACGGAAAGGGGCTCGCCGGGACGGATCTTCTTGTACAGCTCCAAAAGGCCTGTCTCGTAAGAGGAAGCGTTGTCCTTGGTGAAGCTCATGCGGATCTTGGGCTCGTCGCCGAACATCTCCAGGATCTCCTCGTCCGTACCGATGCCGAGCGCGCGGATCAGGGTCGTGACCGGCACTTTCCTGGTGCGGTCCACCCTCGCGAAGAAATAGTCGTTGGCATCCGTCTCGTATTCAAGCCATGCGCCGCGGTTGGGAATGACTGTGCAGGAGAACAGCTTCTTGCCGAACTTATCCTGGTCGATCCCGTAATAGATACCGGGCGAGCGGACGAGCTGGCTGACGATAACACGCTCCGCGCCGTTGATCACAAATGTGCCGGTGCGGGTCATGAGCGGGAGATCGCCCATGAAGATCTCCTGTTCCTTGATCTCTTTGTCGTTTTCCTTGTCGAAGAGACGCACGCGCACCATCAGCGGCGCCGCGTAAGTCGCATCTCTCTCTTTGCATTTCTCGATGGAATACTTGACCTTATCCTCGCAAAGCCTGTAGCTGATAAAGGAAAGACTGAGCCTGCCGCTGAAATCCTCGATCGGTGAGATGTCATCAAAGACCTCCTGCAGCCCCTTCTCCAGAAACCACTTGTAGGAGTCGGTCTGCACTTCGATCAGGTTGGGCATCGGGAGCACTTCCTTCTGGCGCTGATAGCTCATGCGCATGCTCTGGCCTTCCCCTGTAGGATGTATCCTGTATTTTCCCATCTGGTTCACCCCGTAATCTGAAAAACTATATTAAACTGTTTCGGTATGCTCTTTTATGCGGGCGGCGGCTGTCAAAATACTGCTGACGTATTTTATGGCAGCACAAAAATATGCCACTCTAAAAAAGATGCGAAATATATTCTATCATCGCACCACATTCCGAGTCAACCATTTTTTATTACTGAATTGTTAATAATTTGAGAAATAAAAAACCCATCCGGGCGCTCTGTGCGCGTCCGGATGGTCTCGTTTCGTACTGTATCCAGTCGGATTACTTGATGGTAACAGTAGCGCCCTGCTCCTCGAGCTTGGCCTTGATCTGCTCGGCCTCGTCCTTGGCAACGCCTTCCTTGATGATCTTGGGAGCGCCCTCGACGGCCTCTTTTGCTTCCTTCAGGCCAAGGCCTGTGATCTCACGGACGACCTTGATGACCTTGATCTTCTGATCGCCAAAGCTTGTCAGCTCGACGTCAAACTCTGTCTTCTCTTCTTCCTGAGCGGCAGCGGGGCCGGCCACGACAGCAACACCTGCTGCTGCGGATACGCCGAACTCTTCCTCACAAGCCTTGACCAGATCATTCAGTTCCAGAACAGTAAGCTCTTTGATGGCTTCGATAATCTCAGCATTCGTCAACTTTGCCATTGTAATACCTCCATAATTCATTCAATCAATGAAATTTCAAATTTAATTTCTCGCGCCTGCATCTTTAAGCAGCACGACCCGCGGCGCAGGCCTCCCCGAATCTGCTGTGTCCGCCGGCTGTTAAGCCTCTGCGGGAGCCTCTGCTGCTGCCTCTGCGGGTGCCTCTGCAGGAGCCTCTGCTGTCTCTGCAGGTGCTGCCTCGCCGCCCTTCTCCGCGATCTGCTTGATAACGCGCGCGAAGCTTGCGATCGGGGACTGCCAGCTGCCGAACAGTCTTCCCAGCAGTTCCTCTCTGCTCGGGACCTTGGCCACCTCAACGAGTTCATTCACATCGCAGACCTTGCCTTCAACCACGCCGCCCTTGATCTCGAGCTTGTCCGCGCCCTTGGCGAACTCGCACAGGATCCTGGCCGGTGCTGTGGCGTCATCCTTGGAAACCGCAAGAGCGCTGGGGCCGTTGAGCAGATCATCAAGACCTTCGAGATCCGTGCCCTTGAATGCGAAGCGCATCATTGTGTTCTTATATACCTTATAAGAAACACCGGCCTCGCGGAGCTTTTTGCGGAGCTCTGTGTCCTGCTGAACTGTAAGTCCTCTGTAGTCAACCAGAATCGCTGACTGCGCGCCGTCGATCGCTGCGGAAATCTCCTCGACGACAGGCTGCTTCAATTCAACCTTTGCCATTAACTTTACCTCCTTGTAGATTTGGAGCCGAAACGAAGAAAAACTCCCTGTCCTTCACGAAGACAGGGAGAAATATGCGTATTCAGGAACTTCTCTATATGAAACAAAACATACAGATCCGATCCGTCCACATCCTCGGCAGGCCGTTTGTCGTTACGCCTTGCGGCACCTGCTTTCGGCTTGGCTTATAACCTCGTAAACTCTATCATAAGAGCATTATCTTTGTCAAGGGCTCTCTTCAAAAAAGCCGTCATCATCAATGCTGACGCCCGGTGAGAGACTCCGCATGGTGTCCAGAACCCTCTCCTTGTCCGAGCCGTCCAGCGTTTTGACGCCCTGCTGCTGGACCATCGGGATGAACTGAAGGGATTTTACCTTCGCCTCTTCGGTGTCCAGTGTGATCCTGAGTACGCCGTTGTCCCTCGTGGAGGCGCTGAAGAAGTAGTTGCCAAGACTGTAAAAGACAGGGACGCCGTCCACATATTCTATATTTTGCAGGATATGGGGGTGCGAGCCCACGATCACATCGGCGCCCGCGTCCGCCAGGTCCTCCGCGATGGAATACTGCCTGCCGTCCGCCGAGGGCATAAGCTCCGTCCCCCAGTGCACATACACGATCACGATGTCCGCGTGTTCCTTTGCCTTGCGCACCTGATCGCAGAGATCGTCATCATAAAGACACCGGAACACGCCCGGACTGTCCTCCCCGGCCTCTTTGGTATCCGGGTTGTCATAGCGTTCGATCTCCGTAGCGTTCAAAATAGCGACAGACATGCCGTTCACAAGATAATAGGCTGTCTTTTGCGCGTCCTCAAGATCGCGGCCGGCGCCAATGTAGGGAATGCCCGCGCCGTCCAGCGTGTCGAACGTGTCCATGGCGCCCTCCTCGCCGTAATCATAGATATGATTGTTGGCCAGGGCCGCCAGGTCCGTTCCCATATCGGCAAACCACTCCACCGTCTCGGGATCGCACCGGAAAGTGAACTGCTTGCCGGGCGTGGCCGATCCCCGGTCCGTATAGGGAAACTCGTTGTTGATGACCAGAAGATCCGCGTCGTGCATGATCTCCCAGGTCTCATCGTCAAAGCAGTCGCGGATCCCATTGTCTCCGATCTTTGCGATCCCCGGATTCTGACTGCGTTCAAAAATGATATCGCCCGCAAAGACGATCACCGCCTCCTTGTCCGAAGCGGGCCCCTCCGCGGGGATCACCCATTTCCCGTCCGACTTGCTCAGGATCTTGCCTGTGGCCGTCCGTATCTTGTCCGATCTTTGCGGATCCCTTGCGGCCTCTTTTACTGACCCGCAGATCTCCTCCGCGCACTCTTCCAGCACTTCCGCCGCCTGCCTGATCTGCCCGCCGATCCACATCATGCCCGCGGATGCGCCGACGTTCGTCCTGCCCTCGTCCACGGATGCGCCGACGTTCGTTCCGCCCTCATCCGCGGATGCGATCACGTTCGTCCCGGCCGCGTTTGCGGGCGTGCTAAAGAGCATCGTCAGAACAATAGTTCCGACGATGCCCATAAGCTGCAATATTTTATTGTTTGCTGCCCTTCTCATATCCTCCCGCACTGCGAATCAATATCTGTTCGCAATGACTTTGACGCCGGGGCCCATGGTCGTCGCGAGCGTGATGCTCTTGAGATACTGACCCTTGACTGCGGCGGGTTTTGCCTTGACGATGGCCGCCATCAGCGCGTCGTAGTTCTGCTGCAGCTGCTCTTCCGTAAAGGAAGACTTGCCGATCGGGCAGTGAATGATGTTGGACTTGTCCAGTCTGTACTCGATCTTACCGGCTTTGATATCGTTGATCGCCTTGGTGACATCCATGGTGACTGTACCGGCCTTGGGGTTGGGCATCAGGCCCTTCGGTCCCAGGACACGGCCCAGACGGCCGACAACGCTCATCATGTCGGGTGTGGCAACGACTACGTCAAAATCAAGCCAACCCTCTTTCTGGATCTTCGGAATGAGCTCCTCGCCGCCCACAAAGTCAGCGCCTGCTGCCTGTGCTTCGTCGATCTTGCTGCCCTTTGCGAAAACCAGAACTCTGACGCTCTTGCCGGTGCCGGCAGGGAGAACGACAGCGCCGCGGATCTGCTGATCGGCATGACGGCCGTCGCAGCTCGTGCGGATGTGGATCTCAACAGTCTCATCGAAATTGGCGGAAGCCGTCTTCTTTGTCAGTGCGATAGCCTCTTCAGGCTCATACAGTTTGGTGCGGTCAACAAGCTTAGCTGCGTCCGCGTATTTCTTTCCGTGCTTCATATTCTATTCCTCCTGTCTGACGGCATCAGTCCGCCACCGTGATACCCATGCTTCGGGCTGTTCCTTCGATCATGCTCATGGCCGCTTCAAGAGAAGCCGCGTTGAGATCGGGCATCTTCCGCTCCGCGATCTCCTTGATCTGATCCTTGGTGACCGAACCGACTTTCTGCTTGTTCGGAACACCGGAAGCCTTCTGCAGGCCCGCCGCCTTCTTGAGCAGTACTGCTGCGGGCGGTGTCTTGGTGATGAAACTGAATGATCTGTCGGAATAGACAGTGATCACGACGGGGATGATCGTATCCCCTTCATTTGCGGTCTTGGCGTTGAACTGCTTGGTGAACTCAACGATGTTGACACCGTGCTGACCCAGCGCAGGACCTACCGGCGGAGCAGGAGTTGCCTTGCCTGCCGGAATCTGCAGTTTGATGTAACCAGTTACCTTCTTAGCCATTTCTCCTCCTTTGTGGTGTATGCGCAGAATGTCTGCTCCCACTGCGTAAGCGGCTTTGCCGCCCATTGTGTATCTATCAGACAACGGCCGTGCCGTGTCGGATATTCTAATTCTTATACGATCTGTTCAGACCATTTTTGGTCCGTCCAGATCTGCTCAGATCCTTTCAAATCTGTTCAGACCATTTCAGGTCCGTTCAGATCTGCTCAGATCAGTTCATCTTGCGGACTTCCGCGAAACTGATCTCGACCGGTGTCTCACCGCCAAACAGCTCGACCTTGATGGTGGTCGTCTGCTTGTTGTAATCGATCTTCTGCACGACGCCGGGGGTATCCTTCCAGATACCGGCCACGACCGTGACAGTATCGCCGACCTCGAAATCCACCGTGACATTTTTGGTGTGGATCCCCAGCGGCTTCATCTCCGCCTCTGACAGCGGAACCGGCTTGCTTCCCGGTCCTACGAAGCCCGTGACGCCGCGCGTATTGCGCACGACATACCAGGTATCGTCATTCATGATCATATTGACCAGCACATAGCCGGGGAACATCTTCTTGGCAACGTTCTTGCGGGCACCGTTCCTGATCTCGATGACGTCCTGCATCGGGACGCGCACCTCAAAGATCTGATTCTCCAGGTGCCGGTTCTCGATGGTCTTCTCTATATTGGCCTTCACCTTATTCTCATATCCGGAATAAGTATGCGCCACATACCAGAGCGGCTCATCCGTGATCGCGCTCTCGTCCAGCTGATCTTCCTCGCCGCCGTTCTCCTGTGCCGCGAGAGAAGCCGCTACAGCCGCTGCGTCCGCCGCATCCGCGGCATCCATCTCGGCCTTCGCCTCATCCTGTTTGAGGACTCTCTCCGCTTCAGCTTTCTCTATGTCAGCGGCTTTTCTGGTGAAATCAGGTCTCCTGATCTCCCGTACGCCCGGCAGAACGCCCGGCTTTACGCGAACGCCGCCTGTGCGCTCATTATTTTTATCTGCCATCCGCTTACCTCATCCAAAGCTGTCTTCAGGCGCCTAAGGTCGTAATCCAGTCGACAATGTACTGCGCGCCGAGGTCAACGACTGCGATCAGAATTCCGACCACCACAACGACGCAGACCACCGCGATCGTCTGTTTGACCAACGTAGGCCCGTCCGGCCAAATGATCTTGCGAAACTCAGTCTTGACACCTTTCCAGAATCCTTTGATTCCTCCGGAAGCCTTGGTGCCTCCATTCTTATTATCCATCCGACCCGCTCCTTACAAACTGATTCTAATTACTTTGTCTCTTTGTGTACGGTATGCTTTCTGCAGAATCTGCAATACTTCTTGGTCTCGATCCTCTCCGGATGCGCCTTCTTGTCCTTTGTAGTATTGTAGTTGCGCTGTTTGCACTCTGTGCAAGCTAATGTGATTCTTGTACGCATTATATGTCACCTCCACGTGATCATTAGCCTCTATCAGGGCTTTTTCGAGCATAAAAAAAAGACCTGTGACAATCTCGGTCTTTACCGTACCATATTTGCAGGG
>CAJOLP010000048.1 GCA_905235465.1 uncultured Lachnospiraceae bacterium | reverse complement strand
AAACTGCTCTCTGCCTGACTGCTGTTGCCAAAGCGGTCCTCGGCTTCGACTTTCACCGAGATCAAACCGTCGCGCAGCCCGCTCACTTCTTCCGCGCTGAATGCCTCAGAGACTTCCCTCACCGGCTCTTCAGCCGGATCGTCCGACGGGTCATCATCCGCATTATCCGCATTATCTGTCGGATCTTCAGCCGGATCGCCCGACGGGTCATCATCCGCATCACCTGTCGGATCATCACCGGGATCACTCACCGGTTCACCGGGCGGATCGATCTGCGGCGCGAGTTCCTGTCCGCGCCTGATCTGCTCGCCCTCCTCATCCTCGATCACGATCTCATAGCGGCTGATCCCAATGTCCGATTCGGCAGTCTCTGAAAGATCGACGTACACAGAAGCATTGTCTGCCCTACAGTAAATAACCCCCTCCGCATCCGTGCGCGGCTCCTCTCCGATCCTCACCAGGATCTGCGGCGGCTGATCGTCTTTTATGACCGGCTCTTCCGGCTCCTCTTCTGTCGGCTCACCTTCCGTCGGTTCCCCTTCCGTCGTGCCGCCTTCCGTCGGTTCCCCTTCCGTCGTGCCGCCTTCCGCCGGTTCCCCTTCTGTCGGACCGCTTTCCGTCGGCTCACCTTCCGTCGGGCCTTCCTCCGTCCCTTCCTCTTCCGTCGCGCCGCCTTCTGACAGCTCATCCTCTGCCGACTCATTTTCAGTCCTCTCTCCTTCCGCGGCTTCACCTCCCGTCGGCTGCTCATCTTTGTCCTCTTCTGTGTCCACAGAAACGGGGGCCGCCTTCACAGGTGCCGCCGGCGCTTGTGCCAGTGCCGTTGTCCCCAGTGCGGCGATCCAGACGGCTGCCGCCATAAGCAGCAGCAGACCGGTTCTCCGCGCCTTGCGTCTGTCGGCGCGCACTCCTTTTACCGCCGCGTCCCAAAGCGCGCGGTATCGGCCAAGAAGCGCGTCCCGTATCTGCCGGTCCGTAAGCAAAAGACAGATGGCCGCCGCGCAGACGGCAGCAACGGCCAGGCAGAGGACAGATATCCTTCTGCAAAGCACGCTCCACATGATCATTCTTTCCGTCAACCTCTTCTCCTTTCCGGGCGTCAGTCCTTATCCGCCCCTCTTCCCGCCGCTCCGCTCACATCTGTGATCGTGCGGCCGGCATTATCAAGTTCCGTCTCAAGTCCATCCAAAATCTCCGCGGGTACCCGGTCTTTGCTCAGCGCTCCGCCGCTGCCGAGCGCTTCACCGCTGCCGCCCGCTTTACCGCAAACCTCCGATACAAATGCCTCTCCCGCAAGGAGCACCGCTCTCATCCGCTGATCAGATATCCCCTGCCTCTCATAATCCTCCGCATGGAGCGAGATCTCCGCGGCGGCGCCGCGGTAGACGGCCGCCTGAAACCACATATCTCCCGTAAGATCATTCTCTGCCCTTACCTTCATCGGCCGCCCCCGCGCCGATGACTGTTCTGCCGCGGGCAGTCTTTCTTCCGATATGGCGGCGCACAACATTTCCCACGCCTCCCACCGCCCGGTCAGCGCGCTGTCGTCCCAGGGCTCCGATACGGCCAGGAGGCGGCTCAATGTTTCCCTGAGATCCTCTCCGAGATAACCGGCCTTCAGGGCGGCCCGGATCTCCTCTGCCGCCTTCTCCCTTCCGCCCTCGTAACAGGCCCAGTCGACGCATCCCCGCGCTGCCATAAAAGAAGCGCAGCCGTCCGGATTATTTGCCCGCAGCACTGCGGTCACTCCTTCGCGGCTCTCCTCCCTGCCCGCAGTCCCCGAAGCCGGAACCGGGCTTTGAAGCAGATCGTCCGCCATCCGATCCTCCCGCGCGGTGACGCGCCCGTCTCCGGCCAGATCCAGCAGCAGAGCGATGGGCCCCCGGGGATCCTCCGGCATCATGCTCCACGCCCTCACATAGTCCTCCGCTTTGCTCTCCCATCGCTCCTCCCCGGCGGCGTCTGCAAGAAGGGCCTCATAACAGGCTTCGTCCGCAGCCTGTGCGAACGCGTCAAGGCAGGCAGCCGCCGTCAGGCACACCGCCAGAACGCGCCCCATGCCGCGGGTCAGGCGGACCCTTTTCAAGAGACCGGCATCGCCCTCGCTTTCCTCAGCTCTTCGCAGCGCGGCCGCCAGCGCCTCACAGCTGTCATAGCGAAGCTGCGGCGCCGGATTGCAGCATGCCGTCAGGATCCGCTCCAGTTCGCTCCCCTTAAGGGACGGATCGCACGTGCCGATGGGCAGCAGCCCCGTCCGCGAAGGGCTCTGCCCCGACAGCATTTCGTGGAGGATCGCCCCCGCCCCGTAAACGTCCGCCTGCCCGCTGGGAATATATCCCTCCCGGCACTGCTCCGTCGGCGCGTATCCAAAGGTCCCCAGAAGCCCCAAAGATGCGTCCGCCTCAGTTTCCCCGCCGCTTCGCGCCGCGCCGAAATCGATCAGAACGGGCCCTTTGCCCGGCGCGAGAATAATATTCTCCGGCTTCAGATCCAGGTAGCAGACGGGGGGCTCCATACTGTGCATAGCTGTCAAAACACGGCACACCCCCACGGTAATGCCGACCGCCTCCCCGCGGGGCAGGCGCTTCTTATTTCTCAAGTATTCCCGCAGGCTTTTCCCCCGGATGTACTCCATCACATAGCCGCAGATCTCCCCGTCCTCCCCGTGAACGAATTCGTGAAAAGACGGAATCCCGGGAATCCCTTCCTCTGACAGTCTCTTCAGGCACCTGCCCTCCCTCTCGACGATCGCGCGAAAGGACAGCTCCCCCACCAGATCCCCCTCTGCGGGCGGCGCGGGCAGAGCCACCTTCATGGCGAGCAGATGCCTGCCGGGCACCGCGTCTTTTGGCGCAAGCGAAAACCTGCCGGCCGCTGCCTCTCCCCGAGCAAACGCAGGCGGACGCCTGACAAGCCAGACTGCGCCGCAGCTGCCGCGGCCCAGGTCCCTTATCTGTTCATACTTTCCCTGCTGCACCTCCCGCACAGCAACTGATCCCATATCCTCCTTCCTCCTCTCCGGGCAGGACCGCGCCCATGCGCTTTTTCGTCTCGTCAATACTGCCGATTTGCTGAAATTCTCTCCGATCGGAGAATGATCCGGTCAAAATCAGTGCGCCGATTTCGGCCGGTATAGAAAAACAGACACCTGAAAGTCAGAATCTCTCAGGTGTCTATATCTTAGAAATCTTCCCGTCAAAAGTCAAGGTGATTTACTCGCCGATTCCCAGAAAAGCAAAGGGTTTTTCGTCCGCCAGAAAGTGCATCATCTGGTAGGCGCACATGATCGCGACGCGCTCCTCCCTGAGGATCCGGCGCACTTCCTCTCTGTCCGCCAGCACGATCTCGATCTCTTCGCTCCCCTCCAGATACTTGTCGGTGACCTCCCCGTCCGCATAGCCGTAGACCATGGCGCAGGACTCGTCCGTGAGCCCGACCGTCGTAAAGCGGGGCTCCTCGAACATCGGATCCACATCCAGAGGGTGAAAATCCAGCCCCGTCTCCTCATGCATCTCGCGCACCGCGCAGTCTCTGTAATTTTCCCCGGGCTCCACAAGCCCCGCCGGAAATTCGTAGACGTAACCGCCCAGCGGATAGCGGAACTGACGGATCAGGACCACCCTGTCCCTCTTTTCTCCATAGATCGCGTACATGATCACGCCGTCCGGCTTATTGATCCCCGTCGTGATCTTGAGCTCCTCGGGCGTCTTGGCGCGGGACGCGACAAAATAGTGCGAGTTTCTCCCGTTTTTGTGCGTGACATCCAGGTCGTACAGGTTTGCGAATCTATTAAATGTCTGCTGCGTGATCTTGTTGATTTGTCCCATTTAGACCTCCATAAGTTGTAAATCTGTCTTGTATTTGCCCTGTCCCGAACCCCGGCCGGGCTCAGGCAAGGAGCTTCGTCAGTGCCCCATTGGATAGTATCGTCAGCCGGCTCGTGGCCCTGGATATCGCCGTATAGAGCCGGTGCGCGGAAAGCGTATCCTTCGGATAGCCGCCCGTGTCGGCGTCCGGAATGATCACGCCGTCAAATTCCAGTCCCTTTACCAGGTCCAGCGTGATCAGGCAGACCCCGCTCGCGGGAAGCGCCTGGTTTTTGTGCACCACCGGGATGTCCGGATTCCCGCTGCCGAAACCGCCTTCCTCCCCCTCCAGTATATTCTGCACCCGGCGCAGGCTCTTTTCATTCCTGCACAGGATCGCGGTGAGCCCCGGCTCATCCGTGGCCGCGCGCGCGGCCTGCCGGAGCCTCTGCTCATATTCCTCATGCGTACCGCATGCGGTCACCATCGGCGCGACGCCGGGCTGCCGGACAGAAGCGGCCTCTATGCGCCTGTCCCCCGGCAGGAGCGATGTGAAGAGCGCCGTGATCTCGGGCGAAGAGCGGTAACTCGTCATCAGGGACATCTGCGCGACTTCCTTCCCCGCCTCCTCGAAGAGCGCCCGCACCTCATCAAAGGTGAGCGTCCCGCTCCGGATGGACTGAAACTCATCGCCCAGCATCATAAATCTCGCGCCGGCAAAATACCGCTGCAGCACCATGATCTGCGCGAGCGTATAGTCCTGCACCTCATCGATCATGACATAGCGCGCGCGGCGGTCGCAGCTGCCGGTCAGCAGTATTTTGACCCAGAGCCACTCCGTCGCCGTCAGTGACTGCGTCCCCAGGATCCTCTTCCCGATCCGCTCCACATTGACGAACGCAAAGGTGTCCAGCGCCTTGAACGCCCCGCCGTACTGATTCTGCACGCGGTTTTCCTCCCGGGAGCCTTCCTGTGACCCGGCGCCTTTCTCCGCGTCATTTACGTCCTCATCATCCTGCTCCCTCTCCATGGAGCGGATCCGGCTCTTCGCGCGGTCCCGGAGCGCGTCTGCCAAAATAGTGAGGAGCCTCACCCCTGTCTCGATATCCTGATACTGCGACAGCACTCTTTCGATCTCGGAAGGCGTCAGAACCGTGTAATTCTTCTGGCGGACCGGCAGGAAATCCTCCTTTTCGAGGCGGATATCCGGCAGCGCCCGTTCTATCTTCATAAGATCCTCCGCCCTTGTGCCGCGGTCCCTAAGATGCTGCGGCACATCGGTCATTCTAAGAAGGTCCACCCATGTGATCGTGTGCGGATTTTCCTCCCCCAGATCCGGCAGCACCTGATCGATGTAATGCCGGAACACGGGATTGATCGTCATCAGATAGACCTGCTCCGGCCGCAGCTTCTCCCGCTGCCGGTAAAAAAGATAGGCGATCCTCTGCAGGAGCACGGATGTCTTTCCGCTCCCCGCGATCCCGTCCACCAGAAGGACCGGCACGTTGCCGCAGCGGATCACCGCGTTCTGCTCCTTCTGGATCGTGGCGGTGATGGCCTGCATCTTGTCCGAGCGCGTCTGGGAGAGCGACTGCAGCAGAAGCGGGTCCTCAATGGCCACCTGGGTGTCAAAAAAAGCTTTCAGCTGATCCCCCTCGATGTCGTACTGCCTGCGCAGCTCCAGATCCGCCTCGATGCGCCTGCCGTCCACCTCATAATGCGTCCGGCCGTTCTCCTGATTGTAATAGGTCTCCGCCACCGGGGACCGCCAGTCGATCACCAGCGGTATATGCCGCCCCTCGGTGATCCCCGCGCTTCCGATGTAATAGTCCTCCGGGTCCTCCCCGGGGTCGAAGCGGAGCCTGACCCGGGCAAAGTACGGCTTCTTCAGCAGTCTTTCCACCCTGCCCAGCTTCTCCACGGCGGCGTTCTGCTCTATATTGTACTGATCGATGGAATGACTCATCGCCTCGAACTCGATATAGGTCTCCATCGCGTCCGTGTCGCTGTCCAGATTCAGAGACAGATTGCTGCGGATATCCTGCTTCTCCTCCGCCGCCTTTTCCATGATCGCCTCGATCTTGGACTCCAGCTCCTCTTTCATCGCGGTGAGTTTCTCATAAGTCGTCGTCAGATGCGCCTGCTCCTCACGAAAGACTTTGTTTTCTCTATTTTTTCTGTTCTCTTCGTTCACGCTGTCTCTCCGTCCTGTTTTCGCCCGCCGGTCTCTTCGTCCTGTGACCGGCCCTTGAAGGTCACACTTAATTTTTTATTATATAATGATTCCCTTATTTTTTCAAAAGCCGATGGTCTCTTCCGGATACCCTGCCGCACTCCAATCTGCTACAATAAGGGGGAGCGGTTTCCCGCTTCAAATATTACTTTTTTGCGAATTGCCCGCAAACCTCAAGGAGTAATGTCATGCCTCAATACAGAATAGATCCCGGGATCAAACAGCCGGCTTACCTGCAGCTGTACCTGCAGCTTCGCGGCGACATCACCGCCGGCGTATACACATATGGAAGCAGACTCCCCTCCAAGCGGCTTCTGGCCGCCGAGAGCGGTCTGAGTCTTGTGACTGTCCAGCACGCGTACGATCTTCTGGCAGACGAGGGGTATATTCGTCCAAAAGAGCGCAGCGGGTATTATGTCAGTTACAGAAAGAGCGACCTCTTTCCGGTGGCGGAGACCGCGTCATCCGATCTCCCCGACTCCCCCGGGTACGATGAAGCGCCTGAGATCTCAGACATCCCCGTGCGGGGGCCCATCGTCACGCCCGAGCAGGAACAGTTCCCCTATTCGATCTGGGCCAGAACCGTGCGCAGAGTCCTGACCGACCGGGGCGAGGAGCTGCTGCAGCGCTCCCCCAACAGCGGCCTCTATGTCCTTCGGGAGACCATCGCGCAGTACCTCGCGCGCAGCCGCCGGATCAACGTGCGGCCGGAACAGATCCTGATCGGTTCCGGCTCCGAATACCTTTACAACATGATCGTGCAGATGCTGGGCCGCGACAGGATCTTTGCTTTGGAGGACCCCTCTTACGAGAAGATCCGACTTGTCTACGAGGCCAGCGGCGTGCAGTGCGAGATGCTTCCGCTGGACCGGGAGGGCATCCGCGAGGACGCCCTGCGCCACACCAGGGCGACCGTACTGCATGTGACGCCCTTCAACAGCTATCCCAGCGGCATTACTGCCACAGCCTCCCGCCGGGGCGACTATATCCGCTGGGCTTCCCGCACCGGCCCCTCCGGCGTTCGGCGCTTTATCGTGGAGGATGACTTCGACTCCGAATTCTCGGCGCTGACCAAGACGGAGGACACACTGTTTTCCCTCGATCCCGCCGGCAGCGTCATCTACATGAACACCTTTACCAGGACCGTCTCCCCCTCCGTCCGCGTGGGCTACATGGTCCTCCCCTCCGACCTGTGCGCGGAGCTGCAGTCCAGGATCTCCTTCTATTCCTGTACCGTCCCGGTCCTGACACAGTATGTCCTGGCCGAACTCATCCGGAGCGGCGACTTTGAGCGGCACATCAACCGCGTGCGGCGCAGGCGCCGCCAGACCTGACACGCAAAAAAAAGAGAGACAGCCCCCGCATCACACGCGGTGCGCTGTCTCTCTTTCTCTATGTTTCTATACTTTTTTATTACCTGTTCAGCCTTCCTGCCCTTCCCAGATGTCTGTGGGCTCCTCATTCAGCTTTCTCCCGATCAAAATGATAATGGCCAGCGTGATCGCCTGCACAACGATCGCAGCGACCGATCCCTCAATGCCGAATGCCACGTCGTAGAACGGGCTGGAGATCGCCGTGGAAGCTTCCAGTTTAAAGTTGGAATACGGCACGACGATTCCGCTGTTCGGCAGGCCTGCCAGAATGCTCTGGGTGAAGTTCCACCCCGTGTGAACGCCCATCGCCATCCACAGACTGTCAAAATAGTAGACCATGAAGGCGAAGATCAGTCCCGAGAGAATGATGTCAATGATCGGCAGAATGCCCACCCCGGGGTTCAATAGATGTATTGCGCCAAAGAAGACGGAAGTTGCAAAGATCGCAATCATATATTGTTTTCTGTGCGTCTTCAAAATCCTCTGATAGGCAAAGCCCCGGCAGGTGACCTCCTCCGCCGAAGATTGGACGAACACCGAAAACAGAAGGATGATGAAGGGTATCACCTCAAATCTGTCAAAATACAGATGAATATCCCCATGCGCGATCGCCATCAGAATACACAAGCCGTTCATCGCGAAGCCGATCAGAAGACCGATAAGGAGCTGCGGCGGACGGTTGCCTTTGCATCCGGTCCCGTAAGCTTTAAACAGGGGGCGGTTCTTCTTAAGAGCGGCATTGATCAAAAAGACGATCCAGATGCCGATAAACGAAAAGTACATCAGAGCCGTATCGCCCAAATCCGTGCCCCTACCGGGCAGAAACTTACAGATAACATCTCCGAGAAGCTGACCTGCTATCAGCAGCAGATAGGACAGAACCAGCGCCCATATCACTGAGCCGAAAATGATCTGCGGGATCGTTTTTTTCTGCCGCAGCCTCCGCGGTCTCGAACGCCTGCTCATTCACAGCGTTTACTTTCTCAATATTCTCGTTTACTGCCTCGTCGGCCCGGATGTCGTTCTCGCTTACATTTTGCGTTTGATCGCTCATATTTCCCTCCATCTGTCTATTTTCGTCAATTTTCTTTTTTATTTTATGCGAGTCATGCTATTATATACGTTGATATTCTACCAAATACACGAGGGAGTAAGATGAAAAAGACTAAGGTTTACATAGACGGACAGAGCGGCACGACGGGCCTGCAGATCTTTGACCGGATCGGCGCGAGAGATGATCTGACACTGATGCGGATCGATGAGGACAAGCGCCACGATCCGCAGGAACGCCGCAAATTTCTCAACGCGGCGGACATTGTCTTTTTGTGCCTGCCCGACGCGGGGGCCATTGAGGCGGTGTCCATGATCGAAAACCCGGACGTCCGCGTGATCGATGCCTCCACGGCGCACCGGACGGATGACGCCTGGACCTACGGCTTCCCGGAGCTCTCCGCCGAGCAGCGCGCGCTGATCGCAAAGAGCAAACGAGTCGCGAATCCCGGCTGCCACGCGACAGGATTTATCTCCTGCGCGGCACCGCTGATCCGCATGGGCATCGTGCCCGCCGACTATCCGCTGAACTGCTTCTCCCTTTCAGGTTATTCGGGAGGCGGCAAGAAAATGATTGCCGATTATGAGTCGGCTGACCGACCGCAGACCCTCTCCTCCCCATGCGTGTACGGACTTACGCTTCGCCACAAACACGTACCGGAAATGCATAAGGTCTGCGGATCCAAGGAGCCGCCCGTCTTCATTCCGGTCGTGGATGACTACTATAAGGGTATGGCCACCACCATTACCCTGCACAATCATCTCCTGCCCGGCGCGCCCACGGCAAAGGAGATCTGCGGGCGCCTGCAGGAATACTACAGGGACGAACACTTTGTCAGCGTACAGCCGTTCAGTGAAAAACCCGCCAACATCTACGCCAACGAGCTGGCAGGGACCAATCACCTGCAGATCTTCGTCTGCGGCTATGAGGACCTGACCAGCGTGACGGCACTCTTTGACAACCTCGGCAAGGGTGCCTCCGGCGCAGCCGTCCAAAACATGAACATCATGCTCGGCCTGGACGAGCGGACCGGCCTGGAGTGAGCAGATACTTCCGCTCTGAGGACAAAAATAATTCACAAATTCCATATTGACTTTCCCCGCAGAAGTGCTAGTATATTCCCAACAATAAAAGGGAGTAGCGGAACGGCAGTTTGCCGGGCTTGAAACCGTCATTACGTTGTGGATCATCCACATCCGTATCAAGTGAGATCGCAAGACTTTTATCATGGCTGAAGCTGTGATAAGAGTCTTTTTTTCTTATCCGGCTTCCACAAATGGGCCGTTAACGGCCGGAAAGGAGCAGATTATGATGACTGTTTTCACAATTGTAATGTTCGTTATGGTATTTGAGATCATCAAAATGATCTTCAAAGCAACTTTCTGGACCGCAAAGATTTTCTTTAAAGTCTTTGCAGCCCTGATCCTCCCGATTCTCGTTATCACGCTCCTCATTGCGGGGCTGGTATACTTTGCGGCACCGATACTGCTGGTCGCGATCTTAGTGGGAATCATCTTAAAGAAAGCTTAAAAAAAATCCCCGGCCGCAAAAGCGGTCGGGGGTTTCTTAAAATAGCGGAAGGGGTAAACAGCATCACACAGCTTCCAGCAGCGGTTCGGGATCCAGCACGTCTACAGCCTCCAGCACCTGCTTTACATCCCGCACGGGGATGATCGCAAGCTTTTCTCTGACTTCCGCGGGGACTTCATCGAGGTCATCCTCATTTTCCTCCGGAATGAAGACTGTCTGTATGCCGGCCCTGGAGGCCGCCATAAGCTTCTCGGGCAGACCGCCGATGGGCGTCACAACGCCGCGCAGCGATACTTCGCCCGTCATGCCGATGGTCGGCGCTACAGCCCGTCCGCTGACGAGGGACGCAAGCGCCGTCGTCATTGTAATGCCTGCCGAAGGGCCGTCCTTGGGCACCGCGCCTTCCGGCACGTGAATGTGCAGGTCGTTCTCCTCGAACATGCCCGCCCGGTCGGGGAACATGGATTTGACGAGGCTGATCGCGATCTGTACGGATTCCTTCATGACATCGCCGAGCTGTCCGGTCACTGTGATCTTGCCGTTTCCTTTGGTGAAAAGCGTCTCGATGAACAGGATCTCTCCACCTGCCGATGTCCAGGCAAGTCCGGTGACGATGCCGGGCTTCTTATCTTCCAATGCCCGATCGTGACGAATGGGCTTTGCGTCGAGCATCTCGCGCAGATCCTCGATCTTCACGACGATCCGCTTATCCTCGGCAGGAAGATTTTCCGCCTCAGAAACACTCTCCGCCTCCGCGGCACTCTCCGCCCTCGCGGCAGCCCCTGCCTCCGCGGCGTTCTCCGCCTCAGAGACGTCCGCGTCCTCCGCGGCCTTCTTCGACACCTCCACAGCCGCCGACCTGCACAGCGTATCCAGGCATTTGCGAAGGCCCCGCACGCCGGACTCCATCGTGTAGTCGTCGATGATCTTGCGCAGCACTTCATCCGAGATCTCGATCTGATCCGGCCTTATGCCCATCGCGCTCAGTGACTTGGGAATCAGGTGACGGCGGGCGATCTGGAACTTGTCGGACGCCGTATAGCCTGTGAATCGTATGACTTCCATCCGGTTCAGGAGCGGCTCCGGTATCGTGTCGATGGAGTTGGCCGTGCAGATAAAGAGCACATCCGACAGATCATAGGGAACATTCATGTAGTGATCGGTAAATGTCCCGTTCTGCTCGGGATCGAGCACCTCCAGCAGCGCGCTGGCCGGGTCGCCGTTATAGGACGCGGACAGTTTGTCCACCTCGTCCAGCACCATGACCGGGTTGGAGACGCCGCTCTTCTTGATGCCGTCCATGATCCTGCCCGGCATCGCGCCCACATACGTCCTGCGATGACCGCGGATATCCGCCTCATCGCGCACGCCGCCCAGGCTGACTCGCACGTACTGGCGGTGCAGCGCCCTGGCAATGCTCTGCCCGATGCTGGTCTTGCCGGTGCCGGGCGCGCCCACAAAGAGCAAAATAGAGCCCGACTGTTCTTGTTTGAGATTCATCACGGCGATCTGCTGGATGATCCTCTTTTTGACCTTGCTCAGCCCGAAATGATCCTCATCGAGGATCCGCTCCGCCTCTCCCAGATCTATGCGCTGTGAGGGCTCCTTCTTCCAGGAAAGTCCGGTGACAAAATCCAGATAATCGTAGAGCATGCCGGCTTCCATGCCTCCGTCCGACTCCTGCTTGAGGCGGTTGAGCACCTTGCGCGCTTCCCCTTTGGCCGTCTCATTCATGCCGGATTCCTCGATCTTGACCTCGAACTTGCGGACATCCGAGACGTTCTCGGGATGCATCTCATCCAGCTCGCGCTGCAGGTACTCTATCTGCTTTTTGATCGCGGACTCCCGATATATCTTCTGGTAATCCTCCTGCTGCGCGCTGGCCGCCTGGTTCGATGCCTTGGAGACCTCCATAAATTCATAGACGGCCTTCTCCATCATATCAAACCGTTCCCGCGCGCTGTCATTGGCAAGAATATCGTATTTTTCCTGCGCCGACATCTTGAACCAGATCGACATGGCCACAGCGACTTCACTTAGGGAAGTGAACTGATCCAGATACCCCGCGGCCTGCTCGCCCCACTCGAATCCCTTCAGGTTTTCCCTGATATTCTCCTCAAGGCGCTCGAAGTGCTCGCGCTCCACATTCTCATCCAGGTCGTCGATCTCCCTGCAGCGGGACATCGTGATCTCAATGCTGTGATCGGGATTGACGCCGACCATGTCGAGCTTTACGCGGCCGGTCGTTCGAACGACAATGTATCCTGCGGGATTGACCTCTTTGACAACGCCCGTCACGCCGATCGGATAGAAACTGTCGTCCGTCATATCTTCTCTCTTCTGATCCTCTTTGCAGGCCAGAAGGATCACGCGGTCATTGACCTCCGCGTTTCTCCGCGCGAGATACCGGAACTGGTCCGTCTTAAAATACACATTCGCGTTGGGAACCAACAAAACATTATACAAAGGAATACTGATCATAATCTATTATCTACCTCCGTTGATTATCAGCACTCTTTGGTATTGAGTGCTAATCCGACTTCAAAAAAAAGGCGATGCCGATCTCATCGCGCAATCCTTGACAGTTGTCAAGTATCTGTTATCATAGATAGTAGCATCAGCCTTTACAGTTGTCAAGTTTGTTTACAGTATTTTCACATAATCCGGTGATTCCCGGTGATCCGGCCGTTTGCCGGCGCTTTAAGGGGGCTCTGTCATGTACGAAGGATGCAATAAGACCGCCATATCTTCCCGGAACGCGATCGCGGACGCTCTGCTGTCGCTCATGCGCGAGAAACCCTACGCGCGCATTACGATCAGCGGGATCTGTAAAGAGGCCGATGTCTCCCGGCAGACCTTTTACGCCCACTTTCCCTCCAAGGACAGCGTGGTCTCCTACGCTTTGGAGCGGAAATACTGCTTCCACCCGGAGGAGCATGAATGCTGCCGGGGCTCCATGGCGCTTAAGGACATCTGCCGCGCCTACAGCGACTATATTGTAGATCAGCAGGACATTCTGGAGATCCTTGTCCGCAATGACCTGCTGTACCTGATGCAGAGCAGTCTTTACGACTGCCTCCTCTCCTCGCCCGCCTATCTCTCCGGATATCCCGCGGACGACCGCGTCTACGCGGCGGATTTTCTCGCGGGGGGCCTGACAGGCATCGCGCGCAACTACATTCTGCAGGATGACCGCGCGCGCGGCGATCACCTGGAATCCCTCCTGTACTCCCTCCTCAGCGGTGCTTTCTTCCGCTGATGCATTCTTTGGGTGGAGGGCCCCTTAGCCCCTCTCATCACTTTGCACGAACAATTCTTTCAGAGCTCTTCTTTACCCCTCTTTTTATTGTGCATTTTTTATAATTATCCCAAAAACTTCCCCTTGTTCATGTAAATAATGTAGTAATTTCATCAATTATTAGGTTTACGGCGCTCCCAATATACCGTACAATATAATTGAGTTCATGTGGCGATGGTTTATGGATCGTCTGCCTCAAAATAGACAGAAAGTTACTACAAATAAGGGAGGTTCTCTAATGAAGCAAATTGAAATGTTAGCTATGATCCTGGCCGGAGGCCGGGGAAGCCGTCTGCTTGACCTTACCAACAAAGTGGCCAAGCCGGCCGTATCCTACGGCGGCAAGTACCGCATTGTCGATTTCCCGCTCAGCAACTGCGCGAACAGCGGTGTGGACGTCGTAGGCGTGCTCACACAGTACGAATCCGTACTGCTCAACAGCTATGTGGCAAAGGGCGGTCTCTGGGGTCTGGATACCAAGGACAGCGGCGTATTTGTACTGACGCCCCGTGAGAAAGCCGATTCCGGGCTTGATGTCTACAGGGGAACCGCGGATGCCATCTCCCAGAATATTGACTTTATTGACACCTATAATCCGGAATATCTCCTTGTCCTTTCCGGCGATCACATCTACAAGATGAATTACGACAAGATGCTGGACTTCCACAAGGCGCAGAACGCGGCGGCGACCATCGCGGTCATGCCCGTCTCCATCGAGGAGGCAAGCCGTTTCGGCATCATGATCACAGATGAGAACGACCGGATCACCGAATTCGAGGAGAAGCCCGCGCATCCGCGCAGCACCCTTGCTTCCATGGGCATCTACATCTTTGACTGGCAAAAGCTTCGCGCTCTTTTGGTCAAGGATATGCAGGATCCCGATTCCGAGCATGACTTCGGCAAGACGATCATTCCGCAGCTCCTTGCAAACGGCGAAAAACTGGTCGCGTTTAAGTTCGAGGGATACTGGAAGGACGTCGGCACCATCGACTCCCTCTGGGAGGCCAATATGGATCTTCTCGATAATGATTGCGAGCTCAACCTTGACGATCCTTACTGGAAGATCTACACCGAAGATGCTGTGGCTCTGCCCGCCTATATCGGACCCGATGCCGATATCGACCGCGGCTATATCACACAGGGAACCAGTATTAACGGCACGGTCAAGAACTCCGTCATCTTTACGGATTCGAAGGTGGGCAACGGAGCCAAGATCATAGATTCTGTGCTTATGCCCAACGTCACCGTCGGAGATGGCGCCGTTGTGACCCGCGCGCTTGTCGCGGACGGTGTCACGATCAGCGCGGGCGCAGTTGTGGGAAGTGCAGACAGCGAGCACATCACACTTCTTGCCAAGGATGTCTAAGGAGGAAAGGAGATAAGAGAATGGCTAAAGCATTTGGAATCATAACTTCATCTGTTGAACATAAAGTGGAGGGACTGCAGGATTATCGTCCCATCGGCGGCTTCTCGTTCCTGGGTCGGTATCGCGTCATCGATTTCCCGATCTCCAACTTCAGCAACAGCGGCATCATCAATCTGCAGGTCTATATTTCCAATAAGCCCCGCTCGCTTGCCGCTCATATAGGCACAGGCCGCCACTACAACATCAACTCCAAGCGCGGCAGCATCCAGCTCCTCTTCCCCACGGAGGAGAAGCTCAACCCGATCTACAACACGAATATTCAGGCGATCTGGGAAAATATGGAAAACGTCAGCCGCATGCCGCAGGAATACGTGGTGATCGCTCCCAGCTGCATGGTATTCAAACAGGACTTCGATGAATTCCTTCAGGGCCACGTCGCTTCCGGCGCGGATATCTCCGTCCTGTATCACAAGGTGCACCACGCCAAGAGCGGCTACAACACCTGCCACACACTTTCCATCGTGGACGGTATGGTGGAGGGGATCAGCCTCAATCTCGGCGACGAGGATGAGCGCAATATTTCCATGGAGACCTATGTGGTGAAGAAAGACCTGCTGGTCAAGCTTGTCAATGAGGCCAGAGAGATCTCTTCCATGTACAATCTTGTGGATATCTTCCGCGCGAAGAGTTCGGAGCTGAAGGTCCGCGCGGTGGAGCATACCGGGTTTTTTGCCCCGATCACGAGCCTGAAGAGCTTCTACGACGCCAATATGGAGCTTCTTGATCCCGCTAAGGCCGGCGACCTGGTCACACCCGACTGGCCCATCTACACAAAGACCAACGACTCCTGCCCCACCCAGTTCTATGATGAGGCGGAGATCAAAAACGCGCTGGTTGCCAACGGCTGCGAGATTCACGGTACGGTCCTTGACTCCGTGATCGGCCGCGGCGTGGAGATCGCGGAAGGCGCCGTGGTCAAGGGCTGCTATGTCAGCGCTTACACCAAGATCGGTCCGAACGTCAAACTCGAAAACCAGGTGGTGGACAAATATGCGGAGATCACCCATGAGAACGTGATCACAGCGAGCAAGGACTGCCCCGGATATATTAAATATCGCGATAAGCTTTGACTTTTCATTTGATCGGTTATCATTTATAATGTATGGGAACGGCAGGCAGATAAGCCGGCTTGCCGCTCCCAGTATGTATATCTTTAAAGGAGGATCATTATGTTAGTATCTGCAAAAGAAATGACTGCTGCTGCAAGAGCAGGCCACTATGCAATTGGTGCTTTCAACCTCAACAACCTTGAGTGGACCAAGGCTGTTCTGAAAGCGGCTCAGGAAGAGCAGGCTCCCGTTATCGTTCAGTGCTCCGAAGGCGCCGGCAAATATATGAGCGGTTACAAGACTGTTGTCGATATGGTCAATGACGTTATGGACAACATGCATATCACCGTTCCGGTAGCCCTTCACCTTGACCACGGCACATACGAAGGCTGCCTTGCTTGTATCGATGCAGGATTCTCCAGCATCATGTTCGACGGTTCTCACTTCGATATCGAAGAGAACATCGCAAAGACCAAAGAGCTGGTCGCTCTTGCTCATTCCAAGGGCATGTCCATTGAGGCAGAGGTCGGCGGCATTGGCGGCGAGGAAGACGGCGTTGTCAGCCAGGGCGAGTGCGCGGATCCCGAAGAGTGCGCTAAGATCGCAAGTCTCGGAATCGATTTCCTTGCATGCGGCATCGGCAACATCCACGGCAAATATCCCGCCAACTGGGCAGGACTTCGTTTCGACGTTCTTGAGGCGATCAAGGACAAGGTAGGCGATATGCCTCTCGTTCTTCACGGCGGCTCCGGCATCCCCACCGAGATGATCCAGGAGGCCATTAAGCTCGGCGTCTCCAAGGTCAACGTCAATACTGAGTGCCAGATCGCATTCGCAGAGGCGACCAGAAAGTACATCGAGGCAGGCAAGGATCTGCAGGGCAAGGGCTTTGATCCCCGCAAGCTCCTGGCTCCCGGTTCTGACGCTATCGTCGCTACCGTCAAAGAGAAGAGATCTTCGGCTCCAACGGCAAGGCATGATGCGCTGACAGCATCACACTGCATCTGCAGGGCCCGCACAGGCATCTGCAGGACCAATACAGAAATGAAGAGGGTATGTCGTCAGGACATACCCTCTTGTTATTTCCGGCCTTATATGACCGGCCAATCTGCAATTATTGTCTTCCGGAAATTGTTTATTCCTCTATTCCAAGCTTATCATAATCTGCCCGGATGAGCCGCGCACACTCCAAAAGCTGCTCCAGAAACTCTTCCGTCGTCATGGAATCCTCCCGGCAAAGCCAGCGGTGAAATGCCACGGCGATCGCGTCCGAAAAGAAGTCGATCTGAAACTCCGTTATGTCTTTTTTGTCCAGAGTCGCCCTGTAATACTCTTTATGAGTCTGTAGATCGTCTCCCGAAAATGCTCCGAGAAAGAATTTTGTCCCCTGATCTCCAGCGCCTTGGAATAAAACGCCCGGTTGTCATACAGATATCTGCTGCAGCACTCCAGCTTTGCCACAGCGTTCAGAGTATCCCCAAGCTCCGCGTATTCCCTGAACTCCGTGTCAAAGATCCAGTTGATCACATCATATTTGTCCTTGTAGTGATAATAAAAGCTCTTTCGATTGATTCCGCATCTGTCGCACAGCATGGTCACCGTGATCTGCTCAAAAGGAATCTCACTCATCATGCTCTTGAGGGTTTTCGCAAGATACACCTTGGTCTTTCCGGCCTCAGACATAACCATTTCCTCACTCTTATCACGCGCGCTTTTGCCCGTCCTTTTTCGTCCTCTGTTCGGGCGCGTAGTTCTCATACGCAGGAGTTTTGTGTGTCATGCTGTCCCATTTTTCCTGCGCGGCAGGCGCCCATTTCCCGGCATACTCGTCCGTCTTGGCGCAGAGCTGCTCCACCGTCTCCTCCGACTCCAGGTTCGTCTGATGCGCCCCGGTCTTCGCAATGATTCCACGCAGCTTATCCGGGTTCTCCAGCATCGGGCAGGGCCTTAAGTGGTTGCGGTTAAACGGCTGCCCCTCATGGTAAGCCATGAACAGCGGACTCTGCAGCATCTCAAGGATCGTCTTCTCCCGTATATTGGAGTCAGAGAAGTGAATGAACACACAGGGCTCAGCGTCCCCGTGGGCATTGATGTGAAAGTAATTGCGCCCGCCGGCGATGCAGCCGCCCACATACTCTCCGTCATTCTGGAAATCCATCGGATAGAACTGAAGATCACACTCCTCGCTGCGGATATACCTGATCCTGTCGATCATATACTTGCGCTGTTCCACTGACGGCATCAGGGAAGGAACGGCGTTGCTTCCCACAGGCATGTAGTGGAAGTAGAATCCGAACCTTGCGCCTTTTTCCGCCACCATCTGCAGGAATTCATCGCTGGTGACGGCCTCAATATTCTGACTTGTGTAGCAGACAGAAATACCGAAGGGGATCCCGTACTTTTTGAGAAGATCCATCGCCTTCATGACCGTGTCATAGTGGCCCTCTCCCCGCCGCGCGTCATTTGTCTGAGGTGTCCCCTCGATGGACAGCAGGAACAAGAGGTTTCCGCAGCGCAGCACGTCCTCACACAGCTGCTCGTCGATCAGCGTTGAGTTTGTATAGGCCGCGAAGAAACAATCGGGGTGCTTTTCGCACAGACGCAGGATATCCTTTTTGCGCACCAGGGGCTCTCCGCCGGTCATCATATACAGGTGGGTCCCCAGCGCTTTGCCCTGGGTCACGATGCTGTCCATCTCTTCCAGGGACAGATTGTCCTTGTGTCCGTAAGTGCCTGACCAGCAGCCCACGCAGTGCATGTTGCAGGCCATTGTGGGGTCGAACAGGATGAGCCACGGTATGTTGCATCCGTATTTTTCCCTGCTCTCCCTGATCTGCGCCGTCCCGCGCAGAAACGCCTCATAGCCAAGGCTCATGATAAGCTTCTTCGCGTATTCCGGATCCGTTTCATCGAGCACGCTGTTGATTAACTTTACCCACCTGTTCTGCGGATCGGACAAATAATTCTTTACGTTTGCGCAGGCTTCATCTGTAAACCCTTCTTTATAGAATTTCTTCGCCAGATCCACGATCTTCAGATAGACATCCGTGCGGGCACTGTCTGTTTCTTCTTTGGACAGGGAGCCATCATTTTTCAGCTTATTATAAAGGCCGTCTACTACCTTGCTGACCGCTGCGCGTTCCGCCTTGTAACGGACATTTTTTACCACATTCCCCAAACCATAAGCCTCCTTGCTTACTGGATTTCGCTGCGGACAGAAGGAGAATACTATCGTGCACAGACCTGATGCGAGCTTTAATCGATCTTATCGCAGCCGATTTTTTCAAATTTATGTGTATTATAACGAGTCCTAAAACAAATTAAATTGGACAAATCCGCTGTTTTGTCCAAAAAAAATAGACACTTGTATGGGTTTGTATTATTTGCGTATACCTTGTCACAAAAGTGACTCGTGCCTGTCGGATCCGCTATTTTTATGTTTCCCGGAAGTTGCACTTATGATAGCACTTTTCATCTGTTATTTCACATAATTTATGCTATACTATATGAACGCGTCAAAGAAACATCGGGTTTTTAGTTCATCGGTCAATAAC
>CAJOLP010000047.1 GCA_905235465.1 uncultured Lachnospiraceae bacterium | reverse complement strand
TTTGCGACAAATAATGCGGACAGCATTTATAACGGCATTTGTGATCTGCGCCTGCTCTGCCTGCAGCTCTTCCCCGGGGGAAGAGCCCGGCGGGCAGGCACTGTTTTCTGCTGAGGGCGTTTCGGCGCAGGACGGGGATTCGCAAGCTGCTGAGGGCGTTTCGGCGCAGGACGGGGATTCGCAGACTTCAGAGCGTGCTGTCATTTTGGAGCCGGAAGCGTTCGCGGATCTGTCTGCCCCCGAAAATGAGCGGGAGGCGGACGGGATCGTGATCCGGCGAGGCGGTACGCCTCTGGCCTATGAGAGATCCCAAAATACCTATTATCTGCCAGCCAAAGCCGGCGCGGACCCCGCGGACCTGTTCCTCTCAATGTATGCAGAGGAAGATCAGGTCATATATATTGAAGAGGATGCATATATACACAGCGCCGCCGATGCCATGCGGGAAGGACATGCTTTTCAAATCATGATCTGCAGCGGGGACGACAGGGCCGGCGCGTCGCTGGTCATGACGGGTCTGCCGACCGTGTCCATCGCGTCAAAAGAGGGAGAGATAGAAGACAAGACGGAGCGCAGCAGTACCATCTGCGTGAGCGCGCCGGAATCCTCCATGTCCGGTGAGTGGCTGTGCGGCGCGCGGATCAGGGGCGCCTCATCCACGCTTCTGGATAAGAAGAGCTACCGCGTCGAGCTGCACAAGGAGAACGGGGACAACAAGAAGGTGAGTCTTCTGGGGATGCGCAAGGATGACGACTGGATCCTGAACGCACTGTTTTCGGACAGGACCCTTGCGCGGGAAAAAGTCTGTTACCGGCTCTGGCAGGATGTGAACAGCCTCAGTAAGGAACCCGTCGCCGGAAGCCGCATGGAATACGTGGAACTGTTTGTGGACGGAGAGTATATGGGCGTCTACGGCCTTATGGAGCCGGTGGACGGCAAGCAGCTGGGACTGACCGTCGGGGACATACTGTACAAAATACAGAACTGGCGCGATGAGACAGAAGTGGAGGGACAGTTCACGGATCACAACGGTCAGCCGGAGCTTATAAACACCAAGGGAATCGCTTACGCCAAGATCGAGTATCCAAACGACGATCCGGACTATTACCGATGGGATCTCCTGGAAGCCTACGAGGAGTTTGTTCTTAATAAGCCGGATCCGACTATACTGACGGAGGCGGGCATAGGCCTGGATACGGACAATTACATCGACCACAATCTTTTCTGCGTGATGACCCATGCGGAGGACAACACCTGGAAGAATCTGCTCATCGCCTGCAGGCGGCAAAAAGACGGCACTTATACGTTCTATGAGACCATCTGGGATCTCAACTACACGTTCGGGGATACCTTTAAGTATGATACGGACAGGCGGAACGTCCTTTTTGATGCCGGCACGACGCAGAGCATGCGCCTGCGCAGAGATAAGGATTTCGCGTACTGCGCGCTTGAAAAGGCATATCCGGAAGTGACCGCCATGTCAGCCGACAGGTGGAAACTGTGGCGGGACAGCGGAATAAGCGCCGAATACATCGTATCGCTGTTTCAGGACTGCCGCGAGGAACTGACAGCAGCCGGCGCGATGGACAGGGAAGAGCGGCGCTGGGAGAAAAGCGCGCTGAGCGGCGATTACGACGAGACCTGCGCATGGATCGGGGAGCGATTTGAGTTTCTCGATGACTTCTACGGATATGACCGCCGGTAAAGTTATGCCTGTCGGATGTGCCTGTTTTTGTACATTTTTTTGGGTTTAATTTCCAACTCCTCTGTAAATCGGGGCGAATTGGATTTATAATAGATTGGGCTATATTTTAAATTATTCATTGCAAAGGGGGAACCATAATGTTCCGTGCGAAACATCTTAACAGCATTTCAGCCGGCCATTACAAAAATACAGCCGGCAGTGAAACAGAGGTGATGCCCGTTCCAAGCGTTGTCAAGATCTCGATGTCCCAGAATATCGGCGCGCCGTGCAAACCCCTGGTCAAAAAGGGTGACCACGTACTGGTGGGAGAGAAGATCGGAGATACAGATGCATTTCTCCATGTTCCGGTGCACGCAAGTGTCTCCGGCACCGTGACCGGGATCGAGACGCAGAGAAACGCGATGGGCGGCTATGACACACTTGTCGTGATCGAATCTGACAGCAAGCAGGAGATCAGTCCTTCGGTCGCTCCTCCTCAGATCACAGACCAGCCGAGTTTTATCGAGGCCGTGAAGGAGAGCGGACTGGTGGGCCTTGGAGGCGCGAGCTTCCCCACATGGCTCAAGTTTAATCCCAGAAATCTCGGGGATCCCATGACGCTTATCATCAACGGCGCCGAATGTGAGCCTTTTATCACGTCCGACCACCGCACGATGCTGGAAGACACGCAGAATATCATCGACGGCGCGCAGATCATCATGAAGTATCTGCAGGCGGACGAGTGCTATATCGCCATTGAGAACAACAAGCAGGACGCCATCGACAAATTCAACTCATTGCTTTCGGCGCAGGGAATCACGAATATCAAGACTTTCCCGCTGCAGGCCAGGTATCCCAAGGGAGCGGAGCGCGTCCTGATCTACGAGGTGACCGGAAAGACATGTGACGCCGGTGTGCTTCCCGCCGATCTGGGGTGCATTGTTTCCAACATCACTTCCGTCTCTTTCCTGGGCCAGTACATCAAGGACGGCATGCCGCTGGTCAAGAAGAGAGTGACGATCGACGGGGATGCCGTATCAAAACCGGGGAACGTACTTCTTCCCATCGGCACACAGATCCACGACGCGATCGCTTTTTGCGGCGGTTACAAACAGGAGCCCCGCAAGATCCTCATGGGCGGACCGATGATGGGAAGGGCCATCTATTCGGACAGGATGCCGATCGTAAAGAACAACAACGCGATCCTGGCATTTGGCCGGGAACAGTCCGTTATTCCGGAGGAGACGCCCTGCATCGGCTGCGGAAGATGCCACGCGGCATGTCCATTTGATCTTTTGCCCACCGGATTCGCGGATGCCTATGAGCGTAAGGACGTCAAGAGGCTCAATGATCTCAAGGTCATGCAGTGTATGGAGTGCGGAAGCTGTTCGTATATCTGTCCCGCAAGGAGGCCCCTTGCCTTTATCAATAAACTTGCAAAGGGATTAGTAAGGGAGGCGAGCCAGAAATGACAAACAAAAATGAAGTGTATTATGACAATCTGGCCGTTGCCTCTTCCCCGCATCTGGTGACGAGCCTGGACACACAGAAGACGATGATGTGGGTGCTCATTGCGCTGGCACCCTCCTTCGCGGCAAGTGTCTTCTATTTCGGCTACCGCGCTGTTCTGCTTACCGCGGTGTGTATAGCGGCGTGTGTGCTCTTTGAATGGGCTTATGAGAGAATACTCGGCAAGCCCGTCACGGTCCGTGATCTGAGCGCCTGCGTGACAGGTGTGATCCTGGCCATGAATCTTCCCAGCAGTCTTCCGATCTGGATGGCTGTCATCGGCTGCTTTACCGCCATTGTGGTGGTCAAACAGCTTTTCGGCGGTCTGGGACGCAACTTCGCGAACCCGGCGATCGTCGGCAGGATCGTATTGCTCCTGTCCTTTACTTCCTATATGACATCCTGGCCTCTCACGAGGCTTCAGCAGACAGCGGACGCCGTGACCGGCGCGACGCCTCTGGGGTATCTGGCGGACGGTGCGCTCTCCTCAGCGCCCGGCCTTAAAGATATGCTCCTTGGCAACATCGGCGGCGCCATGGGCGAGACGTGCACCATCGCCGTTCTGATCGGTCTGGCGATTCTGATCTTTAAGAAGATCATCTCCCCGATCATTCCGTGCTGCTTTATCGGAACAGTATTTGTATTTTCACTGATCTACTACTCGGTGGTCGGCGGCGACTACAGTGCGATCCATATGGCGCTCTTCCATGTACTGGCCGGCGGCGTCTGTTTTGGCGCGACTTTCTGCGCGACAGACTATGTGACCAGCCCCATCATGAAGTGGGCCAGAGTCGCGTTCGGTATCGGATGCGGCATCCTGACCATGGTCATCCGCCTGTTCTGCTCTTATCCGGAGGGCGTCTCCTTTGCCATTCTGTTCATGAATATCCTTGCACCCACGCTGGATATCCTCGCGCAGAACAGATTCTATAAGATCGGCGAGAAGGAGAAGGCTGAAAAGAAGGCGGCCAAGGCGAAGGCGTTCGCCGACAAAAAGGCCGAGGAAGCTGAAAAGGCATAAAGGAGGGTATGTGAGATGAAAATTGACAAAGATGCATTTGTGAAGCCCGTCTCAGTACTTGTACTGATCTGTCTTTTTACGTCGCTCCTGCTTGCGCTGACGTACCGCGTCGCGAGCCCGGTCATTGCCGCAAACAATGAGGCGGCGGCAGTGGCGGCGCGCAAGGAGCTGATCCCGGACGCGGACAGCTTTACGGATGTGACGGAATCCCTGGGCGAGCTCGCCGCGTCCTCAGACGACAAAGCGAAGGTCACGGAGGTGTACACCGCCGATAACGGCGCGGGCGTTGTATTCACCGTGGATACGACTTCCTTCGGCGGCGCCCTGACCATGATGGTCGGTGTGGACAGCGAGGGAGCGGTATCCGGCGTCAAAATACAGAGCCATGCGGATACGGCCGGCGTAGGCACCAAAAACTTCGCGGACGAGTATCTGGCACAATATGCGGGGCTCACTGCCCTGAGCGATGAAAACGTCAAAAAGGACAGTAACATCGACTATATTTCCGGCGCTTCCGTGACGGGAACGGCGCTTCATAAGGGCGTTTATGCCGCGCTTATGGAATACGAAGAGATGGGAGGTGCTCAGTAATGGAAGAGAAGAGTAAACTGCAGATCCTCACCAATGGCATCATCAGGGAGAATCCGGTTCTGGTACTGGTCATCGGTACCTGCCCCACGCTGGCCACGACCACGTCCGTGGTAAACGGCTTTGGCATGGGCATATCGGCCATGGCTGTCCTGATCTGCTCGAACATCGCCATTTCGGCGCTGCGCAAGGTCATTCCGGACAGTGTCCGGATTCCCTGTTATATCACGGTCATCGCCGGCTTCGTCACGATCGTGCAGCTTCTGGTCAAGGCGTTTTCGCCCGCGCTGGATCAGTCCCTGGGACTGTATCTGCCGCTGATCGTCGTCAACTGCATCATCCTTGGCCGCGCGGAAATGTTCGCCAGCAAGAACACCATACTGGACAGCGCGCTGGACGGCATCGGCATGGGCCTGGGCTTTACCCTGACGCTGGTGGTCATGGGCTCCATCCGTGAGATCCTCGGCTCCGGCACCTGGCTCGGCATCCCGATCCTGTCCAACTTCATTCCCGGCATGAGCATCATGACGCTGGTGCCCGGCGGATTCTTCGTATACGCGATCGTTATGGCGGCCGTGCATAAGCTCACGAAAGACAAGAGCACGATCCGCAATGAGTTTGGGTGCGACGGCTGCGCGATGCAGGCGGAGTGCACGCCCGAAATGAAGGCGATGGAAGGCAAACTTGAGGGGGAGGCGTAAACGATGGTCAAATATGTATTAATTATCATAAGTATGGTGCTCGTCAATAACTATCCTCTCGCGCAGTTCCTCGGAATCTGTCCCTTTTTGGGCGTATCCGACAAAATGGAAAATTCGATAGGCATGGGCATTGCCGTCACCTTTGTCATGGCACTGGCCACCGCTGTCACATGGCCGATCCAGCAGCTTCTCAACCGCTTCGGCATCGGGTATCTTCAGACAGTCGCTTTCATACTTGTCATTGCCGCCCTGGTGCAGCTGTGTGAAATGTTTATGAAGAAGAATATGAAGTCCCTTTACAAGGCGCTCGGTATTTTCCTTCCTCTGATCACGACCAACTGCGCAGTTCTGGGTGTCTGCATCACGAATATCGACAAGAACTACAATTACGCAGAGTCCATTGTCAACGCGGTGGGAGCCGGTCTTGGCTTCCTGTTCGCCATGGTCATCATGGCGGGCGTCAGAACCAAGCTCCAGGACCAGAGCCGGATCCCGGAATCCTTCCGCGGCGTGCCGATCATCCTGATCACAGCCGCGATCATGTCACTGGCGTTTATGGGATTCAGCGGCATGATTTCCGTGTAAGGAGGGGAAAAGATGAATGATATAATTATACCGGTCGTATTGGTCGTTGTCGTCGGCCTGGCAGCATCTTTGATCCTCGCTTACGCGTCACAGGTCTTTGCGGTCAAAGAGGACGAAAAGTTCATCGCCCTGCGCGCGGAGCTCCCGGGCGCCAACTGCGGCGGATGCGGTTTCGCGGGCTGTGATGATTATGCCCACGCCCTGTGTGACGATCCCGAGGCCTCATGCTCCAAATGCGCTGTGGGCGGTCCTTCTACCGCGGACAAACTGGCGGAGATCCTGGGCAAAAATGCCGACAGCTCGGAGCGGATGATCGCTTTCGTGCGGTGCGCAGGCAACATCAGCAATGCCAAAAAGTATTATGAATATGAGGATATCGCTTCCTGCGCCGCGGCCAAACAGCTCTATGGCGGCAGCAAGGTGTGTCCCAATGGCTGTATCGGTCTGGGCGACTGCGTGGCGGCCTGCGAATTTGACGCCATCCACGTGATCGACGGCGTGGCAGTGGTCGGAAGAGATTACTGCAAGGCCTGCGGCGCCTGTGTAAAGGCCTGCCCTCAGAAGCTGATCAAGCTCTATCCCGAATCCGCGAAGATCAAGGTCCGCTGCCACAACGAGCAGAAGGGCGCAGACGCCAGAAAAGGCTGCAACGCGGCCTGTATCGGCTGTATGCAGTGCGTCAAGGTATGTCCCAAGGGCGCTGCCAATGTGGAGAATAATCTCTGCCGCATCGACCCTAGCAAGTGCATAAAGTGCGGTCTTTGCGCTGCGAAGTGTCCCACAGGCGCGATCCAGGATATACTGCACGATGCCGCGGCGATGGAGAAGATCAAGAAGGGCCTTAAGGCCAAAGAGGCCAAGGAGTTGGAAAAAAAGAAAGAGGCGGCGCTGAAGGCCAAGGCTGAGAAGGAGGCCGCGGCAAAAGCGGCTGCGGAAGCCGCTCCCGAGGCGGAGGCAAAAACGGCTGCTGAAACTGCTCCTGAGGCAGAGGCATAAACAGAACAGAGATTTCAGAGAGTTTAACAGCGGGGTCTGAGTTCCGGACGGGCTCAGACCCTGTTTGATTGCACTAACAGCCGTGCAATTCTTTTATTGACATTCCACGGACATTGTAATAATATACTAAAGTACTCTGATGAAGGAGCAGCTCCTTCGGAATCGTTCAGGGTAAGGAACCGTAGCTCAGCTGGGATGAGCGTTCGCCTCACACGCGAGAGGTCACGGGTTCGAGCCCCGTCGGTTCCACGCACGTGCCCTTATGGGGCAGGTGATCATTTGTATATGGAACCGTAGCTCAGCTGGGATGAGCGTCCGCTTGACGTGCGGGAGGTCATGGGTTCGAGCCCCGTCGGTTCCACTTTCGGATGCGGGAAACCTGTTGCGGGCTTCCCGCTTTTGCGTATTGAATCAGATGCCGGCAAAAGGCCGGAGTTGGAGGGCTTTATGGGAGAGACTAAGGCACCGCTCATCACCTTCTGCGTGCCCGCTTACAATGCGGCCGCGTATCTTGAGGGATGTATCGACAGCATCACAGCGGATCTGGAAAGCTGCGCGGATCTGGGCGCCCCTCAGGATCTGGCGCAGATCATGATCATTGAAAACGGGTCCACAGACGACACGACGCGGAAAGCGCTGGAGATCAGGGAAAAATATCCCGAACTGATCCAGGTGCTCCACAGCGACAAGGGACTGCCGCAGGCGAGAAACGCCGGCATGCGAAAGGCTGACGGTCTTTATACGGTCTTTATCGACGCGGATGATTTTTGGCTTCCGGGCTCCGTGCGGCTGATCCGCCGCCTGATCCTGCGCCTTCACGCGGATCTCTACGCGTTCGGGTATGAGACCGACGCCTTTGTGCAGAATCACGGGCTGGATGGAAAAGTCATCTTTGCGGACACGCCCCAAAAGGTAGAGAAGTGGAGAGCGTTTATCATCTCAAAGCCCATGAAGCGCACGCAGGCCTGGGCAAAGGTCTATAAGACCTCGCTGATTCAGGAGGAATCGCTGTATTTTGACGAGACCATGAGATTTTGCGAGGACGGCGAATATACCATCCGCTTTACGGGGAAGGTGAAGAGCCTTGTGATCTGCGGCGTTCCCATCTATCACTACAGCTACAGCGCGGGATCCATGATGCGCGGCTATGACGAGAGCAGGATCGATGCCTACCTCCACGCGATGAAGACTTCTCTGGCGCAGATGGACGGTGAGAGCGAAGTGATCAGGAAGGCGTTTCAGGAATACGTGCTGTGTCACCTGAATCTTTTGCTGGTGAGAAATGTTTATAACCGCCAGATCGATCTGACGGAGGAAGAGCGCGATCAGAAGATGAAAGAGCTCTGCGCCGAGCCGGTCTTTGCAGGCGCGCTCCTGCAGGCGGATCTTGGTCAGCTCCTCTCAATGGAGATGAGATGATGCCGGAACTCTTTTTAAAATTCGGCATGAGGCAGCCGGCCGCTCTTATGTGCCGGATGAAAGCGGAGCTGAACCGCAGGAGAGAGGGATAAATAGAAACAAAAAAGACAAGCCGTTTTGGCTTGTCTTTTTTCCTGCGGAAGATGGGACTTTTTCCCTCACCCCTTATTATATAAGGCTTTCCGGCCTTCTGCCTTACAATTCGCCTTACAATTCACCTTTTTTCTGCCTTACATCGCAATAACAATATCATTCATTGCTTCAATCTGCTTGTCCTTTGACTTGTGTGCTGCATACAGATTCAGCGTGATTTTTATATCCGCGTGGCCCAACACTTCAGAAAGAATCTTGTAATCCTGCGGCCTTTGTTCAATGAATCTTGTTGCGAACGTTGCCCTGAACGCGTGAGTGGTGAAAAGGTTGATTTTTATTTTTTGGCATTTCCTTTTAATTTCGCGGTTGACAAAATATTCCCGCAGCAGTTCACCTTCAAAGGAACAGAACACCGGCCTGCTAAAACCGACATCACCGAAAAGCATTTCATTCTGCTGCATTTGATTCCTGAATATCTGCATCACTGTTTCTGTCAGCGGAATATCACGGAAGCTACTGTCTGTTTTTGGTGTAGGTGAAATATAGTAACATCCATCTTCACGCCGCGCAACCGTCTTTGTAATGTGAATAACGCCTTCCTTCGTGTCAAAATCAGATAAACTTAAAGCACCAACTTCGCCAATACGCATTCCCGTCTGAATCATCAACCGGCAGCAGTTTTCATAATAACTGCCCGTCATAGCAGAAAAGAAAGCACTGGTTTCGTCCTCACTTAACGCACGGTGTTTTGTGTCTTTGCATTTCGGTTCTGTCCGCTGCAGCTTGTCAACCGTAACACAAGGATTCCATGCAATAGTCCTGTCAAGAACCGCCCTGTTAAAAACGTGCGAAACGTGTGCAATGATATTGTTTACGGTTTCCGTTGTCCTTCCGGCATCACGCAAGGCCTTTTGAACCGCCTGAACGTCACGCGCCTTCACATCCTGCATATTAAGTTCACCAAACAAACGTCCTGTTCCCTTTATCGGGACCGCAGCAGCATCCCTGAATTGACACCCTTGCGAACGAATCGTTGATTCCTGCACCTTGTCGCGCCGGTATGGAGTAAAGACATTTTCATAGTAGCTGTTGACAGTAGGATTGATCCGATCCTCGGTGTCTGATTGCAACTGTTCAAGACGCTTTTGCTTCTTCAGGATTGCTTCTTCCCTTGTCGGTGCGGTCACGCTGTAAACCTTGCCTTCATAACGAAATGAAATATTCACGCGTCCATCAGGCCTGTTTGAATCGTTTTTCTTTTTTCTTCCCATCGTTACACCTTTACACCCTTTCTTGTTGTTTTGAGTTTATCTATCAGTTCGTTGATTGAATGCATTTCTGCAGACTCGAATTCCTGTTCTGAATGCCCTTCATAATATCGGTCAGTACAAGCGTTGTCCCCGATATGGTCTCGGGATCAATGGCATGATCGGAGGAACAAACGTCAAACAACAGACTTGTGAGAGCGATGGCTCTGTCTGTTTCCTGTTCGATCTCCGAGACAAGAATGACCGCATCATTGACACAATCCGTTCGTTCTGCATCGTTGTCCTCGTTCGCTTGTGATCCCTCGATACTCACGGCCGCCTTGTGGATCTGTTCAGCCGTGCAGCCTTGGGCCGCGTTCAGCAGATCCATAATCTGTGTGAATCGTGCCGGATCCCTTTTTAGTTCAATTAGTGTTTCATAGATTTCCTTGTAAGTGTCCATTTTTGTGTTCTCCCTTCTTTGTCAGTCCATCGTCACCGGTACATGAATTGTGTACCTGTTATCAGTATAACATGAATGATTCATGTGTCAATCGTGGTGTGTTGTCTTTCGTTGTCTTTGTTTGTGTGATACAATTTCAGCATGGGAAAATATAAGGGATTTACGCCTTCGAGACAGAGGGCGAATGAAAAATATCTAACTGAAAAAGTGGACACCATCATCGTGAGAGTTCCAAAGGGAAAGAAGTCTCTCATTCAGACAGCAGCGGACAAGACCGGGAAATCATTAAGCCGGTATTGTGCAGATGCCATTGATCGTGCATTAGAGTCTGACCTTCCTGATTCTGTGGATCTCGGAGAATCCTCGGGAGAGTAGTATTTTGGGCTTGCAATCAGAACGTCTGTTTGGTATAATATACATGAAGCATATACTTGTGTCATGGTAGTCTCTTTTCGTGTTCATGTTCGCCCTTCGAAGTGTCCTGTCTGGTTTAATAGCCGGATAGGACATTTCCTTTTGTGGTCTCCCGGATCGGCAGCACCGGCAGCCATTTGATAATTTCCTCGTGTCGGTGTAAAATAATGGTAATCATTTTTTGCTTATATTACTTCATAGCAAAAACGCAAGAGAGCGGCCCTCGCCCCGGACGGTCGCTCTTTTGCTGTCTATGACCTACTTCACCACTTCCTGCGAAAGCTCTTTCACATCAGCGGGAACACGGCAAACAGTTTCGCCGTTCGTGAGTCTTATCCTATACAGACAAGTTCCCATGACTTCGATCACCTCGCCGAGCATATATTCACCGCGCCACCAGACAAGCACCTTGTCACCCTTTGCGTATTTCATCATTTACATCCTCCTCGCCCTCCAGCAGCTTTCCGATCTCATCCATCACCTCGGGCGGGATGGCGTTCATTTCCTTCCGAAATATCTTTACCGCTGTCTCTTTTGCATAGCCCGATGCCTCGGCGATTTCCCGCCACTTCATGCCCTCATATAGCCTCATTTTCAGCACTTTTGCGTGGTCTGGGTTTATTCCATCAATGTACTCGTCGAGCCGTTCTAGGGCCTTCTGCTGCCTTTGAGCGATACCTCTGATGTACTGAATGAAATCCATCCGCTGAGCCAGTATCTCATCAAATTGAGCTTTAGTTTCCTCATATATTTGAATCTGTTTTTCGAGCCGATCCGTGGAATCGCGAAGGGCTCTAGGTAGTGTCTTGATCGTGTCCAGATTCATACAATCTCCTTTCAAGTTCCATCAGCTTTATGGCCGCCTTCTCTGTCGAAGAATACCCTGTGCGATGGAATGCACTTACACTCTGTTTTTTGGTTCCATACTCATACGCCACACCATCGAGGAATGATCTGAGCTTGTTGGCTTTCGGAGCCCGTCGGAGGCTTTCGATCGCCTTGTCCTCAATCTGTCGTGCTCTCTCGGATGAGACTCCCAGAGCTGCCCCGCATTCTTCGAGCGTCTGACCTTCTTTGTAATGTTTGCAAATTATGTTTGACTCATCAGCAGGGAGATCGTCCACCATGCCCCATAAAAACAGTTTTAGCTCCTCGTGATGGATCCGATCTGTCACGCCCTCGATGCCGTCATTGTCGGCCGGAATGGTATCTTCCAAAGTGATTTCACCATCATCAATTATTACCTCTGATGTACTTCGGACTTTGAGGGCGATAATATCACGCTTCAGATCCTGCAGCTCGTCGGGAGTGATCTGTAATAATCCCATCAGCTCCGCGTCCGTGGGATCCCGGCCGCATGATACCTGATAATCGTTCACAATGGACTGGTAACGCCTCATCTGTGTGTGCTGATAGCCCGGAACACGGATAACACTGCCGTTGTTGTACCTGTACCCGAGAACAATCTGTTTGAGCCAGATCAAGAGATAATTTGCGAAGGATCCTTTGTTCTCATCGTAGAGTTTTACTGCATTTACGAAACCGAAATAACACTCCTGATAAATGTCATCCCAATCGAGACCCGCGCCGTATTTTCTGCATATAAAGTTGATAAGACCTGTATTGGAAGTGTAGAGTTCTTCCATCAGCTCGGGCCTCTCGGGATCACGCCGGATGCATCTCACAAGTTCCTCATTTGTCATAATGAATTACTCTCCGCTTTGTCACAAAACGGTGCTCTGGTAGTCTCCGGCCGGTCACAATGATCGTGTTGGCGTGAGAGTTATTCCATCTCTGCCGCCTTCTTTTTGTTCCTCGCCCACTCTCGCGCTTGCACCTTGTGAGCCTCTTTCTGACATTCCACGGAACAATACTTTGCCCTGTGATCGTCCGTCCTGTACTCTTTGCCACATATAGGGCATTCTTTGAGATATATGCCTATCATTATACATCACTCCTGTTACGTTTGATATTGATTGCGTACCTTTCCGCGCAAGAAGGCGGCTTGGTGTCCACAGCCCCACGGGGGCGGGGGGATACCCGGCAAC
>CAJOLP010000046.1 GCA_905235465.1 uncultured Lachnospiraceae bacterium | reverse complement strand
TCTTCATCCTCGTCGTAGTCTGCATCCTCGTCCCAGTTTTCATCCTGGCCGTAGTCTTCGTCCTCGTCCCAGTTTTCATCCTCGTCGTAGTCTTCGTCCTCGTCCCAGTTTTCATCCTGGTCGTAGTCTTCGTCCTCTTCGTAGTCTTCGTCCTCGCCGTAGTCTTCGTCCTCGCCGTAGTCTTCGTCCTCGTCGAGATCTTTGTTGTCTTCTGAGTCCTTCTTCTCCTCGAGGTCTTCGTTATCTGCTGAGTCCTTCTCCTCCTGAATGTTTTCATTATCTGCGGAATCACTCTTCGCTGCCTCAGCCGCCTCACTGTTTTCGTTCTCAGCCGCGTCCTTCTTCGAATCTTCAGCCGCCTCTTCTTCCGCCTCTTCAGAAGCTTCTGCTGCCGCCTCTTCTGCCGCCTCTTCTTTTGCCTCTGCTGCCGCCTCGCCGCTTTCCTTTGCCGCGCGCTCCTGATTCTCCGGAACGTCGGGATCGAACTGATCCGCTTTTGCCGCTGTTTCTTCCTTCGCGTCCCGGATCTCGTCGATGTCATATTCGGATTGATCAGTACCATTGTCCTCGATCACTTTGACCAGCTGATTGTAATATTCTGAGGACTGGCTGTAGTACTGATAAGTCACATCAATGTCATAATTGTTGACTACTGCTTCATCGGCACGCAGGCCGTAGATATACGCGAGTTCATGAAGAGCATGTTCGTCATGAGGGTTCTTTCTGAGATCATTGCGATATACCTGGATGTACTCATCGTAATTGTTCTGCGTGTAATAATTGTTCGTAGTGTTATTATTCGTCACATTCTTACGGTGTTCAGATGCACTCTCTGCTGCGTTCCTTTTGCTGTTCTGACCGGAATTGGAATTCTGAATGTTTGTGTTATTCTGAGTGCTTCCGGATTTCTTGCTCTTCTTGCTGCTTTTCTTGCTCTTGCTGTCTGTCGATGTGCTGGCTTTCTTCTCTGTCTTTTCGGAAGCTTTGTCCTCGGACTTGCTCTCCGCGGCGCTGCTGTTTGTGTCGGTTTCCTGGGCGCTGGCAGCCGAAATGCTGCTCCCCGTCTCACTCCCTCTCCCGACCAGAAGGTATCCGCCTCCTCCAACAAGACCCAGCGCGACAACTGCCGTGCCGGCGATGATGGCGGCTCTCGTCCTCAGCGAAAGACCCTTTTTCTGCGCCGCGGGCATAGCGGACATTCTCCCATACCTCTCTCCATCGCGCATGCCATTGCGGGCACCATAGTTTGCACCATTGTACATGCCGCGTGCGCCGCTGTTCGTGCTGTGCGCACCGCTGTTCGTGCTATTGTGCATGCCGCTGTTCGTGCTATTCGATCCACGACTGCCGGTATAATTCGGGGTCCCGCAATATGTGCAATATTTTGAGGTTCCCATAAGCTCTCTTCCGCAATTTCTGCAACGCATTTTCATTCCTCCCTGTATCTTAAAACCTTTGCTTTCTTTGTTTGATAGGCCTAGTTTACTCGAGCCGGCTCTTCATTCTGTAGAGCAAAAGTTTCATTTATTTCTTCCTCCCTCTTGGGCCGGGGCAAACGACCACAATTTTCTCTTCCGACAATTTTCTCCGTCCCTTTGGCCCCTGCTTCTTTACTGCTGGCCGGGGCGTACCTCTACATTTCGCAGATCACGCACTCTTCTCCGTCCTTTTTGGCCTATTTTTCACGTTAGGGACCGCTGCAATCCTCGTCTCAAGAATTCTTCTCCGTACCTCCAGGCACTCTCACACCCCAAAAGGACGACCACAATTCCCCATTCCAGAATTCTTCTCCGTACAGGCTTTTCTCAAGTTTGCTTCTTAAGCCCAAAAGGACGACCACAATTCCCACAATCAGAAATCTTCTCCGTACCGCCCAGCTTCAAAACAAGCCCTGTCCACCGAAAGGTACCGCCACAATTCCCACAATCAAAAAATCTTCTCCGTACCGCCCAGCTTCAAAACAAGCCCTGTCCACCGAAGGGTACCGCCACAATTCCCCAATCCGGCAATCTTCTCCGTACCGCCCAGCTTCAAAACAGGCCCTGTCCACCGAAGGGTACCCCCACAATTCCCCCATTCGGCAATCTTCTCCGTACCGACCTTATGTCTGAAGCTCCTTCCCATTAACTCTACCCACCTTCTTCATAATTATTTCGTACAACGCAGCGTTTCGTCCGAGATTGCGCCGCCATCTTTCCTGTACTATAATATTAGTCAGTGTATTTCTGTTTATTCGCGCGCCGCAGCACTTGCCACCCTCTTACATGCGCGCAAAAGGGAGGTCTGCTATGAATAATAATGACCGCGACCGGATCCACCGGAGTAATATGATTCTGATTGCAATCGTGCTTTTGTTCCTTCTGTATGGAATCATGTATCGGGTGCAGTCAGGGGATAATAAACTGTATCTGTTTGGATTTGAAATAGAGCTGCCTTTCGGCGGCCAGAGCGAATCCGAGCAGCAAAATACGGATGCACAGCAAAATACGGATGCGCAGGAAGACACCGATGGCGCCGATACCGAAGCCGGCACCAAAACGGATGAGGATGCGGCCGCCCCTGCAGATACTGACAGCAATACAGAGGCCGGCGCGAAAACGGACAACTGATTTGACTCAACCGGCGCGGGGTCTGACTCAGCCGGCGCGGGATCACATTTTTCTGCCGTTTACAGGCTGCCTTGCCAAAATTTGGTGCGGCAGCTTTTTTTCACACCAATCTAAGGCTTCTCTAAGGTTCGGGTGATAAAACAGTAAGCGTCAAAGGGAAACCGCCCTGATGCGAAGAGCATAATTCGTCAAAGGGAAACCGCCCCGGCACGAGGGACAAAACTCTTCAAAGGCGGCCCCTTGACGGAAAGAAGAGGTGAAGGTATTGGAGAACAATTACCGGCATGAATGGAAGCATGAGATCAATTATGCGGATATGCTGGTCCTGCGCGCGCGGCTGGGCGCCGTGGCAAAGCCGGACCCGTTCGCGGCGAACGGCAAATATCTGGTCCGCAGTCTTTATTTTGACACGGCCGACGACAAGGCCCTCCGGGAAAAGATCGACGGCGTAAACATGCGCGAAAAATTCAGGATCCGTTACTACAATGACGACATCGCGTTTATCCGGCTGGAGAAAAAATCCAAAAGGAACGGCCTGGGCACGAAGTATTCGGCGCGCCTCACCGCCCCGCAGGTGCAAAAGATCCTGGACGGCGACATCGATTTTCTGATGGATTCCGACAATTCGCTGCTGCAGGAGTTTTACGCGAAGATCCGTTATCAGGGGCTGCGGCCCCGCACCATCGTGGACTACACGCGCGAACCGTTTGTCTATGACGCCGGAAACGTCCGCGTCACCATGGACTACGACATTCGCACGAGCCTGAACTGCGCCGCGTTTTTGGATCCGGACTGCGTGACGATCCCGGCGGGCGACGCCCCGTCCATTCTCGAAGTCAAGTGGGACGCCTACCTGCCCTCGATCATCCGGGATGCCGTGCAGCTCCCCGGGCGGCGGGTGTCCGCTTTTTCAAAATACGCCCAGTGCCGCATCTACGGCTAGGCGAAAATATACGCCCAGTGCCGCATCTACGGCTAAATAAACAGATCACCGTGTGACAACATAAGGAGGAACAAAAAAATGACCTTTAGTGATATTTTTAAATCCAGCTTTCTTGAAAATGTGGCCGCCGTCACCGTACTTGATATGGTTCTGGCGCTGGGACTGGCCTTTGCGGTGGGCCTCTTTATCTTCTTTATTTACAAGAAGACCTACGCCGGCGTGATGTATTCCTCAAGCTTCGGCGTCACTCTGATCGCGCTCACGATGATCACAACGCTCGTCATTTTAGCGGTCACATCCAACGTGGTCCTGTCCCTTGGTATGGTCGGTGCTCTCTCGATCGTCCGCTTTAGAGCGGCGATCAAGGAACCGATGGATATCGCGTTCCTGTTCTGGGCGATCGCCGTCGGCATTGTGCTGGCCGCCGGCATGATACCGCTCGCCGTTTTTGGCAGCGTGTTCATCGGTGTGATCCTTCTGATCTTCGCCAACCACAAAGACATGTCCAATCCCTATATCGTTGTGCTGACCGTCGACGGACATGGCAGCGAGCAGGCCGCCACCGATTTCCTCAAGCAGAATGTAAAGCGCTGCTCCGTCAAAAGCAAGACAGCCCGGAAGGGCGCCGTGGAGCTCAACCTCGAGATCCGTCTCAATGACGACAACACCGACTTCATCAATCAGCTTGCGGACATGGAAGGCGTTCACAGCGCCGTACTGGTAAGCTACAATGGAGATTACATGGGCTGATCCAGGTTGATCCCGCCAACCTAAAATGGGATAAATAAAATAAGCCAAACAAAAGCGGGTCAGCAGCCATATTAAGGCCGCTGACCCGCTTGCTTTTCCTTATCTTATCTTATTTACCTGTGCCTATAGTTCCGAGGCGACACGCCGTAGAGAACGAACAGGACGACCAGGACGACCACGACGGCTCCGATCAGGGCCCCGACGATCGGCGTCCTGGTGGACTTCTGTTTCTCCCCGATGACCAGCTGCACTCTGGCGCTCTCGCGGCTTAAGCCGTCATCCGTGTCCGCGGTGGCGACGACGCCGTAGGTCCCCTGTTCCATAAGCTCCGTATTGATGGAGTAGCTATCCTTTCCGTTCGGCGTAATGCCGAATTCGTCCCCGGCAAAAACTGTATTTCCCATGGCGTCCACCAGATGCACTTCTGACTGCAGGATGGAGGCTCCGGAACCTTCCGGCGCCTTTAAGGTGACTTCCACTGAAGTGCCGAGCCCCACGGTATCGTTGTCCAGCTGCAGGTCCAGGGTCGCCGCCACCGTGACCGTCGTCAAAGTGATCTCCTGTTCTTTGTCCGAACTCATCGTGAACGTATATGCCCCCGTCGCCGGGAGCCTAATTTTCACGCAGGCATTGGAGGGCGTGTCCACAAAGGTCACGAGCGGGCTGGAGTGTTCGCCGTTATCATAGATGATGTTCCCGTATGGATCCTTAATAAGGAGCGTGAACAGCTCGCTGGGATCGTGCGGAACATTACAGTTCAGCTCAGCGGTCCCGGCCGGCACTTCAAACGTCTGATCGAAGGGATCGAGCTCCTTGATGAGCAGATCCATCCTCTCACTTTCGGTATTGTAGATCTCGTTCGCGATGGAATGCAGGCAGACGTCCAGTTCCCCGGCGGATGCGGGCTCGGCGTAATAGTCCTCAGTCCCTGTGTCTTCCGCAACCTTTTGCAGGTACGCCTTCGCGTCCTCCCTCGTCCGGACCACCAGGGGGTAGGAGTCGTCCTGCGGCTCCATATAAATACAGTAAACCGGGATGGGCTTCCCATCATACTCTACAGGTTCATAAGCCTCGCCGCTTGTATTATAGTTGTCCGTAATGAGTATGATCGCCTTGTTTGGATTCGTGCCTTCCGTGATCAGCGCGTCCGCCGCCGCGTTGAGGGCGCTGACGATATCGATATTTTCGTTGTCACCGGTCTGAGTGTACCAGCCGGTCCAGGGCTCCTTGATCTCTGTGCCGATATCCTTGAGGAGCTTTCCCTTTTGCTCCACTTCGCCGGAGAAAGTCAGAAATCCCACCGCGGATCTGCCCGCCGGCGAATACTCATAAAACGCGTCGCAGCAGTCCACCGCCGCCTTGTCGGGATCCGCGACTTTCATGCCGTAGGAGTTGTCGAGCACTATGAAGACGTCGACAGGCCGGGCCTCTCCCTCGTTCAAGACCTCGACAGGCCGGGCCTCTCCCGCGCTCTCTTCCGCTCCGGCCGGAACCGCCGGAAGATAAAGCGGGAGGATCACCGCCAATATGCACAAAAACCATTTCCGCAAAAACTTTTCCATTCTGTAAACTCCGTGTGCCCGTTTCCACTATTTTTCATCACTCAATAGTATAGTATACATGGCCGGCAAAAGCGAACAAAAAAGAGACCCCCGCGCCGATTGCCGCCATTCGGCTGCCGCAGGGGCCTCCCGATATTCCACACTTTAGCTTTATTTTGCCCGCTCGCGCGCCAGCTCCAGGCCCTTCTCCACAAACCCGTTCGCATAGAGCTTCCGCAGCTGCCAGGCATAGCGGTTCTCGGCGTCTGTGAATTTGGCTTCCTGGAAGGACAGAATCTCTTCCACCTCATCCAGCGTATAGGCCTTTCCCGGATGCTCCGAATTCGTCCCGCTCTCCGGAGCCGCCCCGTCATTTGGCTCCCCGGAAAGGATCTTCCGGAACAGATCCCGCATCTGACCCAGAATGCGCAGGGCTCCTGACGCGGCATCCATACTCTCCCCGTCCGGAAGCATGACCATCACCGTTTTCAGGTCATAATGCGCCGCCATCTTGGTATTTTGCACCGCCTGGATCTGATCACTCGCCGGCATCGGCACATCCGGCAGCATCGCCAGATAGATCAGCAGCAGCTGGATGAACTTCACATCCCGCAGATCCATGCCCGCCGGTGTGAGCGGATTGAGGTCGATCATGCGCATCTCGATGTGACTTACGCCCTTATCCTTGAGGGCAGCGAGTTCGTAGCCGCCCGACGGTTTGACCCGCACGGGAAAATACAGCTCGGCGGGGCTTTTGATGAGCCCGGCGTCAATATACGCCAAAATACTGTCCGCATAGGCTTCGATCCCGCTGTAATCCAGAACCGGCGTGAAGAAATTCCAGTAGCCGAGCTCCGAACATCGCGTCGTCCCCATTCCGTTGAAGACATCCTGCCCGATCACGCCCTTTTCCACATACGAGCTGTCCAGAAGGGGGCTGGCCGCCGTCACCGCGACGATCAGCCAGTTGTACAGCAAGGCCTTCGCGGACAGTGATACATAAAAATCACTTTTGTACTCGTTAAAATTCTTGCCTGTTTTCTCTCCGCCTGCCGCCTCATAGTCGGACTTCAGGAGCGCTTCGTCAAAGGAATAGTTAAAATGTATGCCGCAGAAAGTCATCATGTACTTCCCGTACCGGCCCGCCAGATACCGGCGGTACTCCATCTTCCACGCCTCATCGCCAAAGTACACCGCGATCGGAATATCATCGCTGTCACGGATATACGGAGGATTGGAGAACGGCCACAAAAATTCTTTTTGCGGCTGCTCCGACAGTTTCTCCAGGATCCGGTCGGTATGGTACTGAACATAACCCAAAGCCGTTTCCGCGTCGGGCGCGACCGGTGTGTTGATCTCCGTCTGACTCTCGCTGTAATCCCTCACGATATAGGGATCCCCCGGAAACGGATGAGGCGTCTGCGCGATATAGCCGTCCGGCGTGATCCTCAGGCTCTCCTTCTCAAGGCCTATATTGCCGCAAAACAGCTTCTCTTTTACTTCGTTATTATCAACATGAAGCATCTCAAAACTCCGCGTACTCTAAAACATAGTCGGCCATTGACTTGCCGCTCTCCAGTCCTTCCACCATCCTGCGGGCCGGCGACTTAAGCTCGTCCGCGCGCTCGTACAGAGGCTCGAGGTATTTTTCCTCGCCGTATCCCCGCTCCTTAAGACCCAGCCCCGCCAGATCCAGAACGGAGAGACAGAGCCTGCGCAGCCCCTTCCGGTCGATAAATTCCGGCCACTCCCGCCGGTTCAGGATCGTCCGAAGCTCCGCCGCCGTGTAGCCGTGCTGATAGATCGATGTGTCGCTCTCCATAAGCCCGATCAGGCCGCCCGTCCACTTACTGAGGCCCAGGTGGAACGCTGCGACAGACATGGCGTCCCTGAACGGCTGATTGCAGCAGCTTCGGTACTCGATGGTCCCCCTGAAAGTCAGGTCCTCGAACTTGTACGTCCGCAGATATTTCAGGTCGCTGACCTCGGGCTTAAAGGGAACCTTATAGAATTTCCCCTTGTCGTACCAGAGGCCCTCCACCTCATCCAGGTCAAAATACTCCGTCGCCGGGATCGGCGCGAAATGCAGATATTTGCCGTCCCGCTCACAGCAGAACAGGCTCGTCCGCTCGATATAGTCCAGCAGCTCCTCCTCGTTGGCGGGAATGCGCTCGTACATGCCCACATTGTGGGGATTGATGCCGTGCGTGCTGTTGGCCCAGAATATGTCGCGGACACACAAAATGTCCGGCTCTTCGGGCATCCACGCGTTGTCGAACAGCACCGCCTTCACCGGCTCGATCAGCGAGTAGGCGCGGATCGTCTCGATGAGATCATGCCGCTCCACGTCGAGCTGCACCTGAGAGGCGCTGGCGTACGCGGCAAAGTCGGGATAAGGGTGAAAATACATCTTCTCCTCCCAGTCCGAGCTGTGCAGCAGATAGCCCTCCAGCATCTGATAGCGCGGAACCGGCAGATAGTGATTGTCGTTTTTTGTGTGATAAGGACTGATGCCCATCCCTGTCAGCGTGTGATCCTCCGCCTGCAGAATCCCATTCAGACAGCGGACATACTTCCGGAACCGATCGCTGATGTCCGCGATCCGCTCCTCCCTGCCGAAGGAAAATTCCATGTTGTTGTAAGAACAGTCAAAGGACAGATTGTCCCCGGTCAGAGGATCGGTCGCCGAATAGACATTGCCCTGCGCGTCAATGCCCTGCGGGACAAAGTTAAACTCCTTGATGAAACTGCTCGCCGCGCGGCGCGTCACATCCTGATCAGTGGCGCCGCCGGACAGATTGACAACGGGCATCTCGATCTCAACACCCACATAATTATCGCCCG
>CAJOLP010000045.1 GCA_905235465.1 uncultured Lachnospiraceae bacterium | reverse complement strand
GAGTTTCCGAAAATAATGATATTTTCCGGACTATTCTCCATCATATCGCCAAGCAGTATTTTGGCCTCCTGCACGCCGGTCAGAACGCCGTAATTGCGGCAGTCCGTGCCGTCCTCACAGGTCAGATCGCTCCCGGAATTGAGCACATCCATCATGCCCATAGAGAGATCGAGCTGCTCGGTGCAGGGCTTTCCGCGGCTCATATCCAGATTCAGATCCATCTTCTGATACTTCTTGTACTGCGCTTTCAGAGCTTCCAGCTCAGCGGTAAGCTCTTCCTTGGTCATTTCAGCATAGGGTTTCAATCCAAACTTCCTCCCATCTTTCCATTTTGAAAATACATCTTTCCCTGTATTTCAAATGAATTATAAAGGAATTGCCCCTGACTTTCAATGATAATTTGTACTCTCGTATACAATCCTGAGTTTTTTATATACCACAAGGCTCATTGACCGCATCATATCCCACGGGGCAGATCATGCCTTTGCCGCGGCGTATTCCAGGACCATCGTCCTCTTATGTCCCCCTGTGAACTCCCGGATCTTACTGATAAACGCGTCGCCGTAGGCCTCCGCGCTCTTCTCCCCGATCCCGTACACCGACTTGAGATCTTCCTTTGTCAGCGGCTGTTCCCGGCACATCTCGTACAGAGCCCTGTTCACGCAGATAAAATACGGCGGGAGCTGCTTCTGCGCCGCGAAGGAGGCGCGGATCTCCCTTAGCTCCCCGTAGAGCGCCCGCCCGTCATCGTCGAGCCACTTCGTGTAGTCCTCGGCCTGCGCGCGTCTGAGCGCTCTCCCCTGTCCCCTGGTCCGCCGGTCTATGGCTCCTGTCACCGCAGCCCAGCCGTCGCGCCCGTACATTTCATACAGGACGTCCGCCGAGATGGTCAGATACTCGTAGAACGGGCCCTTTTCCATTTCCATTTCGATCAGATTTTCCGATGCGGCCAGATTCGCGGCGGCACTCTGACCGCGATCATGCCTGGTCTCCTCCTCTTCCTCGCTGATCCAGTCCGTCAGGATCACCCAGTCCTTATTCTCCCTCAGGTACTCCAGGATCTTCTCGCAGAACTCTTCGTAAGTCAGTTTCATCGCGCTCCTTTCCCAGGCGCGGTATCACAGCGTGGGGCCTGCGCCTGCTCCTTATGATCATGCATTGTCTTGAAAAACGCCGCCGCGGCAGAACGCCCCGGCCGGCCGGCAGAACGCCGGCACAATCATCGTATCGGATAAAAAAGAGGATTGCAACAGATCCTGTGCAATCCTCTTCCAAAAATCCTGTGTATGGCGCATAACGCGCTAAAATACCGCATTGCGCGCCTGCGCGGCCGCGCGATTTGCGCACTCCCCGCGCGCCGGCCCGATCACTTCCCGTTCTGATACGCGCACGCAAGCTGCGCCGCCAGCATCGCGTTGTTGATCAGAAACGCCTTCTGTGATTCGGCGCTGTCCTCTCCGAGCTGATCCTTGATGCTTCCCATCACGTAGCCCACGGCTGCCCTGCCGGCCACGCGGTTGCGCTTAGCGTCCTCCATAGCCTGCTCCACGGCGTCCCGCGTCCTCTCCGGACCCAGCTCAAATTCCTCCGGCACGGGATTGACGATCAATACACCGCCCGGAATATCCATCTGCTTCTTGATCCGCATGACCTCTGCCAAATCTTCCGGCTCGTCCATGCGGTAGGTGAGACGGAATTCGCTCCCGCGCACCATATATTCCGGCATCCGGTCCGTGCGGTATCCGATCACCGGAACGCCGGACGTCTCCAGATACTCCATCGTCATCGGAAGATCCAGTGCCGGCTTAGTGCCGGAACAGATGACCATGACCTGATGTCTGGCAAGGGATTCCAGATCCGTGGAGACATCCCACGTCTTCTCCGCCTCCAGCTGCACGCCGCCGATGCCGCTCCCGCACACGATGGGGAGTTTGACCACAGCCGCGGTCTGTACGGTGGCCGCGATGGTCATGACGCCGTCGGCGTGTTTGGCCATAAGCACCGGAATATCTCTCGCGGTCGCCCTGGGAATGGACCCGTACCGCTTGGCCAGATACATGATCTCTTCCGGCGTCAGGCCGATATGGATCTGCCCGTTCAGGATCGCCGTGAACGCGGGCACCGCGCCGCTCTCCCGGATCGTCTTCTGCATCTTGAACGCGAATTCCTCGATGCCCGGATAGATCATGCCGCCGAAGGTCGCCGCGCTCTCGATCAGGACGATCGGCCGTCCCTGCTGCACGGCTTCCCTCACATCCTCCGAAAATACGATGTAATCGCCCTCTGCGCTGCCCTCTTCCTTTCTCTTTTTTTCCGCCCTGTCGGCATTGGGATCGCCGGCAAGCGCCTCCTCGTTGATTGCCGAGAACATGTCCACAAAGTCCATCCAGGCAGACACATCATACCGGATGTCCGGCGTGGCGACCAGATCCCCTTCCGCGGTGATCAGGTAGCTGGAAGCGGGTTTTGACACCGGATCCCGGTCGTCAAAGTCATCATCCCTCTGTTCGGGCTCCTCGTCATTCCACTCCTCACCGGCCGGCCGCTCCGTCTCGACCCCGATCCAGCCGTTGGCAAACACGTACAAGCCGGTCACCCACTCGTCGGTGCCCGACAGGATCTGATTGATATAGTCCGTGATCATGTCCGAATTCTCATAGAAAAGAAGGACATTCTGCCTGACGTCTTCCTCTGTCTGCCCCATCCGCGCGATATGCTCCGACGTATAGGCCTGCACCGCATTGCCGATCACCAGACATTCCCCGCTGTCCGCCAGCATCATGAACCGGGCCCAGAAAGCCTGATCCTCAAAAAGCGCCATCACCAGCTCGGCAGGCAGATACAGTTCGTCCCCGTACCCCTCGCTGCCGTGGCCGGCAAACCACTGCGTAAGGCGCTCCCGCAGCTCATCCGAAGCCATTTCCTCCAGCTCTTTGTCTGTAAAAGGCATCTCCATGACTTCTATTCTGTCGAAGTCCGTAAAAAAGTCTGATTTGACCATCCCCATAGTCTACCTCCCCGCCTTGAGGCACAGATTTTAAACGCTGATTCATTTCAAAAATTTCTTTTTTACATTATACCATATATGCCGCCCCGCGTCCCTTTTCCACGCAAAAAGGCGCCCCCGCCATCCGGCGGGAACGCCCTGTTTCATTCACTGTATTTTTTTAAAAATACTGCTCAGCCCACTGCTCCGTTCGTGGGATCCGCACAGTCTCTTACATACTGCGCGCTGACATAGCCGACACTCTTGCCGCCGGTGGGCAGATAATTCTCAAACCCATACCACAGGCCGTCCTTGGACATCCTGTCCACCAGGATCTTGTCGCCCTTGCTGTAGGAACCGATGATCGGTCCGTTCGGATACTCTCTGATATTGAGAGTAGTGGCAGTCACTTCGACCCACTTGGGGGTGATCTTCTTGGCAGCCGAACCGGAACCAAGCTCTGAAACACCGCCGCTTACCTTTTCCAAATCAACATCGTTGATCTTTTTGATACTATCGCTCATTTTAAGCCTCCTTGTAATCTTCTCAATGAACACGCTCTTTTTCAAGTTGATCATGCAAAATCATATGTATCGCTTCTGTCTATATATACGGAGCCGATTCCAAAATCCACACGATCATTTCAAAACAGCGCATGCCTCCACCGCGGGCGGCTTATTGTTCTTCCAAAATAGTATCCAGTTTGCCGTCACCGTCCAGATCCATAAAGATCTTGTCCGCTACGCCGTCATCATCGGTATCGACCGCGACCGCGTCCACTTTGCCGTCACCATCCGCATCGACAGAGAGCGCGTCTATTTTGCCGTCGCCGTCCAGATCCGCCTCCAGATAGGTGCTTATCTCTTTCTTTTCAGCGGACTCCTCAGCCTTTTTCTGAGCTCTCAGTTTTTTTTTGCCTCGGGCTCCTCTTTTGCCTCTTCTTTCTTCTCCTCAGTCTTTTTCTTGCGGCTTTTCGCTTTTTTGGCCGGCTTCTCTTCTGCCTTGGGCTCCTCCGCTGCGGGCGCCTCAGCCGCAGGCTCTTCAGCCTTGGGCTCCTCTGCCTTGGGTTCCTCTGCCTTGGGCTCCTCTGCCTCAGGCTCCACAGTGACCTCTACTTCAGCCTCCTCTTCCTCAGGCTCCACAGTCACCTCTACTTCGGGCTCGTCTTCATCAACCTCTGTATAATCGTCTGTGTAATCGTCATCGAATTCATCGACATCGAGCGCTGCGTTCTCCTCAGCTTTTTTCTTTTCGGCATAATATGCCGCGCCAAGTGCCGCACCGACTCCGAGTAAGCCTACTAATAACTTTGTGAATCCACTCATCCCAATACCTCCATAGTTTTGTACTGTCCGCCGCGCTGTCCGCGGGCGAATGCAGTTCTTTTTTGACACCTGTTATTTTACTACATAATCGACGAGAAAAGTATTTATTTTTTGTGAATTCTGTTGTTTTTTAACTGATCTGCCACCGGATATGGCTCCCATTGTCATCTTTGGTCACCAGCAGCTGATCCTCGATCTCATTTTTGAGCTCCGTCACATGGGAAATGATGCCGATCAGCTTGGATCCGCCGGCCATCTGCTGCAGGACTCTGACCGCCTGTCCCCGGGCGTGATCATCCAGCGATCCGAATCCCTCGTCGATAAACATGATCTCGGGGCTGATGGCCGCCGTTGTCTCCGATATCTGATCCGCCATGCCCAGCGCCAGGGAAAGCGCCGCCATAAAGGACTCTCCGCCGGAGAGTGTGCGCACCTCTCTCTCCTTTCCGGTCACGACGGAGTAGACCATGAGATCGAGCCCTCTGTTTTTGCCCTCGCCCGCCTTTTCTATGTCGTACATGCGAAGCTCGAACTGCCCCGCCGACATCTCCAGAAATCTCCGGTTGGCAGACCTTAGGATCTTCTCCAGATAATAGCGCTGCACAAACGTCTCAATATCCATGTGCGCGCCGCTCACCTTTCCGGAAAGTCTGTTGCAAAGACTGTTCACCTGCTGATACTCTCTCTGCTTCTTACCGTATTCGGCAAGGAGCGGCCCCATTTTATCCAGTGCCTCGCTGTCCGCAAGGTACTGTCTTTTGACGGATTCCAGCGCGGCAGCCGCGCCTCCCAGCGCCTCTTCCGCCGCCTGCGCTTCCTGTCTGAGGATCTCGGTCTGCGGTCTCTTCTGATCTGCGATCGCCTCCTGCGCGGATGCCTTCATCCTCTGCGCCGCTGCCTTTCTGGCGGCATGCGCGTCGATCTCTTTGCGAAGACGTTCCGCCTCTTCCCTGGGGTATTGGTCCGTGATCTTCTTCCAGCCCTTTTCCGGCTCCTGATGACAATCATTTTTAAGACACGCCTCCCGATACTCCTCTTTGCGCGCGTCGGCCTCCCCTGTCAGCCGCGGAAGATCCTCCTCGCACTGCCGCAGGAGCGCTTCCGCCTTCTCTTTCCGCGTCTTGGCGCTCAGTGCCGCTTCCCTTGCCTTAGTGTGGGCCGCTTCCGCATTGTCGCTGCGCTCCTTTGCTTCCTTCACTTCCTTGTCGGCCTCTTCCAGGCTGGAATACTGCCGCTCACCTTTCAGCGTATTGATCTGCGCGTTGATGGACGCCTGTGCCGCGGCCGCGTTCGCGGACTGCTCCCCGGCCTCCCTGATCTGATCGGAGATCTTCTTTTTCTGATCCGCCGCCGCGCTCAGCCATTCTCTCGCCTTATTGAGCGCCTCGGCATCCTTTTTAAGCCGATCCCCTTCCAAATCAAGCGCTTCTCTGTAATGATCCAGATCTTCGTGCATTTTGGGAATCGACAGCCTCTTCTCTTCAGCCTCGTTTTCCGGCATTCCTGCCGCGCCGCTTTCCTCAGACACCCCTCTTGCCAGATCAAGGCGTGCCCGGATCCCTTTAAGACTCTCTTTAAGCGCCTCACGGCGCTCATGGTAGCGCGCCGCCGCCTCCCCGGACAGATTGGAGGCATTGGCCGCCTCTGATTTGAGTCTGTCCGCGTTTTCCCTCATGGCATCCAGCGTCTCGCGGTCGGGCACCTCGCCGCCGGCATGCAGCGCGCAGGGGTTCGGATGTGTCGTGGAGCCGCAGACAGGGCAGGGCTCGCCCTCCCGGAGCTCCTGAGCCAGAAATCCCGCCTGGGCATCCAGATAGGCGCCGGTGGCCGCCACATACTTCGAGGCCTCCGCCTGCGCCTTTTCCTGTATCTGATGATATGCAGACGCAGCCTTCTTGGCCTCATTCAGGCACTCCCCTAAATCATGAAGGGCATCGTCGGCTTTACTGAGATCCTGCCCGATCCGCTCGGCCTCGCTCCCGCGCACCTCCCAGAGCGCCAGGCGCTCTCCGGCCTGTCGGTTCTTCTCTTCGACCTGCTTCCATGCTTCCTCTTCGCTCTCCAACCTGCTGAGATCGCCCCGGGCCTTTTCTTCAGAAGCTTTGGCTGTTCGGGCAATTTTTTCCTTTTCCTCCGCCTCCAAAGAAAGCCCGTCCAGCCTGTCGACCAATGCCTTTTCAGCCTTTGCCTTTTCCCAGACTTTTGTATAGTTTTCCCGCTCCTTCTCAGCGGTCTCCCGGCACTGCGCCTCCTGCTGTGACAGGTTCTTCTCCTGCTCCGCCAGGGCCGGCATCTCCTTCAGCAGTTCTGTCTGCTGTTTTGCCGTGCGCTCAGCCGCCTGCCGGCTGTCATCATACCGAAGCCACACAGAGCGGATCTCATACGCGGCGTTGATCCGGCGCACGTCCTCTCTTTTTTGCGCCATCGCCTGTTCCAGAGCCTCACACTCCTCAAGTTCCCTCTTGGCTGTGTCCAGCTGCGCGAAAAATTTCTCCAGATTGTCCGCGCCGGTCAGCGCGTCCCGCTTTGCGTCCCTTGCCGCGGCCGCCTTGTCATAAGCTTCCTGCGCCGCCTCCTTTTCTTTCTCCAGATTCAGGCACAGGGCCTCAAGCATGACGGAAAACCTCGCGGATTTGATGTCCGTGATCATGCCGCTTCCGGTCAGATCCTCCCGCAGCTCTGACAGCTCTTCACTGTCACGAAAGCTTTCCGGGATCACCACATGGCCTGCCTCCGCCCTGATAAAATTCCGCTGACTCTCCATCTCCCCGTAGATATTTTTGCGCCGGCGGTCCAGTTCATCGACCATCGACTGATAGACCTCTGTCCTGAAGAGCTTTCTGAAGACGTCCTTCTTGTCGCTGCTCTTGGCCCGCAGCATATCCATGAACTCTCCCTGCGCGATCATGGCCACCTGCATGAACTGATCCTTGTTCAGTCCGATGAGCTCCTCGATCGCGGCGTTCACCTCCCGGACATTCTGCGTGCTGACCGAGCCGTCCGGATACGTCAAAGAGACCGTCTCCCCCACGACTCTGGTTTCATTCTGTCCTCTTCTCTTCAGCGGGCGGGAGTGGCGGGGAGAGCGCGATACCGTATAGATCTCTCCCTTCTCCCGGAAGGTGAGCTCCACACAGGGCTCCACACTCAGCTCCGCGTACTGGCTTTGAAGCTCCTCGCCGTCCTTTCGGTTCGCGCCGGAGCTGGCCTCTCCATACAGTGCAAATACCATGGCGTCAAAGATCGTCGTCTTTCCCGCGCCTGTATCTCCCGTGATCAGAAACAGGTTCTGATCCGGCTTTGTGAAATCTATGGCTGTCAGATCCCTGTAGGATCCAAACGCCTGTATCTTGAGTAGAAGCGGTCTCATACTCTCTCCATTTCTTCTGTATTACATCACTGTATTGATCACATCCCTGAGAATATCCTTCTCCTCCTCAGACAGATCCGGAAGGAAAGAACAGCACAGCCCGAAGGGATCCAGCGCCTCCTGTGCGGTGACAGCAGCCGAATAGTCCGCCGTCCGCTCCGTCTCCCTTCGGATCTCCAGAAGGTGCGGAAACGCCTTGCGCAGATCCGTCTGCATGTCGATGACATCCAGGTCGATCTCATCCGTGAGGACGACCCGCACGTAGTCGTCGCTCGGCTCCTCAAGCACCTCCTCCAGCGTGCCGCGGATCACGCGCACCTGCCGAAGCGGCGTCAGAGGAAGGACACGCACGTCGACATCTCCCTTTTGACCCATCTCGACCATAAGAACGCCCTTCTGCTGGCCTGCCTCGCTCACCGAGACTGCCAGCGGCGTCCCGCAGTACCTGTAGTACTCTGAGCCGGCGCGCATGGGTTTGTGGATGTGGCCGAGCGCCGCGTAATCGAAGGGCGCCAGCACATCCGCGCCCACCTCATCGATGTTGCCGACTGTCCGTATTTCCGAATCCATGCGCTCGATCTGCGCGGGGTCAACGCCCCGGGGCACGTAGAACTGATGGCTGACAAGGACGTTGCGGCTGTCCTCATCGATCTCCTCCCGGGCCAGGAGCCTCCGCACGCTCTCGTCATAACTGAGCGCCCCCTCTTCTTCGACAGTGCTGACCACAGCCCGCACTGTCGTCGGCTTCACAAACGGCAGCAGGTAAAAATTCACATCGCCGTACTGATCGTGAAGAACCACTTTCTGGATGTGCTCCTCCGGGGTCCGGGGCGGCAGGCCGATCATATGGACCTTCTGCTTTTTGAGGAGCGAGCGGTAGATGTTGACGCGCACGGCGCTGTCGTGATTGCCACTGATCATCATGATCTCGGCATCCGGCGCTGCCTGCGTCAGCGCGTTGAGAAAGCTGTCAAACAGCTCCACCGCCTCCGCGGAGGGGATGGATTTGTCGTACAGATCTCCCGCGATGACGATCGCGTCC
>CAJOLP010000044.1 GCA_905235465.1 uncultured Lachnospiraceae bacterium | reverse complement strand
TTATTATTGAAGTAATACTTCTTTTCGTACGCATTCGCACCGCACAGAATAATGCGGTAATTGTCCTCATTCAATGTATTTCCTCCCGCTGCATCAGACATATCCGTTTACGCCCCGCACCGAAACCTCACCGGATGAGACGTGTCTGTCCGGCGAGCCGTCCGCAGGGCGGACGACGAGATCCCCGTAATCCGTGATGCCCGCCGCTACGCCGTCAAAGGGGCCTGCCGGGTCCAGCACGCGCACGGCCCGCCCTGTATTCACAAGTCTCGCTTCGTATGCTTCCCGAAGCGGGGCAAGGCTCTGCGCCTTTTCAAACCGGTCGTAATATATCTCAAACTTCTCCCAGATTCCGGCTGTGAGCGCCGCGCGGTTGATCCTCCGAAATGCCGCGCCATCCTCCGCCATCGCGAGCGCGATGGAAGTGGCCGTCTCCCGGATCGTATCCGGAAACTCAGTCTGATTGACATTGATGCCGATGCCGATCACCACGTCCCGGATCTCATTCTCCTCCAGCCGCATCTCGGTCAAAATACCGCAGCACTTCCGGTAGGCGCCTCCCCCGACCCGCACCACCAGGTCATTGGGCCACTTGATGGCAAACTGCACCCGCCCTCCGCAGATCTCCTGCGCGGCCTCGCACACCGCCAGCGCCTGCACGAGCGTCAGCATGGGCGCGGCCTCAGGCCGCAGCGCCGGCCGCAGCAAAATACTCATGTAAATATTTTCGTCCGGCGGCGAGATCCACTCCCTGCCGCGGCGGCCTCTGCCCGCCGTCTGCTGGCTCGTCACGATCAGCGTCCCGTGGGGAAAGCCCTCCTCCGAGGCCTGAAACGCGTCCGCGTTGGTGGAGCCGGTCACCTCTTTGAACAAAAGGGGGTGCCCCGCCCAGACCGTCCGCATCTGGTTCGCGATCTCTTTTTCATTAAAAATATCTTTGTCATCCACAGAAAGGAGGCGGTACCCTTTTTTGGTCACCGCCTCGATCGGATATCCTTCCTCCTTGAGCTTGCCTACCAGTTTCCACGCGGCCGTTCTGGACACCCCCAGCCGGTCGCCGATCTGCTGCCCGGAGACATAGTCATCCGCATCTCTAAGCATCTGCAGAATCATCTGCTTTTTATCCATAGACTGCACCAAACCACATCAACACTACACCAGAGTGCACGCGATCACCGCCTTGATCGTGTGCATGCGGTTTTCCGCCTCCTCAAAAACAATGGACTGCTCACTCTCAAAGACCTCATTGGTCACCTCGAGCTCCGACATGCCGAATTCGTGGTAAACCTGCCTGCCGATCACTGTGCCCTGATCGTGGAACGCGGGCAGACAATGCATGAATACCGCCTGCGGGCTGGCCGCCTTCATCAGATCCATGCTGACCTGATAAGGCTTCATGTCCTCGATCCTCTCCGCCCACGCGTCTCTGGGCTCACCCATGGACACCCACACATCGGTGTACAGGACGTCAGCGCCTGACGCGCCCTTTTTGGGATCCTCCTCCAGCGTGATGCTGCCGCCGTTTTTGGCCGCGATGGCGCGGGCCCGCTCCACCAGGTCCTTTTGGGGAAAATACCGCTTGCTGGAGCAAAGTGTGATATGCATGCCCATCTTCGCGCCGGCAAACATCCAGCTGTCGGCCATATTGAAGCGGCAGTCGCCAAAGAACGTGAGCTTAATGCCGTTCAGATATCCGAAGTGCTCGCGGATCGTCAAAAGGTCCGCCAGCATCTGGGTCGGATGCCACTCATCCGTAAGACCGTTCCAGACCGGGACGTCGCTGTATTTTGCCAGCTCCTCCACGATCTCCTGCCCGTACCCGCGGTACTCGATGCCGTCGTACATGCGCGAGAGCACGCGCGCCGTGTCCGCGATGCTTTCCTTCTTGCCGATCTGCGAACCGGACGGATCCAGATAAGTCGTAAAAGCACCCAGATCGTGCGCCGCGACCTCAAACGCGCAGCGTGTTCTGGTACTGGTCTTCTCAAAGATCAGGGCGATGCTTTTGCCCTTGCACAGTTCGTGCGGAATACCCTTTTTCTTGAATCCCTTGAGCTGCTCGGCCGTGTCAAGAAAATGAAGGATCTCCTCTTCAGTGAAGTCCTCCAGCTTGAGAAAATCGCGCCCCTTGAGATCTATATTTGCCATCTCTCTACTCTCCCTTAGTCCTCTGTCAGCCTGACTCCTGCTGTCTATTTGTCAGCTGAGGCCCCGCCTCACTTTAAAGGCTCGGGCCGCACTGCTTTTTGTTAATTAACCTTCGCTGTCCGCTGCCGGCGCATCGTCCCTCATCAGCTCCTTCACAGACGCCGCAAGGCCTGCGATGCCCTGGATCTCGGAAGGAATGATGATCTTCGTCGCCTTGCCGTCCGCCGCCTGGGTAAACGCCTCCAGGCTCTTGAGACGAAGAACCGCCTCGTCGGCGCCAGCCTCGCGGATCATGCGGATGCCGTCCGCGTTCGCCTCCTGCACCTTGCGGATCGCTTCGCTGCGGCCCTCGGCCTCCTGCACCATCTTTTCCTTCTGCGCTTCCGCGGCGAGGATGGTCGCGGCCTTGTCCGCTTCCGCCTGCAGGATCAGGGATTCCTTCTTGCCTTCCGCCACAAGGACTGCGGACTTCTTCTCACCTTCCGCCCTCAGGATGGACTCACGCCTCTCGCGCTCTGCCTTCATCTGCTTCTCCATCGCCTCGCGGATCGCGGCCGGCGGTGTGATATTCTTGAGCTCGACGCGGGTCACCTTGATGCCCCAGGGATCTGTCGCGACGTCCAGCGACGCGCGCATCCTGGTGTTGATGGTCTCGCGGGAAGTCAGCGTCTCGTCCAGCTCCATATCGCCGATGATATTTCTGAGCGTCGTCGCGGTCAGATTCTCGATGGCCATGATCGGATTCTCCACGCCGTATGTGAACAGCTTGGCGTCCGTGATCTGGAAAAACACGATCGAATCGATCTGCATCGTGACATTATCCTTTGTGATCACGGGCTGCGGCGGGAAGTCGACGACCTGCTCCTTAAGATTTACCCTTCTGGCCACCCTGTCGATGATCGGGAGCTTGAAGTGCAGACCCACATTCCAGGTGTCATAATAGGCGCCCAGTCTCTCGAGAACATACGCGTGCGCCTGCGGCACGACTTTAATGCATGAGGCTGCCACCAATAACAGAATTACAAGCAGCACAATGATTGTAATAAATCCACTCATATCAAATCCTCCTGTTAGAACAAGTTATGACTCCGCCTTGTCCGCGGCTTCATCGATTCTCTTGCCGACGATCAGCTTGACGCCTTCGATCGCGCGGACCATAACGATCTCATCCCTATCGATCGTGTGCTCCGGATTCACCGAACGGGCTGTCCAGTACTGCCCGTTGATCTTGACTTCTCCCGTGCCGCGAATATTGTCAATGCGCTTTGTGACAATGGCTTCCTGCCCGATCAGACTGTCCGCGTTTGTGGGCACGACTTTTTTCCGCATCTTCTCCGCAAACGGCTTCGTAAAAAAAAGCGTCACGACCGATACGACCACAAAGACAGTGATCTGAACCCATAGCGGCAAGTTTAAAAGCGCGCAGATCAGGGCCGCCAGCGCGCCGGCCGCAAACCAGATCGTCGTCAGATTCACTGTCAGGACTTCAATAAGGAGAAGTCCAGCCATCAGGACTGCCCAAATCTGAATACTTTCCAATCCCATTTCCGCGTCACCTCCCTCAAAAAAATTGCCGAAATCCGCCTGTTGCAGCGCATCCTATGTTTTATGTCATTCGCCGCTTTTCGCTGCTCTGTCCATCATACCATAACAAGGTAGGATGTCAAACGAATGCCCGCGCTGCCAAATCTCCTCACTCCTCCGGACGCCTGCGCTGCCGGGAAGTCTCACGCCTCCGGATGCCTTCGCTGCCGGGACGCCTCATACGCCAGTATCCCTGCCGCCATAGCGGCATTGAGCGATTCGATCTCGCCCTGCATCGGGATCAGAAGTCTGTGCGATGCCGCGCCGGCGGCCGCGTCGGTCAGGCCGTTCCCCTCATTCCCGATCAAAAAAGCGCTTGCCCCGCGATAATCGTACTCATCATAGGCCTTCTTTGCGCCAAGGTGCGCCGCGTAGACCTGCACGCCCTCATCCCGGAGCCTTACAATATCCCCCGTCAGATCGCGCGTGTACACAAAGGGCATCCGAAAGATCGCGCTCATGGTCGCCCGCACCGTTTTGGGGTTGAAAAGATCCGCCGTCCCCTCACTCATGAGGATGCCCGTCGCGCCGGCCGCCTCCGCGGTCCGAAAGATCGTGCCCAGATTTCCGGGGTCCTGAATATTCTCCAGAATAAGTAGAAGCGGCGCCGCGGTATTTTTGCCGCTGCCCATGAGGTCCTTCATCTCATAAGACGGCATCCGCGCCGCGCACATTACACCCTGCGGGGTCTGTGTGGCGGACACTTTTTCAAATACTGCCTGCGTCAGCACTGTGACCGGTACCGCGCGCTCCGTCTCCGCCAGCTTACGGCTCACCAGCTTCTCATTTGCTATGAGGAACTCCTCTGTCACAAAGATCTCCCTGACAAAGCGGGCCGGCGTGTCGCGAAAGAGACGCTCTCCCTCGATGATAAATGTCTGCTCCTCTCTTCTGAGTTTCGCCTTCTTCTGGAGGGCCGTCAGTTTTTTAACTTTTTGATTGGCCACAGACGTAATGAATTCCGCTCTCATTTGTTTCTTGTCCTTAAAAAGACCGGGCGAACGCGTCGCCCGGCCGTATCCATCATGTGCTTCTATCTGTGTTTTGTCCTGACACTGGCGCGGTCGTCAGCAAATATTCTCGCTGATCTGATACTCATACTCATTGATCGCCTTTGTCATGGAAAGCGCCTCCTCAATGTCCATGTCCATGAACTGGCCGTTCTGGTAGCAGACGACGCGGTTGGTCTTCCCCTGGGTCAAAATATCGACAGCATACGCGCCCATGATCGACGCGTAATAGCGGTCCTTACAGGTCGGCGAGCCGCCGCGCTGCATGTAGCCCAGGATAGTCGCGCGCGTCTCAACGCCGGTCGCGGCCTCGATCCGCCTCGCCATAGAAGTGGAGTGCCCGATGCCCTCCGCGTTTATGATCAGGTGATGCTTCTTGCCCAGGCGCCTGTTGGCGATGATGTCATCGACGATCTTTTGCTCATCATAATCGTAGCGCTCAGGGATCAGAATATTCTCCGCGCCGTTGGCAATGCCGCACCACAGCGCGATGTAACCGGCGTTGCGCCCCATGACCTCAATGATACTGCACCTCTCGTGGGAGGACGATGTATCCTTGACCTTGTCGATCGCCTCCATCGCCGTGTTGACGGCCGTATCAAAGCCGATCGTATACTCCGTACAGGCAATGTCCAGATCGATCGTGCCGGGCAGGCCGATGGTGTTGATCCCATGTCTGGAAAGAGCCTGCGCGCCGCGGTAAGAACCGTCTCCGCCGATGACAATGATACCGTCAATACTGTGCTTGTTGCAGATCTCGGCTGCCTTCTCCTGCACTTCCTCTTCCCTGAACTCGGGGCATCTGGCCGTGCCGAGCACCGTGCCGCCCTGATGAATGATGCCTGCCACATCCACAGACTTCATCTCATGGAATTCCTCATTCAGAAGGCCCTTATAGCCCCTCTGAATACCGATCACTTTACATTTATTGTGCAGGGCTTCCCTTACGACCGCGCGGATCGCGGCATTCATGCCCGGCGCGTCGCCGCCGCTTGTAAGTACACCGATGGTTTTGATCTCTTTACCCATAAGACGCCTCCCGATTAGACACAATCGCGCTTATATCAAAATACACATACGCCGCCGCAGATGTCGGCGTATAGAAGTATTTTATTACAAAGACGCTTTTTATGCAATGTGGGCTTGCGCGCGCGCCTCTTAAATCCCGACCGGCGTGCCTGTCCCGACGCAGCATGCCAGGACGCAAAAAAGATGGAACACATCTCCCGCCCCCTGCTTAAGAGGCCGGGAGAATATGTTCCATCCTCCAAATCAAATATTCACAAATTCAGCCGATCAGGACCCCATCAAAGCTGCGGGCCTGCTGCCACGAGCGCCTTGCCCGCTTCGCTGCCTTCATACTTGTGGAAGTTCTTGATGAAGCGGCCGGCCAGATCCTCTGCCTTCTTGTTCCACTCCTCAGGATCCGCATAGGTATCGCGGGGATCAAGGATCGCGGGATCAACGCCCGGAAGAGCTGTGGGCACTTCAAAGTCAAAGTAAGGGATCTTCTTGGTGGGCGCCTTAAGCACGTCGCCGTTCAGGATCGCGTCGATGATGCCGCGGGTATCCTTGATGGAAATACGCTTGCCGGTGCCGTTCCAGCCCGTGTTGACCAGATAAGCCTTCGCTCCGCTCTTCTCCATCTTCTTGACCAGCTCCTCGCCGTACTTGGTCGGAGGCAGCTCCAGGAACGCCTGACCGAAGCATGCGGAGAAAGTAGGTGTGGGCTCCGTGATGCCTCTCTCTGTACCGGCCAGCTTTGCTGTGAAACCGGAGAGGAAGTAGTACTGTGTCTGCTCGGGAGTCAAAATAGAGACAGGCGGCAGAACACCGAACGCATCCGCGCTCAGGAAGATAACGTTCTCAGCGGCAGGGCCTGCGGAGATCGGGCGAACCTTCTTGACGATCTTGTCGATGTGCTCGATCGGATAGGAAACGCGGGTGTTCTCTGTGACGCTCTTGTCCGCGAAATCGATCTTGCCGTTTTCGTCGACCGTGACGTTCTCTAAAAGCGCATCCCTGCGGATCGCGTTGTAGATGTCGGGCTCGGAATCCTTGTCCAGGTTGATGACCTTCGCGTAGCAGCCGCCCTCGAAGTTGAACACGCCCTCATCGTCCCAGCCGTGCTCGTCATCGCCGATCAGCAGTCTCTTGGGATCTGTGGAAAGGGTGGTCTTGCCTGTGCCGGAAAGGCCGAAGAAGATGGCAGTATTTTCACCATTCATATCTGTATTCGCCGAGCAGTGCATGGAAGCGATGCCCTTCAGAGGCAGATAGTAGTTCATCATGGAGAACATACCCTTCTTCATCTCACCGCCGTACCAGGTGTTGATGATGACCTGCTCGCGGCTTGTGATATTGAAGGCGACAGCGGTCTCGGAATTGAGGCCCATCTCCTTGTAATTGTCTACCTTAGCCTTGGAAGCGTTGTAAACAACGAAATCGGGCTCGAAGCTCTCCAGCTCCTCATCTGTGGGCTGGATGAACATGTTCTTAATGAAGTGAGCCTGCCAGGCCACCTCAACGATGAAGCGGACCGCCATGCGGGTGTCCTTGTTGGCGCCGCAGAAAGCGTCGACGACATAAAGCTTCTTGTTGGAAAGCTCATTCTTCGCGATATCCTTGAGGATCGCCCAGTTCTCCTCGGTGAGAACATGGTTGTCATTGGGATACTCGGGCGTATTCCACCAAACAGTATCTCTGGAATTCTCATCCATGACGATATATTTGTCTTTAGGGGAGCGTCCGGTAAAAATACCGGTCATAACGTTGACAGCACCAAGCTCTGTCAGCTGGCCCTTCTCATAACCTGTGAGCGCGGGGTCCATCTCAGCTTCATACAGATACTCAAAACTGGGATTGTGGACGATTTCTGTGGTTCCTGTGATACCATACTTTGTCAAATCAACTTTCGCCATAATACTTCCTTTCATCTTCGGCGCGGTTCAGCTTTCTGCATTGTGCATTGCCATCTGCATTTGGTTTACATGTATACAATTGGTTTCCGCACCAATTATATGCGGTTGCCTGATTAAAAGCAAGCGCAAACATGTATTTCCATAGCAAATGCCGCAACAATATCGTTATTTTTATAACACAACTGTATGAATGGCGCAATACTCATTTTTCACAATACATGTGCTATAATAGGTTGGCTTTACACTATTTCGCCGGCTGAGTCATCAGGATTTCGTAAGATTTTTGTTTCATCACGACTTCGCTCGTCAACTCATGAGGAGGTATAGATTTGTCTTTGTCAAGGCCAAGGAAAATACTCTGTATCCTGTGCGCCGCGGCGCTCTCCGTCTTCACGGTCGCCGTGGAACATGTGCGCACATCCGGCGGATGGCAATTCTCCGGAGCCCAACAGCTCCTGACCTCCGGCCTGCAGGCACTCACCTATACTATAGTCTTCATCCTCCTCTGGAAACTGATCGCCCGCTTCGATAAAAGTGCCGAGAAAAGTGCCGAGGCGGACGACTCCCAAAAAATACTCTGCAGGTGGAACGCTCGCAGTGTTTTGCTCACAGCGCTCCTGCTCTTCGCCCTGTACCTCCCCTACCTGCTCGTCTTCTTCCCGGGCGTCGGCAGCATGGACACCACCAACCAGATCAAAGATTTCATCACCGGCACGATGCCGATCGAAATCAGCTGGAATCCCGGCGAGCCCCTCATCAGCTGCTTCCTGAACGACCACCACCCGGTCACCGACACATTCCTCTTCGTGCTCTTCACCGAAGGCCTCGGCCGGTTTGTCGGCCGGACCATGGGCGTCTTCCTCTACTGCTGCACACAGGCGGCCGCCACGGCGGTCACCCTCTCCGTGATGCTGTGCCGTATGGAGCGCCTCGCCATTCCGTACAAATACCGCCGCGCCGGCATGTGGTTTTTGGGCCTTTGCCCCTTCATAAGCCTGTACGCCATAGGTATGCTCAAGGATTCTGTATTCAGCCTGTTTTTTGTCTGGTACTTCCTCACATATGTAGATATTTGCCGTGAGGGCGC
>CAJOLP010000043.1 GCA_905235465.1 uncultured Lachnospiraceae bacterium | reverse complement strand
CCGCGGGCTCCTGGGCGGGCGTGCCGGCCGCGCAGGCCGTCATAAGGACGACCATGGCAGTCTGTATTCCCAATCTTCTTATGTATTTCAAGCGCTTTTTCACTGTATTTCTCCTTATGAACCATTCTGCTGCCGGTGTCTGAAATCATTATACAGCATTCACCGCACATCTACATCCGCTGTGTCCCGTTTAATTAATCCATGGTATAATTACTTTGGTAAATTAGGTTTACATTTTCCCCGGTAATTTTCCGGGGTTTATGGATCGCCCCTGATGTAAGGAGGTTTGCCAATGAGTAAAGTAGCTGAACAGAAATGCCCGAACTGCGGGGGGCCCATGCGCTTTGACCCCGCGACCGGACTGATGGTCTGTGACTATTGCGGCACTCAGACAAAAATAGATCCGAAACAAAACGCCGCGGAAAAGGAAGGGACGCCTGGGGAGGGCGCCGAACAAAATGCGCCGGAATCCACCCTGAGCGGAGTCGACTTTGACGCGCTCCTTCATAATGCGGAACATGTCGACGCGGCTGATCTTCCGATCTACAACTGCGTCTCCTGCGGCGCGGAGATCATCGCGCCGCCCGAGCAGGCCGCGCTCACATGCCCCTACTGCGGCAACAATATCGTCCTGACCGATAAGGTGTCCGGCAAGCTCCGCCCGGACGGCGTCATTCCGTTCCGGATCCAGGCGAAGGACCTTCCTGATGCCGTAAACCGGTACTACAGGGACAAGAAGCTCCTTCCGAAGGGCTTTTTCTCAAAAGCTTCCATGAGCAAGGTCACCGGCGTCTATGTGCCTTTCTGGGTCTTTGACGGACACATATCCGGTACGATCAACCTGCTGGGGACCACGGTAAAGTCGCGCAGAAGCGGCGACTACATCGTTCAGACGACGAGCTACTACGATCTTGTCCGCAGCGCCGCGCTGGACTTCAAAGATCTCCCCGTGGACGCGGGCAGCAAGATGGATGATAAACTGATGGATTCCCTGGAGCCGTTTGACTCCCGGGAGACGAGGCTTTTGACATGCGGTATCTGGCCGGCTTCACGGCGGACCGCTTTGACCAGGGTAAGGATGATATGGCCGCCCGCGCCAAAAAACGTATGAGCACCAGTGTACACAATCTGTGTGACGCGCAGGCCAGCTATGGATATGCCACGGCAAGGCCAAAATCATACGACCTTACGACGAATATCTCGGCCAAATATGTTCTCTTCCCGGTCTATCTGTTCAGCCTCGAACATGAAGGCCAGACATACCCCTTCGCGGTAAACGGGCAGACCGGCAAAGTTGTCGGGGAGCTTCCGACCAGCACCGCCACGAGCGCGCTCTACTTCTTCAAGCGGTTCGGGCTCGTAAGCGGCATCCTGATCGCCCTCACTGTCGGCCGCTATTTCCTCGGGCTCTGAGAAAGGAGGCGCAAGTAGGATGAATAGATTAAAATACAGCTTTCTGGCCGCCCTTCTCATCGCTTCGCTGGCGCTCCCCATCGCCGCAGCGCCCCAAAGCGCAGTCCGGGCTTTTGCCGCGGAGACGAACGATGACGCGCGTGTCACCGACGAGACCGGCTCCCTTTCCGAAGCCGAGAAGACAGAGCTCGAATCGTCCTGCCAAAAATTCAGGGACAAATACGATATGGACGTTGCCCTTTGGATCATGCGGACAGGGGATCATGACGATGAATCTGAGGACTCCCTGGCCATAGATTTCTATGATGCGCACCACTACGGGACCGGCCGTACGAATTCCGGATACCTGGTGGTCTGGGACAGGGATAAAGAGGATTATCAGATCCACACCTTCGGGGACGCGAACGGCCTGCTGCCCGAAGACTCCATAACATGGATCGAAGAACAGCTCCCCAAATATTACGACGATTACGGCGCCTTTGGCCCGATGTATGCTTCTGTCGGGTATCTCGACAAATTTGTGGAAAAGGCGATCGAGGGATACGCGAACGCGGACGGTGATGCCAAGGCGGGATCCACTGAAGCGGTCATGGAGGAGATCGCCTCCCAGGGCGATACGGATGTCATCGCGCAGGAAGACGAGGCGCAGACGCAGGAAATGACAAATAAGCCTGCCTGGTATCCCGAGGACCCCGAACACTTCACCAAGTTCCATGACGAGAAGGCGCCGCGCGTGGTGGATAAGGCCGACCTGTACACTCCCGAGGAGGAGGCCGCGATGGAGAGCCGCCTTGCCGAGATCCGGCAGGAACTGCAGGCGGATATCGTCGTGTGCACGGACACCTCTTCCTACGGTCTGGATCACCGCATTTACGCGGCCGACTTCTACGACTTTAACGGTTACGGCATCGGGGACGACTATGAGGGCGTCATCCTGTTCATCTGCATGGATCCCGATGACCGCGGCTGGTGGACCTGCTGCACGGGACCGCGCAGCAGGGGCATGTATACGGAGGAAATCGCCAATCAGGTCGACGATATTCTCTATGACTATCTCGTCGCCGGGGAGTATTACGAGGGAACCGCGGACTGGATCGAAAATATGAGAAACGTCTACATAACGGGCTCCCCGTATCTGCCGGACTGGGCCGTGGCGGCCATGGACGCGTTTGAAAATTATCACGATCCGGACGCGCCCAGAGTCGTGGACTACGCCGGTCTTTTGACAGAAAGCGAAAGGGCCTCCCTGGAGGCCAAGGCGCATGAGATCGCCGCCAAATACGACACGGACGTCGTGATCTGCACGGCGCGCTCCTCCGGCTATCTGTCCCGCGAGGAATTTGCGGATCTCTTCTACGACTACAACGGTTATGGATTCGGGGACAATTATGACGGGATCCAGTACACCATCTTCAAGAGAAGCGGTTACAGGGCCTACGCCGTCGTGACCGCTTACGGATCTGCCCAAAAGAAGCTGACGGACACCATGCAAAATCGCCTTCTTGACCGGTGCGATTCCAATCTGTCAGATGGGTATTATTATAATGCCGCTGACAGGTGGCTTGACCTTACCGATCACCTGCTCCGCACGGGGCGCGTCCCCCGCGGCAGCGGCTATTGGTTCTTCATGACCATACTGGAACTATTGGTCGGTGTGATCTTCGCCGTCTTTTCACTGGCAAAGGCCAGCAGCAAAATGGACACGCCCAAAATCGCGGAGAACGCGGACAACTACCTGGTTCCCGGAACGCTCAATATCAGGAGGGTCGCCGACAGGTTCATAAATTCTGTGACGGACCGGATGTATTCGCCGCTCCCGAAAGACGATGACCGGGGCGGCGGCGGCGGTTCTTCCTCCGGCGGCTCTTCCTACTCCTCTTCCTATCACGGATCTTCCGGCACCACCCACACGGGTTCGGGAAGACGCTTCTAGTAAGAGCGCGATATGACCGACAAAAAGCGGGATGTGCGCAGCGCCGCTGCACACATCCCGCTTTCATCATGCGCTTTGATCTTAGTTTTTACACCTCGTCTATGGCTCTTCTCTCCTCCTTGGAGAATTCAGTATTACTGATCGCCTTAATATTGTCGAGGATCTGCGCCGGCCTGGAGGCGCCGATCAGCACGGACGTGACCACGCCGTCTCTGAGGATCCACGCAAGGGCCATCTCCGCAAGCGTCTGTCCTCTGTTCGCGGCGATCTCATTGAGGCGGCGGATCCTGCCGATGGTCTCCTCATTGATCTGGCTCTCACTAAGGAAACGTCCGTCTGTACGCACACGGCTGTCCTCCGGGATCCCGTTGAGGTAGCGGTTGGTGAGCAGTCCCTGCTGCAGGGGGCTGAAGCAAATGATGCCCTTGCCGAGCCTGTCCGCCGTGTCCTTAAGACCGTTCTTCTCGATCGTGCGGTCAAAGATATTGTAGCGGTTCTGGTTGATCACGAAGGGGACATGGCGCTCCTCAAGGATCGCCGTTGCCTTCTCCAGTGTCGGTCCGTCGTAGTTGGAAAGACCCACATAAAGCGCTTTGCCGCTTCTGACCGCCTGCTCGAGGGCGCCCATCGTCTCCTCCAGAGGCGTGTCGGGATCCATTCTGTGATGATAAAAAATATCCACATAGTCCAGCCCCATTCTGGTCAGCGACTGATCGAGGCTTGCCAGCAGATACTTGCGGCTTCCCCAGTCACCGTAAGGGCCGTCCCACATCGTATAGCCGGCCTTGGTGGAGATGATCAGCTCATCCCTGTAGGGGACAAAGTTTTCCTTGAAGATCCTGCCGAAATTGATCTCGGCGCTCCCCGGCTCCGGGCCGTAGTTGTTGGCCAGGTCGAAGTGCGTGATCCCGTTGTCAAAAGCCGTAAAGCACAGCTGCTGCATGGTCTCGTACTTGTTCGTGTCGCCAAAATTGTGCCAGAATCCCAGGGATACGGCGGGGAGAAGCAGACCGCTGTTTCCGCAGCGGTTGTACTTCATGGTTTCATATCTTTTCTCATTTGCCAGATACATTTTTTCCTCCTGCATTACAAATAGTTACTGAATATTGCCGGCCGGCCGATCGCCGAAGCTGATGCCGGTCAGTCGCCGAAGCTTATGCCGATCAGCTTCGCCTCTCTGATGATCTCGGCGTTGGGATCCACCGTCTTGAGCTTGCCGGCAACCTCTTCCAGCGGGACCTTCACGATCTCGCGGTTCCTGTAGCCGACCATGTATCCATACTCGCCCTTGAGGATCAGATCGCCTGCCGCCGCGCCCAGACGGGTGGCGAATACGCGGTCATACGGATCCGGCGCGCCGCCGCGCTGTGTGTGTCCGGGCACCGTGACGCGGACTTCCCTGCCGGTCTTCTGCTGGATCTCGTCCGCGACCTGATAAGCGACGGACGGATAAGGGTGCTTCTCGCGCTTTTTCTTGAGCTCTTTCTTGGAGAGTTTGGCGTCCTCCTTGGAGATGGCGCCCTCCGCCACGACGATCACGGTGAAGCGGCTGCCGCCCTTATCTCTGGCCTCGACCGCCTTTACGACCTTCTTGATGTCGTAGGGGATCTCCGGAATCAGGATGATGTCCGCGCCGCCGGCGATGCCCGCGTTCAGGGGAAGCCATCCCACCTTATGGCCCATGATCTCGACGATGAACACTCTTCCGTGAGAGCTGGCCGTCGTATGAATATCATCCACGCACTTCGTCGCGATGTCCACCGCGCTCTGGAAGCCGAAGGTCATGTCGGTCCCCCACAGATCATTGTCGATCGTCTTGGGAAGCGTGACCACATTGAGGCCTTCCTGGCTGAGAAGATTCGCTGTCTTTGTGGAGCCGTTGCCGCCGCCCATCACAAGGCAGTCGAGCTGGAGCTTGTAGTAAGTCTGCTTCATCGCCTCGACTTTATCAAGGCCGTTCTCATCCGGCTCGTGGATGGTCTTAAAGGGCACACGGCTCGTCCCCAGGATCGTGCCGCCTCTTGTGAGGATACCCTTGAAATCCTTCCCTGTCAAAATACGGAATTTCCCATAGATCAGTCCCTTGTATCCGTCCTCGAACCCATAAAATTCCACGGGCTCATTCGCGTTATTGCTGATACATTTGAAGACGCCACGCATCGCCGCGTTTAATGCCTGACAGTCCCCTCCGCTTGTCAAAAACCCTATCCTCAACATTATTTTCTTCCTTCCTCCCACCATTTGCGGGTCCTCTGGCAGCCCTGTGCGGTGCGCGCCGCATCGCCGCCGGTCAAACAGCTATACCTTGTTATAATTTTATCATAAATACGGAGATATGACACCTATTCTGCGGAAAGAAGGACCTCCTCCAGAGCCTCCAAAAGTGCTTCATTCTCGCTTCGGCCGCGAACGCCGACGCGGTAGTAGTATTTTGACCCCTTCACGGGGGTGAGCCCCGGGATCCCCGCGCAGTCCCTGATCAAAATACCGCGCGCCCTCAGCTTCTCAAAGAGCGGCTCCCCGGATGCAAACAGGATGAAATTGGCCGTGCCGTCATAGACTTTCATCCCTCTCCCCGCAAGTCCCTCCGCCAGAAAGGCCCGCTCCGCGGCGCATGCCTTGCGCGCGCGGGGAAGGTACTGCGCGTCTCCCAGCGCGGCGAGCCCCGCCTCCTGTGACGGGAGCGAAACGCTCCACTCCTCAAGCTGCAGCGCGATCCTCTCCAGCAGAGACTTGTCCGCCCCCAGCATATAGCCGAGCCGCACGCCCGGCATCGCATAGGTCTTGGTGAACGCGCGCAGGACCAGAAGGTGAGGGTACTCACGCAGCCGCCCGGTCATGGACCTTTGGGCGCCGTCCTGCGTGAGCTCCATGTAGCACTCGTCCAAAATACAATAGATGCCCCGCTCCTCACAGATCCCCAGGATCCTTAACAGGAGCCCTTCGTCTATGCAGCTTCCCACCGGGTTATTGGGATTGCACAGAAATAAGATCCTGTCTGAGTTCCTTTGGGATGCCTGCGCGGCCGCCCCTTCAAATTCTCTTACAAACGCGTCCGTCAGCGCGAATTCGTCCTCCTCCCGCAGACAGAGCCTGTGAATCTGCGCGTCTGTCTGCCGCAGCGCCGTCTCGTACCCCCCGTAGGTCGGCGCGGGAAGATAGACATGGGCCGGCCTGACCGCCTGCGCCGCGGCGCGCAGCAGCGCCGACGCGCCGTTCCCCACAAGGATATTCCCCCGCGGAACGCCAAGGCTCCCCGAAAGAGCTTCATAGAGCGCGCGGCACTTCGGGTCCGGATAGCACTGTATCCGCGCGGCGCTCTCCCGCACGGCACTGACCGCTCCCTCCGGAGGCCCCAGCGGGTTGAGGCTCACGGAAAAGTCATACTGTATTCCACTGTTCGTATAGATGTCACCGCCGTGGGTCATCATCCTGCACGCGCCTCCTCTCCAAAGCCCGGACAGCTCGCCCGTCCGTATAAGTCACCGCAGGATACAGATCACTGCGGCGGTCACAGCCATCGCCGTCTCACAGCGGCACAGAAACCATCCCTCCAGATCGCCGGTAATGCCGCCGAACTCCCGCATGGCCGTCCTGTAGTAGAGTCCCATGACGGCCAGCGCCGTCACGACAGTGACAGCGCCGCAGACCGGATCCGCCAGACACATCGCCGCGGCGGCTGCGGCTCCTTCCGCGCAGAGGATGACCGTGTCGATCCGCTCCGCTTTCTGTGAGGTCTCCCTCAGACTCCGCAGCATTCCCTTCCCCCCGGCGCCGGGAAATTTCAGCGCGGCCAGGCCGCTGAGCACTCTGGCCAAAATAAAGCTCAGGCAAAAGACACCGACTGCCGACGCGCTCAGGATCACATCCACAGCGGCCGTAAATACCGCGCACAGGATCAATGTCCTGATCACGGCGAAGGCGCCGATGTGCGGGTCCTTGAGTATTTTGAGCTTTTGATCCCGATCGCCGTAAGAGCTCCTGGCGTCGCTGGTGTCCAGAAACCCGTCCAGATGGATCCCGCCGGTCACAATAAGCGGGATCGCGCATGTGATGAGGACCGGCGCAAGGACCGCTCTGCCGACGGCCGGCTCAACTCGCGCCGCCGCCTGCCAGACGCGCAACCAGAGCAGGATCAGCCCGCCGATCACGGCGCCCACCAGCGGGAAGAACGCGATCGCGTAGCGTCCGTCCTCCTCCTTCCAGTCGCTGCCGACAGGCATCGGGATCCGCGAATACATGGCAAATGCTAAACAAAAGGAACGCAGGACTGACATCTCACTCCCTCCTTCCCGACTTCGATCTCCAAAAGCCAGCTCTCCCCGTATCCGGGCTGCCAGCGGTAGCGGTTCCCGGTGCAGGCGGGCATGAGCCCCGTCAAAACAGCGGTGATCGGTCCTCCATGGCTCACGATCACCACGGAGGAGGCGCTGTCATTTTGAAGGATCTCCTCAAACGCCTTCCGCGCGCGGGCGCGCATCTGCGCGCCGCTCTCGCCTCCGGGGCATATATTTTCCTCATTGTCGCCGGTGATCCACGCCTGATAGGCGGGAAGTTCCCGGAGCTCCTCAAAAGATTTCCCCTCGAACAGCCCGAAATCCATCTCTCTCAGGGCCGGCTCCTCCTTAAAAAAGGATCCGCTCCCGTCGGATCTCAGGCCGCCGGGCTCGCGTCCCGCAGAGCCATGACCGCCAAAGAGGATCTCCATGGTCTCGTTGGCCCGCCGCATGCCGCTGGTGTAAAAGGACACCTCACCCTCCGCAAAGGTGCTGTAACGCTCCCTCAGACCGGCCAGCGCCGCGGCGCCCCGCGCGCTGAGCGGCGGATCCATGCTGCCGCAGTACTGCCGCGCCTCTCCCGCCTCCGTGCTGCCGTGGCGGATCAAAAGGACCCGTTTCGTCACTGCCGGGACTTCAGGCTGACCGCCGTCCCCTGTAACCGCGACATCCTCATCCATCTCCATCCCGATGCCGCAGACCACGCGGGTGACCTTCGCGCCCCGCGCGCGCAGCCTCTTCAGATACCGTCCGGCCTCCTGCCTCCACAGGCGCTCCGCGGGATCCATCGGCACTACGCCGCAAAAGATATCCTCGCAGATCAGCACCGCGTCCTCTCTAAACGCTTCCGGATCCAAGGGTTCTCTTCCCGCCGCCGCGCAGTCCCAAATATACCGCTCCAGATGGACAACGCACCGGGCATTGCTCATCGCCTGCTCCGTCCGCTCAATGCACTCTGTCTGCCCGATATTCTCCGTCCGCTCAATGCACTCCGGCTTTCCTCTGTGATCGGGGCACACGAAAAGATCCTCCTCTGAGAGGCCGAATCTTCGCATCGCGTATTCTGTTTTTCCCTGATAAATGCCGCCGATGATAAGTTCCATTCCGTCGCTTTCCGTCTCTTTTATGTTTATGCCAAAAGGGAGGGGATGAGGTCCCCGCCTTTGATGGCCCGCGCGCCGCCTGCCGCGCATTCGATCACCACATCAAACCGCGCAGCGCAGCCGCGCTCGATCAGCGCGAGCCCTTCCCTGTATTGTTCCGTCATGTCCCCGTACCTGCAGCCGTCCGCGTAAATACCGTCGGAGACGACGATCAGGTGCGCGGCCCGCTCCGAAAAGGCAAGGAGCTCATCCAGGACCGCCTGCGCCGCGTCGGGGTGCCATGCCGTGGCCTTTGCCCCAAACATTCTGTTGGCGAGAAGCGCCGTGGCGCTGTCCAGCAAAAAGACCGCATCCCGGCCCCACGCATCCGGGCCGAAATACTGCCCCTCGCCTTCCTCATCCGGCAGCCGCTCCGCGCAGAGGATCGTCTCAAAATCCAGGTCTCTGCGTTCCTCCCTGTGCCTGCGGATCCGCTCCTCATCCTCCGCGTCCCGGGGGATCATGGTCGCCAGATAATACCGCCGGCCGGATCCGGACAGATGGACGGCGATCTTTTGCGCCAGGGCGGATTTGCCGCTGCCGGCGCCGCCCGTAAGCCAGATCTTCATTTCCGCATGTCCTCCCTTTTAATGTGAAGCCGCCGTCACTTTCCGGCAAACGCCCGGCACGCCTTAGCAAATCTCTCTGCGAACGCCGGCTGCGAGGGATAGTACAGGTGCGGATATCCCGCCCAGATACTCCCCTGCACCGCGATGGCGGGCCAGCTCCTGCCGTCCGGCTTCACCGCCCTGCAGGCATCGCCGCACGCTGTGCTGTCGCTGTAGTGGAACTCATGTCCGCGGATCGATTCCCCGGGCGCGAGATACCCTGCCCCCTCAGGCGCCGTGACCGTCACGTATCCGAAGCGCACGAGGTGATCGGTCATTGCGGCATCGCCTGGCAAAACACCGGCCATCGGCACTTTCTTCCCGTCCCTGAGCGTCAGGCTCTGCTGCAGGTACATAAAACCCCCGCATTCGGCGAGTATAGGCATCTGCCTCTGCGCCGCCGCGCGAATAGCTGAGAGCATTTCCGTGTTTTGACTTAGCTGCTCCGCGTAAAGCTCCGGATAGCCGCCCCAAAGGATCAGGCCGCCTGCTTCCGGAAGTGTCCTGTCCCGCAGCGGCGAAAACCAGACGATCTCCGCGCCGAGTTCTCTAAGGAGCGCAAGATTGTCCTCATACATAAAGGAAAAC
>CAJOLP010000042.1 GCA_905235465.1 uncultured Lachnospiraceae bacterium | reverse complement strand
GATTAAATGAGGATTACAAGTGTATTTCCTTTTTGCGCATTTGCATGTATAATCAATTGCGTCATACAGTAATCCGTTCAGAAGAAGAAATGTGAGGAAACCTAAAATGATTAGACTAATTGCAAGCGATATAGATGGTACTCTGGTGCCCGAGGGTTCCCACAAGATCAGCCATGAGTACTTCAAGGTCATCAAGGACCTGAAGGAAGTGGGCATCTCGCATGCAGCGGCAGACAGTATACCAGCATGCTCGACCTCTTCGGCCCTGTCGCGGACGACATCTATTTTATCTCGGGCAACGGCACTGTGATCCGTACCAAAGATCGTATGCTGCACAGCTGGACACTGGACAAGGACCTGGTACTTCTGCTCATCGAGGAGATCCGCAAGATCGACGGGGCTGTATTTATTGTTGAAAAGCCCGACACCTGCTATTTGGACTGCGGCGAGGACAGCGACTTCATGCATATGCTGCGCGAAAGCTATCATTACGATGTGTGCAGCGTTGAGGACGTGACCAAAATTCCCCTTGACAATATCGTCAAGGTCTCCATCTACTGTGACCAAATTGAGAGCGCGACAAAGGACCTGCGGGAAGATCCCCGCTTTGGCCATCTCAGCATGCTGATCTCCGGCGCCAAGTGGCTGGATATCACCGCCAGAGAAGCCGGAAAAGGCGAGGCTTACGCACTTCTGCAGGAATATCTGGACATTGGAATTGAGGAGACAGTGTATTTTGGCGACAATATGAATGATCTCTCCGCGTTCCACGAAACCGGCGTATCGATGACCGTGGCCAACGCCAGAAAGGAACTCAAGCAAGCCGCGGATATTATCGAGAGGTCCTACAGCCAGATGGGGGTTCTGAGAGAGCTCAGAAACATTCTTGGCCACAGAAGGGATTACATCGAGGCTAATGAAGAGGACGATTGACCCCTGCGCCTATCTCCTGTCTCCGATCACCGACCCGATGATCATGCCGATCGCGGAAGGAATCATAGTCCACAAAGACATTCTCAAGTAGTACCCCACATCCCAGTCCCCGCTGCAGAGGAGGATCAGCAGCACCTCCAGCGCGCCAAAGACCGGCACAATGAGCCATTTGCTCTTCTCAACAAGCATGTAGCCGTACCAGAGCGACGAATAGGCATCAGTATATAGAAATACAGCAGCCCTCTTCCCAATGCATCGGATCCTTCTGACCCGATCACCCGAAAGTCAAAGAAGCATGCGCTCCACACCAAAAATGTCAGCACCGCAGGCCAATGGGAACTCATTGATTTCATATCTTCGTCCTCCTTCACTCTTCGTTCCATCTTCCATTGTACAGTGCTGCTCTCGGATGTCAAAAAAATGCAGCAAAAAAGTCCGGGAGGCTTACGCCTCCCAGACTACTTCCGCTTTACTAACAACTATCCTATTATTACTACTGTCAGCCGCATTTAATCCGACACCACCGCGGTGATGTGAGGGTTGGGGCCTTCATACCAGTACAGGAAGCCTTCCAGATCGACAACGTTGCCGACCTTGAATTCCTTGACGGCCTCGTAGACAGCGGTATCGGGTCCGCACAGATCGGACTCGACGGTGAATTGATAGGTCTTTCCGTCTTTGGATACGTTGAAATACAGATCATCGCCATCTTTGCCGGAGCCATCCCAGTTGTACAGGAAGGCCGCGTCGCCATTCTCGCCGGCGGGCTCGATGGTCATGCCCTTGAAGGAGACAAGCTTATTCTGCTTGTTGATCAGCTCGTCCGAACCAAGCAGATCCGTCACATCCTCGGGCTCCGCGATGTACTCGCCGTCCTCAAACTGCCAGACCGCGTCGACGACTTCGACTTCTTCGGACCACTCGGACTTGAATCCCTTGACTTTAATGATTTTGCCGACTTCCATCAGCTCATATTCCTTCTCTGTGCAGGGAAGGTTGTAGAGGAAATAGGCGCCGCCGGTCTCGTCCTGCAGATAAACACTGGTGTGTCCCAGGTCTCCTTCCGCGTTGTAAGCCTGCTTTGCCTGGATGCCGCCCTGGACAATAACTTCGCTGTCCAGCTCTGCCGCTGCATACTCCTCATAGGTCATCGGATCTTCCGAAACCATTTGCGGCTCATCTACCGCGTCAGCCGCCGCATCCGCAGCCTCAGCTGCTTCCGGCTCCGCGGCTTCCACTTCCTGTGTGTCTTCCTTCTGTGTTTCTTCGGCGGGCGCTTCTTCCGCAGGCGCCTGTGTGTTGCCGCCGCCGCACGCGACGGTCGCCATCATCACAGAACATGTCAGAATGATCGCAAGTGCTTTTTTCATAACTTTAACTTCCTCCTTGTCACTCCTCGCCGGAGTGATTTTCTCCCTTTTCGCATCTGCGCTGTGGGCAGGCAGACACTGCTATATGGTTACAACAGTTACCGCCTATATTATATCGTTTTTTGCCAAAATAGAAAATCTTTTCTTACTCTTCGTTCACTCCGCCGGCAGCGCAAATGCGCGGCTCGCGACGACCCAGTTGTGCTCCTGGTCATATGTCAACACAAACATCTCACCCTTCTCAACAGAATAAGATTTGTTGCCGATCACAAGATAGGACCGTCCGACATCGCCGACAACATACTTGTAATTCACCAAACTCAGCTGGTCGGTATCGGAGGCGAAGCTCTCCCCTCTGTTCAAAACACTGCAGGCATAGGCCTTTCCCCTATAGATGACGGCAAAGTAATCCTCGCCCCCACTCATGACGGCCGGCCGGAGGATCGCCTCTTTCGCATCATCATCAGCGCCGGCATCGGCGCCGGCAGACATTCCGTACTTCTCGACCAGGGCTTCCGGCAGCACCCTCTGCGTCTGGTCCTTCTTAATGCTTGGATTGACACACAAAAGTGTGATATTGTCCTCGCCCTGCGCCATATTCAGATAGTCTTCCAGCGTCCGCACCCCGTTCAGCCTGCTCTCAAGCATGCGCCGCTCATAAACAGCCGGCGTATCGGTATCCGATGTCCTCGCGCAGTCTGCGTGCGTGTCAAAGCTCACCGAATCCACAATGCGGTCAATGCCGCGGTTTATAACAACAATGTTGAGTCCCTCCCGGTGCTTTCCATAATCCTTCTCATAAACACCGATACAGCTTCCGCCCATTCCGGCGAAAGAAGAGCTGGTCACGCGAAAATACCCCTCGCCGACAGGGGCAGTCCACCTGTCGATGGCAGCCGCATCCGCCGCTCCGGCTTCAACAGCGTCCTCAGCGTCAGCTTCAGTGCCGGCCGCATCCGCCGCTCCAACACCGGCAGCGTCCTCAGCGACAACTTCGGCACCGGCCGCATCCGTCGCTCCGGCATCAGCACCAGCCGCTTCCGCCATTCCGGCATCAGCATCAATCTCATCCTCGCTCACGACCGTCACCCGGTCGTAAGTCGCAGTCCCGTAGACCGTAATTCCCGCGACTTCCGGCCCGGCAGTCTTTTCCGTGACGATCCGATCTCCGTCAGAAATACCGATATACCTTTCGTTCTCACCGAGCTCAGCGAGTTCGGAAAATCCCATTCCCGCAAGCTGTTCCCGGGCACTGTCCGGCAGCCCCGCAGCGCCGTCTCCTACCACAGAGATAAAGATTCTGTACCTGTCTTTCTCATCGGAAAGCTGCTGCAGATAATCGGTCAGAGAGCCGCATTTCGAGAGCTTTGCATCCAGGGCAAGCTTGTCGTAGGACTTCGCATAATCTTCCATGAATCGGTACTTCCTGCTTACGTCCCGGTCGCGTTCCTCGCCTTCACCGCGCACATCCTCAAAAGAATAGTGCTCCGTCAGGTATTTCCCCAGATACTTTGTCATCTTCGTCGCGCCGTAATAATTGGCGTGCGTCATCTGATAGTAATCGTTCGGAAAATCCAGCCCGATCTCCTCGATGATATCCACATCATTCATATCCAGAACCGGAATGTCGTACTTCTGCCCGATCTCCGTCAGGGCATCGTGTTTTACGTCCGTCCAGTCTTTCGGTATTTTGATGAGAATGAGGTTCAGCCCCTTCTCCCTGCAGAAATCCGCCATCTTGCCAAGCTCCCGGACCGCGTAATCGTCGCACACCGCGCGGCGCGCCGCCTCGTCGGTATCGATCTCGTCCGTAAGCTGATAGTTGGGCACATTGATATTGTTGGCGTTGATGGTTGACTTACTGCTCTGGAAAATAGGCATATATCCCATCGTGTAGAAATAATTCCTGCCAAGGCCCATGCCCGTGAAATCGTCCTCTGTGAGCTGTGTCCAGCGGCTGTGGTACCTGAAGATCGGGATCAGGTTGTCCAGGACGTTTACATTCCCATATTCCTCACGCAGTGCCATCATCGCTTCGATCTTATTTTTGCCCAGACGCATTCCGGAGAGTGCCTTCTCCACCGATGACTCGTCACCCCCCTCTCCGCCTTCAGGCACGATGGAGGAGGCGTCGACCACGACCGTCGTAAGGCTCTCAGGATTCCGCTCCCATATCTCCTTCATCCAGTAATGGGAGGCCGCCATCGGCTGACCACCGCTGGCGACCATATTGGCGCAGATCCCGTAATCCTCATAGAGAACCATCGGCGAAATGCCCGCGCCGACCTGACTCGTTCCCAAAAACGTCACCTGTATTGTGTTTTTCGGTGTTTTGTAAACGCCCTTCGACGAGTTGTCCTGACTCCACAGATAAAAAGTGGGTGTGAACAGGGCGGACAGGAAAACGACCAGCCCGATCACCAGGATCAGGAACAGACCGCCCTTCGCGAGCTTTTTCCCGGTGAGTTGTTTCATCATTACATTCCAAAATACTGCTTTAGCGTGTTACTCATTCTGCAGTTTGGTGATCAGCTCCATGATCGCGCTCGCGGAGTTGAAGTTCTCCGGCAGCAGATCGTTGACGTTGATCTTGATCCCGAACTCCTCGTTGATCTCCGAAACGATCGAAATGATATCGAACGAATCGAGGATCTCGTCGTCGATCAAAGTATCGGCGGTCTTAAAATCAATGTCCGGCCTTGCCTCTTCCAAAATTTCCATCAGTTTGTCCATAACCTGACCTCCTTTATAAATTCCTTTAAAACTCCTCTTGAAGTCTCACTCCACCCGTTGATACGCTCTCCGCACAGAATCCGGAACCTGCCCGCAATACGAAAAGCCCTTCTTCGTGAGCAGACCTATCATCGGATAATTCTCGCCCCTTGTGTCGATCCGCAGGTCGCCGCACTGTCCGAACGCCCAGTCCAGGCAGGCGCCGGCCGCGCCCTTTATATCGCCCGAAGACGCGATCCTGAAGATCATACCGTACTCCGGAGACTCCTTCTTCCAGGCGCCGTCAATGGAATCGTAGATCGCCGCGTGCCCGTACTGATAGCAGAACGCAGCCACCACCTTTCCCTCGGCCTCGCAGACATAGCCGCTGCCGTCCTCAATGTCGCGGCGCACAATGCGCGCGGACGGCCAGGACTTGCCCCACTGATTGGGGTTTCCGTGTTCCCTCATGAATACGCGGGCGCTCTCATAGATTTCCATCATCGCGTCATAATCCTGCTCGCCCGCTCTCCTGATCGTAAACTCCGTCATTTCCTCTCCTTGTGCGCTTCATCCGCACAGACCCGGTCACCCTTTTTCCTTCAGCTCCTCCAGCGCGCGCCGGTCGATCTTGCCGTGCGCGTTGAGCGGCATCGCGTCCACGCGAATGTATTTGTTGGGCCACATGTACTTGGGAAGCTTGGTCGACAGTATTTTGACGATTCCCTTGCGGTCCTCGACCTCCGCCTGATAAAAGCAGAATATCTTTTCCTTCACCGTATCGTACAGGCAGCAGGAGACGTCGATCCACTCGATGCCGTTGAGCGCCGCCTCGATCTCGCCCAGCTCGATCCTGTGTCCCATGTGCTTGATCTGGAAATCCTTGCGGGACGCGAAGACCAGGCTCCCATCCTCCCTGAAGTATGCCAGATCACCGGTCCGGTAGATCAGGCCCGAATAGCCCTTGATCTCCGGATTCTGACAAAAGCTCTCCGCCGTGCGGGCCGGCGCGTTCCAGTAGCCCAGCGCAAGGCACGACCCCGCCACGCAGATCTCGCCCGTCTTCCCCGGCTCGTTTATCCTCCTCTGCTGCTCATCCAGCAGCAGGATCCTTGTATTCGGAAACGCCCTGCCGATCGGCAGCATCTCATCCGGCGCGTACTGCCTGTCCACAATGTAATAAGTACAGTTACATGTGATCTCGGTCGGCCCATAGAGATTGACGAACACCGTTTCCGGCATCCTCTCCATAAAATAGTTGAGCGACTTGACCGGCATCACCTCACCGGAAAACATGATATAGCGAAGCCGGAGCGGCTTCTCCAGCCTGACCTCGTCCAGCGCGCGGAATTCGGCCACGATCCGCACCGCGGACACCGCCCAGATCAAAGTATTGATCTCCCGTTCTGCCAGATAAGGCAGCAGCAGGTTGGGGCGCACGAACATCCGCTTCGGGATGACTTCCACGCGGCCGCCGCACTTCATCGCGTTGTAAATGTCCTTGACGGACACATCGAAGTCGAACGGCGCCTGATTGCCAAAAACACTGCCCTCGTCGAAGGAAAATACCTCCGCGAACGCATCGGTCAGATCCATCACGGATCGGTGGGACACCAGAACGCCCTTGGGCACGCCGGTGGATCCCGATGTAAAAATAGCGTAGAGCGGATCGGTATCGATCGTCTCCGCAATGCGCTCCTCCACCAGAGTGTCCGCCCTGCCGGCGTCCTTCCCGTAATAGCTCAGTATTTCCTCAAACGTCACCGCACTGCGGCCTGAGATCCCGGCAGCCTCTTTCGCTTTCTCTCCCGAGACTCCACGGCAGTCAATAATGCCGGCCGGCGACAGCTCGGACAGGATCACGCCCAGCCTTTCCTCGGGGAGGCCGGCATCCAGCGGCACGTAAAAATTGCCGGAGCATACAATGCCCATAAAGGCGACGATCGACTTGGCGTTCCGCTCAATGAGGACCGCGATCGGCTGCCGCACCGTGCCGGGCGCCATGACTTCAGCAATATAGCCGCCGACGATGCGCGCGCTGCCCAGGTACTCGCGATATGTGTAGCTTGTATTCTCGTCGGCCAGCGCTGTTTTGTCCGGAAACCGTTCAGCCGCCCTTTCCAGCAGACGAATCATTGAATTGTCCATGATGAAATCTTTCTCTCCCACTTCTTTGCGCCAGAGATCCCGACAGGAAATGCCCGTCAGAAATTCTGATATATGAATGCGCTGGCGTTAAATCCCTCGCCATAAGTTCCCAGGATGAGTACCGCTGCGATCGCGGCAATATACACCACCCACCGGGTCACCACATCCTGCCTGGCGATCACTTTGCGCACCACGATGCCTCTCTCGTTGAAGACATCGACCACAAAGACCAGCAGCACCGCCAGAAAGAGCATATGACAGTTGCGCTCACTTACGCCCAGCCTGTAGAGCGTTCCGTCCACCAGCGTCCACGGATTAAAGGAACTAAACGTCTGCCTGTACATGGCAAACGCATGCCTGGCGGAATCCGCCCGGCTAAGGTACCGGCCGAAAGTGACGATAAGGATCGTCCTAAGGATCTGGAACACTTTCCACGCGAACGCCTCGACATTGATGTGCAGGAACTTCCGCTGTTTCTCAAACACACGCTCAAAGAGCGTGTCCGAAAACACGAAAACTGCGTGATAAAAGCCGTAAATGATATATTTCCAGCTCGCGCCGTGCCAGATGCCGACGATCATGAAGACGATGAACGAGGCGATGCAGGTCGGCAGTATTTTGCCGTAGTAGCGGCCAAACTTCTTGCGCGTCTTCTTCTGAAGTTTTGCGAACCACCCGGAAAACGTGATGGAATAAAAGACGTAATCCTTCATCCACTGCCCCAGGGTCATGTGCCATCTCTGCCAGAATTCAGAGTCCGACCGCGCGAAGAAAGGCTGTCGGAAGTTCTCCGACATCGTGACGTCCAGGATCTGAGACACACCGATGACGATGTCCATGCCTCCGGAAAAGTCCGCATAGATCTGAATGCCATAGTAGAACACGCCCATGAAAATGACAAAGCCCGCGTACTCCCTGTAATTGTCAAACACCTGGGCGACCATGATGCCGATCCCCTCGGCGATGACGATCTTCTTAAAGAAGCCCCACAGAACGCGCAGAAACCCCTCGCGGAAGCGGGTGTCATCCCACTTGTGCTCCGCGGTGAGCTGCCCCGCCAGCTTGTCGTAGCGGCCGATCGGGCCCTGGATCATCTGCGGGAAATAGCTGACGAACAGGAAGAACTTGAGGAAATTCTGATCTGCCCGGTACTTTCCCCGGCTGACATCGATCAGATATCCCATGCTTTGAAATGTGTAAAAAGAAATGCCCAGCGGCAGCAGCAGATTCGGCACGGCCATCTCCTGGGCGCCGACTCCGCTCAGCACGTGATTGACATTCTCGACGGCGAACCCGCCGTACTTGAGCACTGCCAAAATACCGAAATTCAATAGCAGCGTCGCGATCAGCCACCTGTGCTGACGCTTGGTGGACTCGGCGCGCATCGCCTTCTTGTCCTCCCGCGTCAGGCCCTCCTGCCGGCTGTCGGCCTTGTACTGCTCACCGATCGCGTCGATCCTGCGCGCGGACAAAAACGTCGTCACGCCCGTCGCCACCAGAAACAGCAGCGCCTTGACGCCTCCGCTCACCAGATAAAAATACATGCTTGCAGCCAGAAGACACACCCACTGATATTTTCCTGCCACCGTATAATACACCAGTGTCGTCACTATGATGAATATAACAAAGTGTATGGAAAACAGAGTCAAAGTACCTTCCTCCGCGGGTGATTGCCGACTGCATCTATATCATAATAACAGCATCGACCTTCAAAACCAATACTATCTTTACTGAATTCTATAGTATTACTTTCCCGAATACTCCGTTCTGTTATTAAGCGAGGAATATACGTCAGCACTCGTGTAATCATCACTGTGCGATGTGTCATGAATGATGAGCGCATAACCTCCGCGCACGAGATCCGAATCCCAATAGTCGGGTTCCTTTGAAATAGTGCCCGCCGGCGGCGAAATTTTGACCCCGATACTTTTCCAGCAGGCCTGCTCGCATTCGTAATCATTCGTATGATCATAGTCGATCATATCGTCTGCGAACTCGATTCCCTCGGAACGCAAAAAGTCATAATCGGCGCCTCTAAAGTAAGCCTCAGCTGCATAGCAGGTGGAAGTATAGTTATTCTCGTCAGAATACTTTTGGACACAAAAGATCATATCCGACGATCCCTCATAAGGATTCCCCAGCATATATGCTTTCCTTACAGCGCCATTGTCCAGAGTAAACAGCGTGTAATAGCCCCGCCAGCCGTCTGCCATGATTCCGTATTTATAAATATGCTGATAGATGTAATTCTTTCCGTCCAGCTTCATGATCCCGGCTTTCCCGACTTCGGCCATGGAACAGCTTACCTCATCAAGATCGACCGTATCGAGCAGCACCACCTCATTATTCCCCCGGAGCGAATAAACTTCCGCGTATATATGATCCACAAGCATATCGGGATAATTATAGCTGTGTCCGGGATAGCAGTAATAGACGACCATTTCCTCCGTGCCGTCTGAATCCAGATCCGCAAAATCAGCACCGATCACACCGCTTCGCGAATACCAGTCATTTCCATCCATATTGTTGATCGACAGCACCGTTTCTATGCGTTTCTCGCTGACCCGTCCTTCCGGGAGAATGACACTATCATAAAAATCTTTGTAGATCTGCCGGTCGCTCTTCTCTGTCCCCGACGCCGCCGCGGACTCCTTACCTGCGGCTCCACCTGCCGCTTCTGAATCAGATGACGCCCCATCTGTCACCACAGTACCGGACGCCGCTCCATCTGTCGCTGCTGCATCGGTCGTGTCCCATTCACAGATATATGCCGATGTATCGTTCCCGAACCGGCTGTCATTCCAATGCCCGTTTTTCATATCGACACTGAACTCCGCATAGTCCTCATAAGCACTGTCCCCGTTGGGTTCCTGATCCCCCTCCGCATTCTTTCCCCAGTCCTCAAAGTAAGAGGTGTCGGATGAGACCCATCGCCAGTCTCCCTCGTTCTCTTTATCGGTGTATCCGAAGAAGGCGTAATCATAACCGAGATCGCGCATATATTTGTAGAGGAATTTATTCTCTTCCGCGTCATTGATCACAGCCAGATCGCCGCCCCTGGACTGGCAATACTGCTGCGCTTCCGACCAGCTTTTCATCCCGTTGTCGAAGAGACAGTAGGAATGACCGTTGTAGACCACCGCGTCTTTGGGTATATCTATCTCCACCGAGCCATCCGTGATGCCCTTATCCCCCCACTGGCAAATGAAGGAGCGCGTCTCAAATCCGAACTGCGAATCGTTCTTTTTCTCAGAAGTACTGAACATCGCGTAGTCCTCGGAACTGTTGGCCGCATTCGGTTCTGAAGCCCCCCAGTTCCTGTATCCGGGCTGGGCGGACGTCACCCATTTCCAGTTTCCTTCTGAAATGGAGTCGCTGAACCCAAAAAACGCGCTCTTATATCCGCTGGAGCGGGCAAGCTCATAAAGCGCGTCATTGAGGCTGTCCGAAGTGATCACGGCCAAATGACCGCCGAGCGCCTCGCAGTAACCCTCAGCCTGCTGCCAGGTGCGCACACTCTTTAGGTTGTAGACCTTGTAGTAATTTCCCTCGATCTCAACCGCGTCCTCCGGGATGCCCTCACCCTTTTCTGCGCTATCGTCCTCATCACCTGCAGCCACAGCTGCCACATCCTCATCCGTCTCGGGCTCATCCGCCGCGGTCTCTCCCGCTGCAATATCTTCCTGTGCATCCTCTTTGCCGCCAGATCTGCTCAGCGAGATCGCCAGCGCAATAAAAATACCCAGCAGCACACAAGTGACTCCTAAAGCAACAAGTAACCTCCTGCGGTTCGGATCTCTGTCCGGACCATTTCCCGGATAACTGTTCCCCTGACTGCTGTATTTATCCCCGGCTGACGGGTATGACGAAGAAGCGGCGCCGGAAGGCGCCAGCATCTTGCCGCACTTGCTGCAATACTTCATATCGTCTGTCATCTGCGCGCCGCAGTTATCACAATATCTCATA
>CAJOLP010000041.1:9022-9337 GCA_905235465.1 uncultured Lachnospiraceae bacterium | reverse complement strand
TATCGACAAGGCGGAAAAGGAGATCATGACGGCCTTTCGCGCCGGCGTCAATTATTACGACACGGCCTATATTTATCCGGGGAGCGAAGCGGCGCTGGGCGAGATCCTGGAGCGCAACCACATTCGCGACAAGGTCAACATCGCCACAAAGCTGCCCCAGTATATGATCGGGAACAGAGAGGCGCCGGATAAGTATTTTGACGAGGAGCTGCATCGCCTTCGCACCGACCGCGTCGACTACTACCTGATGCATCATCTGACGGATCTGGCCATGTGGGAGAAGCTCAAGCGGATCGGGATCCTGGAGTGGATCGA
>CAJOLP010000041.1:0-9013 GCA_905235465.1 uncultured Lachnospiraceae bacterium | reverse complement strand
GCCATCCGCAACATCGGTTTTTCCTATCACGGCAACACGGAAAACTTTCTGAAGATCCTGGAAGATTATGACTGGGATTTCTGCCAGATCCAGTACAATTATCTCGACGATGTGTCCCAGGCGGGCGTCAGGGGACTGAAGGCGGCCGCGGAGCGGGGGATCCCGGTGGTCATCATGGAGCCCCTGCGCGGCGGCAAGCTCGTCAATATGCTGCCGGAAGGCGCGCGCAGGGCGATGAAGGACAGCGGCCGCGGCTGGACGCCGGCAGAGTGGGGCCTGCGCTGGCTCTACGATCAAAAAGAAGTGACGGTGGTCCTGTCGGGCATGAACTCCGTGGATATGGTCAGGGAGAACTGCCGGATCGCCTCGGAAGCGGAGGCCGGGCAGATGACCGAGGCGGATTTTGCCACGCTGGAAGTGGTCAAGCGCAAGATCCGCGAGAAGGAAAAAGTGCCCTGCACGGGCTGCCGGTACTGTATGCCATGTCCGCAGGGCGTGGACATCCCCGGGATCTTCAGGTGTTACAACGCGATGTACATGGAGTCCAAGAGCCAGGGCAGGTCGCAGTTCATGCAGACGGTGGCCCTGACCAAGGAACCGGCCTTCGCCACACAGTGCGTGCAGTGCGGAAAGTGCGAGAAGCACTGTCCCCAGGTCATCCCGATCCGGGAGAAGCTCAAAGAAGCGGACAAGGCCCTCAGACCCCTTCCCTACAGGATCGGATTGGCCGCCGCGAGAAAGTTCATGTTCCGCTGATTCCATGATATAATAACGCTATGCAAACACCTATCGATTTTGGTAAACAGTTTCTGAATAATTACTTCGACACAAGAAGCGAAGAGAAGTGTCTGGAGGATCTCGCGCACGATCTGGTGTGGATCACGCCCAAGCAGATGTATCACTTCCTGACAGACAAGGAGGTCAGGGATTATCTTCACGACGAGATCACAGTCAAAGAGCCCGAGCGCCGCTTCGTGGACATCGTGTCGATCAAGTCCGCTCCCAGCGTCACCGACATCTCGACGGTGGCCTATGAGCTCAACCTTGTGCCGCGGGAGGAGGAGAAATCCATCCACCTGCGCTGCAGCATGGCGATCGTAAAGCGGGGTCAGCACTACGAGATCTCCTTTATCCACATGTCGGAGAAGCGCGGCGGCGGCAGTACGGAGCAGATCCGGGAATTCTCGGAAAATCTCCCCTGCGGCGTGCTGATCTTCGCGTACATGAAGGAGACCGGGCTGCGCACAGTCTTTTACAACGACTATTTCGCCAGGAAGCTCCACTACAAGGATGAGAATTTCCAGCGCCAGATGGAGCGGGATCCCTTCTTTATGGTGGGAGAGGAGGAGCGCGAGCAGCTGATCGCAAAGCTGGATGAGAGCGCGGGCCGCGAGCCGGTCACGGTGAATCTGACCTTTTACCGGCGGGACGGGAACCGGTTCCAGTACAGGATGATCGCGTCGCCCGCCTATCAGGAGGGGGAAAATACCGTTTATTACAGTATTTTCCAGGAGACGACCGGATTTAACCGCGTGCACGCCCAGATGCGGGACCAGATGGCCACGGCATCGGACATTCTCGGAAATGTGCCGGGCGGGCTCTGTGTTTTGACCGGCGAGACCGGAGACTGGAAGCCGGTCTACGTATCCAGAAGTCTGCCGGCGAAATTCGGGCTGAGCATGACCGGGTTCGCGCGGGAGATCGCGCTGGATCCGTTCTACGGGCTTGAGATGACGAGCATCACCAGAAAGCGCATCACGGAGACGCATCTGGAGATGCTGTCTCAGAATCCGTTTGTGGGCACGTTCCAGATGGTCTACGCGGACGGCACGAAGCGGTGGAATGACGTGTATCTTGTAAACGCGGCGGATCACAACGGGAACCGACTGCGGATGATGTATTACGTGGACAAGGACGAGGAGCACAAGGCGTCGGAGCGGCAGATCGCCAAGGCGGAGAACGCCTCAAGGCTCCAGCAGGAGCGCGCCCGCATGGAGATCCGCGAGGCGCAGGAGAGTGCCCGCCAGCAGGTGGAAGAGGCGCAGACCACGGTGCGCAGGGAGATCGAGGATGCCCAGGCCAAGACGCAGGAGCAGATCGAGTCCTTCCGCGTGCGCATGAACCAGATCCTGGATTCGCAAAAAGGATCCGTGGAGGAGCAGGAGCGCGCGCTGCGGGCCACCTACGAGGCGCGGGAAAAGGAACTTGTCAAGGCCTATGAGGACAAGGAACTGGAGCTGGAAGAGCAGTATGAGGCCCGCCGCAAGGAGCAGGAAAGGGAGCAGGCCGAGCGCCAAAAGACAATGGATGTGCTGACCGCGGAATACGAGAAGGCACTGGCGCAGGGGCAGCAGCAGATCGAAAAGCTCGAGCAGGAAAATGAGCGCGTGATGCACGATCTTCGAGAGTCGGAAAAGCTGCGGGAGTCGCAGCTGACCGCCAGCAAGATGCGGCAGCGGGAGAGCGAGCTGCGGGAGCAGGAGCTTGCCCGGCGCGATGAGGATAATCAGAATAAGATCCGCGCCCTCACGGAGCAGGTGGCCGCGCTGAAGAGGCAGGCCGAGGGAGGCGCCGTCAGCGGGGTAGCGGCAGGAGCTGGTGTTGCAGCCGGAGCAGTTGCAGCGGCTGGAATTGGAGCGGCTTCAAGTTCCGGAGCTGGCGCTGTCAGAGCTGCGGGAGCCGGAGCTGGCGCTTCTGCGAGCGCTGCCGGAAATACAGACAGAAACCGGGCGGAAAGTGCCGGCCGCAGGAAGAGTGAGCCCGCGGGCAGCAGCTGGCTGTTTGACAATCTTATGCATCCGGCGGCAGCAGCGCAGGCACAGCCCTATGAGGAAAATGACGCCGCAGACGGGGCACATCGCGATTGGCGGGATCAGCCCCCTCAGGAGAGCCGGCTGCCTCAACAGAGCCGACAGGCACAGCAGGATCAGCAGGTGCAGCAGAGCCGACAGGCGCAGCAGGATCAGCGGGAGCAGCTAAGACAGCAGGAACGACTGGCCCGGCAGGCAGAGGAAGAGCAGCCGGATGAGGACGTTCTGACACAGGAGCCGGAAGAGGAAGAGGAGCAGGGAGAAGTGCTCTTCAACATCGAGAACTGTATGCTGGATGTACTTAGACTGGAAGAGCCCGCCTGCAGGCGCAAGCACATCTCTTTGGAGCTGAGAACGAGCGCCAGCACGCCGACGGAAGCGATCGGCAACAAGGCCGGTCTGAGCAAGGCGCTGACCTATCTGATGGAGAGCGCGGTGGAGCAGTCGCCCGATGGCGGCTCGATCTCCCTGGGCTGCCGGGCCGACATGGCCTCCGGCAACAGGGCGTATCTGTACTTTATCATTCGCGATAACGGAAGCGGGATCGCCAGTGAGCTCATGACGGGAATGTTTGACAAGAAGGACGAAAAGAGTGATCCCCTGCGCGCCGGCCTTTACAACGCGCGTGAGATCATCAGCGATATGGGCGGCAATATCAGGGTGCGCAGCCGCCGCGGAGAGGGAACCGAATTTACGGTCACCGTGTGTATGCACCTGCCGCCGCGGAGCCTTGGTCAGACGCGCTGACGGATCCGCCCGCGGGGCTGCGGGAATCCTTTGCGGAAGTGAAGGGCTCACATGAGTCATGATGAGGGTATAAAAATGGGGAAAAAGAAAAAAACGAGCAAAAAGAGCAAAGTAGATGTTTCGTCTCTGTCCTGGAAGGCATTTAAGCTGTCATCCAAGGTGAGCGGTGTTCTGGGGGCCGGCGCTCTTTTGGGCGCGTCCAACTATCTTTTTGAGATCAGCATGAAGCCGGTCAAGAGGGATACGAGCCATGATGAAGAGCCTCAGGAACTTCCGTACATGGCCGGGCGCAAGTGGATGAATGAGCATCCGGACCGCATGGATGTGTGGGAAAAGTCGGAAGACGGCCTCAAGCTCCACGCAAATTATATTCCCTCGAAGAATGAGAATGAGCACCGCTTCGCGATCTGCGTACACGGCCATGCCGACAGCGCGGAGAGCATGGGCGTCTATGCCAGAGTCTATCACGACCGGTACGGCATGAACGTGCTGATGCCCGACCTTCGCGGATGGGGAAAGAGTGAAGGGAAATATGTCGGCTACGGATATAACGAGCGCAAAGATATGCTGGTCTGGATCGACTGGATCCTGCGGCTGGATCCCGACGCGCTCATCATCCTGCACGGTATTTCCATGGGCGCCGCCACGTGCCTGATGACGACGGGTGAGATCCTGCCCTCTCAGGTCAAAGCCTGCGTATCCGACGCGAGCTACACCTCCATCATGAAGGTGTTTAAGCACGTGCTGAAGCTTCGCGGCATGGAACTGCCGGTGTCGGAGGACATGCTGCTGCAGGGCCTGCGCGGCATCACGCTTGCGCGCGCCCGCTATGACCCGGCGAAGGCAGCGCCCATCAAGGCGGTAAAAAAATCCAAAACGCCTACGCTGTTCATCCACGGGAGCGAGGACACCTATATCCCGCCGCATATGATGACGGAATTGTTTGAGGCGGCCGCCTGCAGGAAGGCTTATCTGAAAGTGCCGGGCGCCGAGCATGTGCAGAGCGTCAATACGGATCCGGAAAAATACTGGGGCAAAGTAGAGTCGTTCCTTAAGGCTGTGGACCCCGCGCTGATCGCGGATAAACAGGACAGGGTATAGGATAAATATTATGAAACTGCTTATCGATAATGCCGATATCGAACAGATCAAGAGGATTTATGACCTTTATCCCATTGACGGCGTGACCACCAACCCGTCCATTTTGGCGGCGAGCGGACGGCACCCTTATGATGTGCTTGGTGATATCCGGGCCTTCATTGGCGATGACGCTGACCTCCATGTACAGGCGGTGGCAAGGGATGCGGCCGGGATGATCCGGGAGGCGAAGAAGATCACCGAAGAGCTCGGCCGGAACACCTATGTGAAGATTCCGTGTGTTCCGGAAGGCTTTAAGGCGATGAAAGCGCTTTCGGCAGAGGGTTACAACCTGACCGGCACCGCGGTCTACACGCCGATGCAGGCCTATCTCGCCGCAAAGAGCGGCGCGAAATACATTGCACCCTATATCAATCGCATTGACAACATGGGTTACGACGGTGTGCAGGTCGCAAAGGATATTCACGATATTTTCACGGCCAACAACATGGAGGCAGGGCTCCTTGCGGCAAGCTTTAAGAATTCTCAGCAGGTGCTCGAGCTGGCGAAATACGGCGTGCTTGCAGCCACGGTCTCACCGGACGTGATCGACGCTTTTGTAAAAAATACGGCCATTACGTCAGCCGTTGACGCGTTTATCGCGGACTTTGAGAAGCTGACGGGCCCCGGCAAAACAATGGCTGATCTATAATTAATGGCAGAGCCATTAAAATTAATAGCTTTGCTATTAATAAGAAGAACCCTCTCCGGCAGGAGAGGGTTCTTCTTATTATGACCTCGTTTTGCTAAATACCCCAAGCGATGAAGTCCTAAATTACTTCTCGACGACGGTCGTGAACTTGTCCCAAGGGATGTTGACTTCCGCGCCGTTGTTGATGATGTCGTCGACTTCCATAAGGAGCGGGAAATCATCCAGGCTCACAACGCCTCTCTCGGCGAGATGGCGGACCGCTCTGGCGGTGCGTGTCGCGATGACGATGGATTCCAGCGTCACGCCCTGGAGCTCATCCATAGCCTGATCAAAGGTCAGGCCTCTGCCCAGAAGGGTACCGATCTTGCGTGTTCTGCCTCCGAAAACGGTGACATAGAGATCGCCCGCGCCGTGAATGATATTTTCCGGGCCGCCGCCGACCAGATCAAGGAGCTTCATCATTTCCTTGACGCCCTGTCCGAAAAGCGCTGCCTGAGAATTGTAGTGGACGGCGCCGATCTTGCCGTCTCTCTTCTCGGCGAGACCGACGGAAAGGGATACGCCCAACGCATAAGCATTCTTCATAGCGACGGCGCACTCCACGCCGGTCACATCGGTGGAAAGGCTGATGTGATAGTAATCGGTCGCCAGAAGGGACTTGATATAGCGGAGTGTATCCATGTCGTAGCCGCAGAAGGCAACGTGGCTGTCGTCGTGGTCAGCCAGCTCATAGCTGGTGCAGGGGCCGCCGATCGCGTTGAAGTTGATGTGTTTGCCTTCCGGCTGACGCTGCGCGAAGATCGTCGGATAGGGGACCAGTGTGCCGTCTTCCAGGTCGATCATGCCCTTTGTGACGGTAAGAAGCGGAACATCCTCCGGAAGCACGGGAAGGATCTCATCGCAGAACCAGTCCAGACCAAAGCTGCTGACGCCGCCCAGAATCAGGTCCGCGCCCTTAAGTGCCTCTTCCAGCTCTTCGATCTGATAGTATTTGATCCCGTCATGCAGGGTCCTCTTGAGAGTAATGTGATAGTTGTCTTTTCTGAGGCCGTCGATAATGTCGCGGTCCAGGGGAGAGCCAACCAGTCTCACTTCGTGACCGTTCTCGAAAGCCGGGAATGTAATAGCCGAGTTCATCTGACCTGCACACACAAATGTAATAACGCTCATTTCTTCCTCCTTCAACAATGATGAAATATAAAATGGATCGAATATGCCGTTGAGGCATGGCTTTTTGGTTTCTCTGCTCTTAAAATACCATATCCCGTCCCCAAAAGCAAGCGAAAAATGAAAATAAATATCAAATAAATCCGCCTGAATTCGGCAAAAGTGAAAATAATTGCAGAAATTGACGCTTTTCCATTGACGGAGGTGTGTTTCTGCCATAAAATATAAAAATAAAGGAAAAACTTCGGGAAAAACTACGAATAGGTGAGAGATGAACAGGAATAAACTGATGCAGATGCTGCGCATCACGGGTAAATATTATATTCAGCACATGAGCCAGAAGGACATCGCGGACGAGGAAAATGTCTCTGTCCCCACAGTCAGCCGGATGATCAACCGGGCAATGGAGTCGGGCTATGTCAACATCAGTATCGATTACAGCTTTTTGACGGACAGTGAGCTGGCGGAGGAGATCCGGGACAAATACGGCCTGCGGCAGGCGATCATCGCCCCCGCTGTCATCTCCGACCCGCAGGCGATCCTTTTGGACACCTGCAGAATGGCCGCGGCGCATCTGAATGAGGTGCTGGAATCGGACATGATCATCGGGACGGCCTGGGGCAATACCATGAAGTGCCTGGCTTCCTGCATCGAGCCGGCACAGCGCGGCGGGATCAAGGTCGTGCAGCTCAACGGGCGTGTGCCGGACATTGTCGCAGCGCAGGGGGCGGACGACATGGTCAAGGCCATGGTCGCGGCTTACGGGGCGGAAGGGTACACGATCCCGGCGCCGGCCGTCGTCGATGACGCGCGGACGGCAGCGCTGCTGCGGGAGGATTCCGGCATCCGTTCCGTTCTGGAGCTGGCGGAGCAGTGCAGCGCGGCGATCTTCAGCGTCGGCATACTGGACAGGGATTCCATCATGAGCAAGGCGGGATTTCTGGATCACGGCCTGTATGAGAGTTTGCTGGAGAGAGGGGCTGTGGGCGATATCGCGTCGGGGTATTTTGACAGAGAGGGAAGGCCGGTGGACCAGGACCTTAAAGAGAGGCGGCTCAGCCTTCCCCTGGAAGATTTTAAAAAGATACCGAACAAGATCTGCGTCGCTGCAGGCACCGAAAAGGCGGTGATCCTCAACGGCGCGATCCGGGGCGGCTATGTGGATGACCTTGTGGCGGACGAGGAGCTCGGAAGAGCGCTGCTGATGCTGTGAGAACCGTTTACTTTTCGTCCTTTAAAGATACGTAACGTCCGTTGACCTCCACGGAGGGGATCATGCGGTTGAGGTAGACGGAAAAGCGGGTCACGCCGCTGCGGCGGATCGTCGCGTCCAGGTTGGGATTGGTCTTCTCGAGCTCCTTTTTCAGGGAGTTCAGGTACATATCCTTTGTGTCATGGCTCTCAAAGATCCGATGGATCTGCTGCTCGATCTCGCTGTCCGAAGGGCCGTTGAGGGAGACCCACACGGCATTGTCCCGGTTCTCCACCTGGAGGGAAGAGCAGTCCTTGAGGAATTCGGAGAGCTTGCTGTAATGATAGTTGCGCACGTCAAAATCGGGGAAGATCTTGACCAGGCGGGAGCCGATCTCTCCCAGGCCCGTCTCCTTTCCCTCCGCGGAGTTGTCCGTGATCATCTGGACGATCGCGTTTTCGATGGTGTCCTTATCGGTGATGTCGGATTCGTTTTCGCTGTAGAAGTCGCCGTCCTCCTCATCGGTATAGGAACCGCTGCCGGAGGTCGTGCCCGCGGCAGGGGTCTCGGCAAGCGCGGCAGCCCTGCGCTTTCGTCCCGCGGCCAGGCCGGACGGATTGCCGGAAGAGACAAGGCTCGTGCCCGCAGCGCTTTGGGAGCGCGGCGCGGCCGCGGGTGCGGCGTCCTCGTCATTTACATTGTTGAGGAAGATAAATCGCTCACAGGAGACGCGGAAACTTTCCGGCGTCTTTTTTTCGCCCATGCCGATCACAAATTTACCCGCCTCGCGAAGCCGCGTGGCCAGCTTATTGAAATCGCCGTCGCTGGAGACGATGCAGAATCCCTGCACGTCGCCGGTGTAGAGAATATCCATCGCGTCGATGATCAGGCCGATATCCGAGGCGTTCTTGCCGGGGGTGTTGTTGGGCTGCATGATCGGCGTCAGGGAGTACCTCGAGGCGCAGCGCATCCAGCTGTGCAGTCTGTCCTGGGACCAGTCGCCGTACATGCGGCGGATCGTGATCTTGCCGTATTTGGACAATTCACGCAGGATCGCGCTGATATAGCGCGCGCTGATATTATCAGAATCTATAAGCAGTGCAATATTCAGATCTTCCATATAATCCTCTCTGTTTACCTTTACTTTGCGGAATCACTCTTTAAAAATCCATAGTTTTCAAGTATTATAAATGGGTGCGGAAAGTCAGCAAATGCTGTAAAATTTTTTCCTACCCTCTACTATAACAGGTTTGGGCCGGGAAAGTTAGAGCGATTCCCTCAAAAAGGGTGATCTCGGGAGAGGCTTTT
>CAJOLP010000040.1 GCA_905235465.1 uncultured Lachnospiraceae bacterium | reverse complement strand
GCCCTCCGAATTCCTGTTCGTAGCGCTCACTGAATCTCTCCAGGCGCTCCGCCTGCAGAATAAAGATCGCCCCGACAACGCCGAACAGCATCAGCGTCGCCAGCACGGAACTTCCCCCGTAACTGACAAGGGGGAGCGTCACGCCCGTCAGCGGTATGAATTTTACTTCGCCGCCGATGGTCAGGAACGTCTGGAAAATGTACGCGATGCCCGTCCCGAAGGTGATCAGCCTAAAATACTGATTGGTGTACCGGCGGGCCAGTTTCATAAAATCAATAAAAATATTGAGACAGATCAGGATCAGGCACACGCCTGTGATGATGCCCATCTCCTCCACGATGGCGGAAAAGATAAAGTCCGACTCCACGAAGGGTATGCTGGACGGCATGCCCTGCATCAGGCCCGCTCCGAACAGACCGCCAAAGCTGATGGCAAACAGGGACTGCGTGATCTGGTATCCGTTCCCGTCGATGCTGCTCCACGGATCAAGAAACACCTCCACGCGCACGCGCACATGCGAGAACACCATATAACAGGCCACAGCGCCGGCCGCCCCGATCACAAGGCCGCCGATCAGGTATTTTAAGTCCCCTGTCGCCAGATAGAGCATGGAAATATAGATGATATAGAAGATCAGGGCGCTTCCCAGATCCCTGCTCAGGAGCAAAATACCGACATGCGCCGCTGCCGCCGCGGTCAGAAGCGCGATGAGTCCCGGCGAGGGCCGCTCGCAGAGCGCGCCCGCCAAAAACAGGATGAACAGTATTTTGACAAATTCGCTGGGCTGGAATGTGATGCCCCCGATGGAATAGCTGAGCTTCGACCCGTTGGTGATCGCGCCCAGCGCGTACACCCCCGCCAGCGCGGCGATGCCGGCCAGCGCGTACAGATATGTAAAAGAGCGCAGGCGCTCCAGATGCCCGCGAAGGATCGGAAAGGCCAGGACAAAGGAGAGTCCCAAAAGGGCGATGAACCCCTGTTTATAGGCCTTTGTCCCGTTGATCCTTGATATGATGACCAGCCCCATACCCAGGATTGTCGTACATGCGCATGTTGGCGCCGGGATAGGCCTTGCGGTACACATACGCGCTCCCGGCCAGAATGACCGCGGCCGCGCTGCCGATCACAAGTCTTGTAAAGCTTCCGGAAAGGATCGACATGGTCAGAAACGCGTTCACCATGAAGATGACCATGCAGGTCCTCTGCATCGCCCCATAGGCGCCTTTTCCGGGATTTTTGGACATTAGCGCCAGATAAGAAAGAAATGTATACAGCACAACTGAAGCTGTGATCAGATACTTGCTGTAAGATACTGCATATGCTTGCATAAAGTCTCTCCGTCTTCTCACCCCGCGGGGTGACTGCTGTTATGAAACAACATAGCTCAAAGGGCGCTCTTCCGGTAATGGCCGGTGGTGTAAGTGCCCGTCTCGCCAGTAAAAAGGTTTCCCCCCTTTTTCAGCGCCAGTCCCTGAAAGGCGCCGAGTATTTTTCCTGTCTCCTCCCCGTCTTCATCGGTAAATGCCGCGATCCATCCGCCCACTTCGAAAAGGAACGGATCACCCTGCTCCGCGAACTTGTGCAGGGAGAGCGGCAGACTGTTCAGGATCACATTGTAACATCCGCTGCAGACGCAGCGCACCGGAAAGCGCTTGCCCTTCCGGTCACCGATCTGCGCGTAAAAGCTTCCGTCATGCCGGCACTGCCCCATGGTCTTCATGACACAGCCCGCGGAGATCATCATAGGAAGCCTGCCGTAAACTGTAAGGAGCTGCCGGTCCCGAGCCCCGCGCGTTATGACGCGCAGATCCGCTGCCGAGAGCTCCAAAGGGAGCACCATCCGGTCCGCGTACCGGGAAAGGAGATCCCTGGCCTCACAGTTCCATTCGTAGATAAAGCTGTCGCTGATCACGCGTCCCCGATAGCCGGCCTCTCTCACAAACTGAAGCTCCTCCGGCGTTCTCGCGATCACACCGGCGGCATGAAGATCTTCGCACCGCCGCAGTATATCCGCGGCGCGCTCCCTGTCCTCCCGGCGAAAAACGTGGGGCAGGGCTAAATACAGATCCGTCCGCCCTTCGTTCCCCATGCGCCTTACCGCATCGATCAGTTCCGGCTCCGCTTCCGCTATTATGTGCTCGGGCCCGCAGCCCAGCGCCGCCGTGAGCTGCTCCGGTGTGGATACCGCCGCCCAGATCTCGGGCGCTTTTGCGCGCCGGCTGTCCGCATCGCCCTTTCCTTCCGGATCCGCATTCCGGGCAGCATTTGCGGGCCGGGCAGCGCCCCTTGCGGCCAGCAGCGTCTCCATCTCCCCGACCGCTTTCCTCCGCAGCGCGTTGACCGCGGATACGGGCATAAAGCCCCGGCCGTCGGTATCGACCGTGAGCGCATCGATCCGGATCATCGAGTCCCCGGTCTTGCGGAGCCTCTGCGCGATCTCCTCCTCAGAGAGAGGACGCCTGTCCGCCTTCTGCACGACGTCCCCCTTCACGGTGACGCAGTCTCCGTCCGCGGGTCCCGCCTGGAGCGTTAATACGGCGGGTTCTCCCGCCCTAAAGACCGCGTGCGCGTCCACATCCCGCTTCGGAAGCCCGCGCAGATAAGTTTCCTCGATCTTTTTAAGGAGCTTATCGTCCGTGCCCGCGTAGCCGGGCCGGTCAATGGTGAGCAGTTCTCTGCCGTTTCTCTTATAATAATAGCCCGTGCTCAGAGATGTCCTCAGGTACAGGGACTCCAGCGCTTTCTGATCTTCGCGCTCCACCTTCCAGGGCGTCTTCCTCCCCGCCGCGTCCCAGTCCGCGAACCGGTCTAAATACTTGCGGTAGAGGGCCGTCACGCCCGCCGCGTATTCCGGGCTCTTCATGCGCCCCTCGATCTTGAAGGAGTCGATGCCCGCGTCGATGAGATCGGGCAAAACAGCGAGCACGTTCATATCCCTCATGGACAGCGGATAACAGTCCTTTGCCCGGTCCTTTCCCGCTCCGCTTCCAGCGGCGAGGGCCCCTCGCTCATCATATACATCGAAGGGAAGCCGGCAGGTGCCCGCGCACCGCCCGCGGTTGCCGCTGCGGCCGCCCAGAAAGCTGGAGAACAGACACCGCCCCGAATAGGAATAGCACATGGCGCCGTGGATGAATGTCTCGATCTCGATGGGCTCCTCGCGCTTCATGGCGCTGATCTCGGCAAGGGAGAGCTCCCTGGCGGGCACGACCCGCACCACGCCGAGCTGTTTTAAGAGGCGCACACTCTCTGCCGACGTCACGGACATCTGCGTCGAGGCGTGTACCGGAAGCGCCGGACAGCGCCTGTGCAGCGCGGCCGCGACCCCAAGGTCCTGTACGATCACGCCGTCAAGTCCCGCGTCGGCCATCCGCTCAGCAAAGGAAAGCGTCTCTTCCATCTCGCTCTCTCTGGTGAGGACGTTCAGCGTCAGATAGATCTTCCTGCCCAGTATATGCGCTTCGCGCAGCGACTCAGCTATCTCCTGCTCGGAGAAGTTGGCCGCGTAGGCGCGCGCGCCGAATTTCATGCCGCCCAGATAGACGGCGTCCGCGCCCGCGCTCAGGGCGCCCAAAAAGGCCTCCCTGCTGCCCGCCGGCGCCAAGAGTTCCGGCAATCTCATGCTTGATCACTCCAAAACATCATATCGCATTTGAAGCTGATTTCGTATCTGTTTGAAGGGATTTCACAGAAAGTTCATAATGGCCGCGGCGTTCGCCATGGCCCCCTTTTATGTTTATCCCTGCTCCCCCGGATAGGGGATGCCCATATGGACATACGCCTCCTCGCAGGCCACCCTGCCCCGGGGCGTGCGGCTGATCAGACCGTTCTGCAAAAGGTACGGCTCCACCAGATCCTCGATCGTCCCCGGATCCTCGCTGATGGCCGCCGCCAGGGTGTCCAGCCCCACCGGCCCGCCGCCGAATTTGTCGATCAGCGTCATGAGGAAATTCCGGTCCACGCGGTCCAGCCCCAGCTTGTCCACTTCCATCAGATCCAGCGCCGTCGCCGCGATCTGTTTGGTGATCCTGCCGTCGCTCCGCACCTGCGCGTAGTCGCGCACCCGCTTCAGCATCCGGTTGGCCAGTCTCGGCGTCCCGCGGCTTCTGCGCGCCAGCTCCGTCGCCCCTTCCCGGTCGATCTCCACGCCCAGACGCCTTGCGCTCGCCTCGATGATCTGCACCAGCTCCGCGTTGGAGTAGAACTCCAGACGGTGGATCTCGCCAAATCTGTCCCTGAGCGGCGCCGACAAAAGGCCCGCCCTGGTGGTGGCGCCGATCAGCGTGAAATGGGGCAGATCCAGCCGGATCGACTTGGCCGCCGCGCCCTTTCCGATCAGGATATCGATGGCAAAATCCTCCATGGCCGGATACAGCACCTCCTCCACCTGCTTGTTGAGCCGGTGGATCTCGTCCACGAACAGAATGTCATTTTCCTTAAGGCCGTTCAGGATCGCCGCCATCTCGCCCGGCTTTTCGATGGCCGGTCCGCTCGTCACCTTGATGCCGACCCCCATCTCATTGGCAATGATGCCGGAGATCGTCGTCTTGCCAAGCCCCGGAGGCCCGTAAAAGAGCAGGTGATCCAGCGCGTCCCCGCGCTGCTTTGCCGCCGTGATCGATATGTTGAGGCTCTCCTTCACCCTGGACTGCCCGACATAGTCCGACAGCCTCTGGGGCCGGAGTGACCCCTCGATCCGCTGGTCTTCCTCTGTGTAATTTGTCTCAATTGATCTTCTCAGCATAGTATCGTCCCTGTCACAGGTAACTGAGCGCCGCCTTCAGGATCTCCTCCGTATCCGGCGCTTCGCCGCCCTTGCCGGCCTTCTTCATCACGTTTCTCACAGCGCCCGAAGCCTCCGCGCGCGTGTAGCCCAGAGCCATCAGGGCCTCCGCGGCTTCTGACGCCGCGTCCTCCCCGCCGGCGGGCTGCCCAAAGTCATCGGGGCTCAGCCCGGTCAAAGGACCGCCATCCCCTGTTCCTTCTCCCATATTCTGCGCCGCCATGCCGGCCACCTTGTCCCTGAGCTCCAAAATAAGCCGCTCCGCCGTCTTTTTGCCGACGCCCGGCGCCCGCGCGATCATCTTGGAGTCCCCGGAGAGGATCGCGAACCGCAGATCGTCGGCGCTGCCGACGGATAAAAGCGCAAGTCCCCCCTTGGGTCCGATCCCGCTCACCGTGATCAGGAGCTTAAAGAGCTCCAGGTCCTCCGGATACCAGAAGCCGTAGAGCGCGATCTGATCCTCCCTCAGATAGGTATAGGTGTAGATCTTGACCTCTTCCTCCCGGCCGCAGGCTGCCATTCTCTGCGCCGTGTCGGCGGAGATCCTGACCTCATAGCCGACGCCGCCCACATCTATGACCGCCAGACCGTCCTGCACGGTGTCCACTGTTCCTCTCAAAAAGCCGATCATATCCTGTCCTTTTCGTTTGCCAACCACTTGCTCTTTAAAAACGTGCCGTCCATGCAGTGCACGAATATGGCCGCCTGTTCCCGCAGCACATAATAGGGCACGTACACGGGCTTTGTGGGGGCTGTGATGAGTCCCGCCCGATAGCCCAGCGCCCTGGCCGTAAGGAGTGCCCTCAGGCCGTGATAGCCGCTGGTGATGATCACGATCCTGTCATCGCCCTCCGGCAGAAGCGCCCGGGAGAACCGCAGGTTTTCCAGCGTGGAGACGGCGCGCTCCTCCTTTAGAAGACGCTGATCCTCCACGCCCCGGGACCGGAGCCACGCGTACATGCATGCGGCCTCCGTGGTCTCCTCATCCGGGCCCTGCCCGCCCGACAGGACGCACAGACACTCCGGCGTCAGAGCCAGATACTCCCTCGCCTTCTCAAGGCGCCTTGCGAGCGTGTTGCTCGGCTCCTTTCCGTTCACCTTGCAGCCCAGCACGACGGCGTTCGCGCCTTCCGGGGGCCTTACGCCCCTTGAAAACCACGCGATCAGCAGCAAAGTTACTATGAGATACCCAAACGCCAGTGCCGCGGCGATCCCGATAAGCACTGTCAAAATACGGATCACCTTTCCAAAATCGGATCGCCGGCTGTCACGATCCTTCCCGCCGCCGCGCAGGCAGCCGCCGTGACAGGAGACGCCAGATAAATATTCACCTTGGAGGTACCCATGCGCCCCAAAAAGTTCCGGTTATTGGTGGCCACCACCACCTCGTCGTCCGTCATGATGCCGCCGGTCCGCCCGCAGCAGAGGCCGCACCCCGGCGTCGTGATCATGGCGCCCGCCTTGGCCAGTATTTCCAGCGTCCCGTCCGCCAGCGCCTCGCGGTAGACCTTCCGGCTGGCCGGCGTGACGATCAGCTTGACATAGGGCGCGATCGTCCTTCCTTTCAGCACTGCCGCGGCCGCTTGCAGATCCTCCAGCCGCCCGTTGGTGCAGGAGCCGATGAACACCTCGTCCACTCGGATGGCGCCGTCCTTTATGAGTCCGGTCCCGGGCACGGTGACGCTCCCGTCCTTATGGATCTCACCTTTGCCGTCGGCGATGTCCGCGGCAGTGATCTCCCGGGCCTCCCGGATCACCTGCGCGACAGGCTTGATCTTGTCCACCTGGGAGGGACATGCCATGACCGGCACGAAGTCCTCCGCGCGGTAGTTCAGCACCCGCTCGTACACAGCGTCCTCGTCGCCGTGCAGCGACTTCATGAAATCCGTCAGCTCCAAAAGGCCGCAGTACTCTGCCGTCTTTTCATCCGGGGAACACAGGCCGCACTTGGCGCCCGCCTCCACCGTCATGTTGGTCATGGTCATCCTCGCGGCCACGGACATGGCGTCCACCGTGCTGCCGGCAAATTCCAGGGACTGATAGGTCGCCCCGTCCGCGCGCAGATCGCCGATGATCGTGAGGATCACATCCTTGGATGTAACTCCCTCGGGGAGCGTCCCCTCGATATTGACCCGGATCGTGCCGGGAACCCGGACCCAGAGCTTGCCGGTGCCCAGAATGCTCGCCATCTCCGTGTATCCGATGCCGGTGGAAAACGCGCCAAGACATCCGTAGGTCACCGTGTGAGAATCCGTTCCGAACACCACATCGCCCGGCATCACATACCCCGCTTCCGGCATCAGCTGGTGACAGACGCCGTCCGAACGGTGAACATGGCGCACGCCGTACTTCTCACAGAAGGCGTCGCCGATGGCGTGGTGACGGGGATCGTCCAGCTGACTTGCCGGCACCAGATGATCGTAGATCAGGACCACCTTGTCCGGATCCCATATTTTTGTAAAGCCCATCTCCTCGAACTTGTCCTTGACAAAGGGGATGAAAATATCGTGGATCATCACGCGGTCCACATTCACTGTGATGATGTCTCCCGCCCTGACCGAATCCGCGCCGATATTGTGTGCAAAGATCTTTTCAATTAATGTCGCGCCCATAACTACTCCATTTCACAAATACCCGTCCGCGCGTCACTCTCTGTCCGCGGCGCCGACTCCGTTGAGCTTCTGCATCGCCTTGACGAGCCCGCCTGCCTCCAATATATCCAGGAGGTTGTCGGGCAGCGCGGAGATCGGATAGGATCTCCCGTCATACTCGATGGACTCGCCCACCCTGACGGTGATCGTATCGCCCTCCTTCACATCATCGCAGAGCGTGTCGTTCTCGATGAGCAGAAGGCCGTTGTTGATGGCGTTGCGAAAGAAGATCCTGGCGTAAGAGCGCGCGATCACCGCGCGGACGCCCAGCGCCTTGATGACCTCCGGCGCCTGTTCCCTGGAGGAGCCGCAGCCGAAGTTCTTGCCGGCCACAATGATGTCGCCGGGCTCTATCTTAGAGGCAAGCTCCGGACGCAGGGGGCAAAAACCATAGGGCGCCATCTCTTTTACCGACTTAAGTGCCAGATACTCCGTCGGAATGATGATGTCCGTGTCGATATCATCCCCAAGGAGCCAGACTTTTCCTGTAAATTCTTCCATATCGCACTCCCTTTTCGCTTACAAGACACCCAGTTCGTCCGCGGAGACGATCTCACCCGCGATCGCGGAGGCGGTGACCGTCGCGGCGCTGCCCAGGTAGACAAAGGAATCCTTGTCGCCCGCGCGGCCCTTAAAATTCCTGGTGCCGGTGCTGATCAGAGTCTCTCCGGCGCCGATCACACCCTGGCAGCTTCCCCAGCACACGCTGCAGTTGGGGTTCATGACCATGGCGCCCGCTTCCATGAAAATATCCAGAAGTCCCTCTTCCAGAGCCTCAAGATAGACCTCCCGGCTGGCCGGAACCACCAGGAAGCGGACCTTGTCCGCGACTTTGCGCCCCTTCAAAATGGAGGCGCCAAGGCGCAGATCCTCGATGCGCCCGTTGTTGCACGAACCCAGGAAGGCCTCGTTGATCTTCACGCCCGTAACGTCCGAGACGGGCGCGATATTGTCCACAAAATGGGGCTTTGCCACCACGGGCTCGATGGATGACAGATCTATATCATAGGTCTTTTCAAAATGCGCGTCCGGATCGCTCTTAAAGCACGCGGCCGGCTCTCTTCCGCCGTGGGCGGCCAGATATTCCATGGTCACCTCATCCACTTCCATCAGGGCGGTCTTGGCGCCCGCCTCGACACAGAGGTTGCAGATACAGATCCTGTCGCTCATGGACAGCGTCTTCATGCCCTCGCCCACGAACTCCATCGCGTGATAGTTGGCCCCGTTGGCGCCGATCTGCCCGATGATGGTCAGGATCAGGTCCCTGGCCGTCACGCCCCTGCGGAGCCGGCCCGTCAGATGAAAGCGCAGCGTTTCGGGCACCAGGACCCAGGAGCCGCCCGTCACCATGCCGTAAAGATAGTCCGTGCAGCCCACGCCCGTACCGAAAGCGCCCAGCGCCCCGTAGGCGCAGGTATGGCTGTCCGCGCCAAAGATCAGCTGTCCCGGCGCGACGTATTTTTCACACATGATCTGATGACATACGCCGGCGCCCTCATAGAACGCGATCCCGTTCTCCCTGGCAAAATCCCGCATCTTCTTCTGGGACGCGGCCGTCTTGGGACTGTCGCAGGGGACATTGTGGTCCACGATCCAGACGAGCTTGTCCTTGTCCGCGATGCGCGGGTGTTTGAGGTTATTGTACATATCGATGGTCAGGTGCGTGGTGCCGTCATTGCTCATCAGATAGTCCAGCGTCACTGTATGGATATCGCCGGCGCGCACCTCTTCTTTGCCCGCCGCGCGCGCGATGATCTTTTCCGCAATTGTCATTCCCATAGATCTCTCTCCTTGTATTTGATGATGCCTTATCCCGCTTACTCTTCGCTGTCCAGCGACCTGATCAGTCCCCCCTGATCCAGGATGGCCTGCAGGTGGGACGGCAGTTTCGTGCAGGAAAAAGTACGGCCGCCGGCTGTCACGATCCCCTCGTCCATATCCAGGGAGATCTCATCGCCGGTCTTTACGGCCTCGTACAGACCGTCACAGACAATGACGGGCAGACCGATATTGATGGCGTTTCTGTAAAAGATCCTGGCAAAGGACGGGGCCAGCACAGCTCTTACGCCCAGGGCCTTCAAAACGGCGGGCGCCTGCTCTCTGGAGGAGCCGCAGCCAAAATTGCTGTCGGCCACCACAAAGTCGCCCGGCTGCACCTTCGCGGCGAAATCCGCGTCCAGGGATTCGAATGTATGCGCCTTCATCTCGTCCACGGTCGGGAAGAGAAGATACTGCGACGCGATGATCTGGTCGGTATCCACATCCTTGTCAAAACGGAAAACTTTACCCATTCCTCTTCTCCTTTGATTGCAGCTGTATTTCAGACTGTCTTTTTACAATATGATACCAATTTTTGGAATATCCGCAAGACTGCCCCCTGAAATGAAACAGGAGGACGGCGCCCTCCCGGCACCGCCCTCCGGCTGATTTTCGTATAAACCGCGCTCCTAAGCGCGCCGCTGCGTGAGCCGCGTGATCAGTTGTTGATCAGCTTGTCGCTCTCGTTGTTCCAGCTGTACATCTTGCGGATCTCAGCGCCGACGACCTCTGAAGGATGCTCGGCGTGGAGCTTTCTCATGGCGTTGAAGTGGACCTGTCCGCCCGCGTCGCTCATGTCAAGCAGGAATTCCTTCGCGAAGGAGCCGTCCTGGATATCGGACAGGATCTTCTTCATGGTCTTCTTGGTCTCATCGGTGATGATCTTGGGACCCGTGATATAATCGCCGTACTCAGCGGTGTTGGAGATGGAATATCTCATGCCCGCACCTGACTGATAGATCAGGTCAACGATGAGCTTCATCTCGTGGACGCACTCGAAGTACGCGTTGCGCGGATCATAGCCCGCCTCTACCAGTGTATCGAAACCTGCCTGCATCAGAGCGCAGACGCCGCCGCAGAGGACTGCCTGCTCACCGAACAGATCGGTCTCTGTCTCTGTGCGGAATGTGGTCTCCAGAATGCCCGCGCGGGAAGCGCCGAGGCCTGCGCCGTACGCAAGCGCTCTGTCCAGAGCCTGGCCGGTGGCGTCCTGATAGACAGCGACGAGGCAGGGAGTTCCCTTGCCTTCCTGGAACTCGCTGCGGACGGTATGGCCGGGAGCCTTGGGCGCGATCATCGTGACGTCAACGCCCGCCGGAGGCTTGATCAGGCCGAAGTGGATGTTGAAACCATGGGCGAACATCAGCATATCGCCGTCCTTGAGGTTGGGCGCGATATCCTTGTTGTACATGGCCGCCTGCTTCTCATCATTGATCAGGATCATGATGACGTCTGCCTTCTTGGCAGCTTCCGCGGTGTTATAGACCTTAAGGCCCTGTGCCTCCGCCTTTGCCTTGGACTTGGAGCCCTCATAAAGGCCTACGATGACGTCCAGACCTGATTCCTTGAGGTTCAGCGCATGCGCGTGTCCCTGGCTGCCATAGCCGATGATGGCGATCGTCTTGCCCTCAAGAAGAGAAAGGTTACAGTCCTCCTGATAAAAGATCCTAGCTTCTGACATTTTTTCCTCCATTCCCGGGCAGTCCCTCCCCGGAACCGCTCCCGATTTCATTCTTTGTTTTTAATATCTTCACCGGTCGACCCGGTTAAAGTACTTCGTTGGCGCGTCAGTCCAGATAGATCACGTTGTGGGTCCCTCTTCCGAGGCCCGCCACGCCGGTCCTGGCCAGTTCCAGGATCTCATAGCCGCTAAGGAGCTTTAAGAACGCGTCGATCTTGCCGGAATTGCCCGTCATCTCGATCATCAGGCTCTCATGGGAGACGTCGATGATATTGCCGCGAAAAATATTGGCCAGCGCGATCACATTCTCCCTCTGGTCCGCCGTCGCCCTGACTTTGATCATCGCCAGCTCGCGGAATACGCTTTCATCGGGCCTAAGCTCATGAATGTCGCGCACGTCCACAAGTTTGCCGACCTGCTTCTCGATCTGTTCCATGATGTCGTCATCGCCGGAAGTCACAACGGTGATCCTGGTGATGGCGGGTTCCGCCGTCACGCCTGCCGTGATGCTCTCAATGTTGTATCCTCTTCTGGAAAACAGGCCGGAAATACGGCTCAGAACGCCGGGCGTATTGTCCACGAGGATCTGGAAAACTTTCTTGTTGACCGCTTCACTCATTTCATCATTCCTCTGCAAGTTTGTAATTTTGTGTCCGAATGTTATTTACATTTCAGCAGACCGCCCCAATTATAACGCCGCGCCGAAATGAAGTCAATTCAATCCGCCTATTTGCCCTGTTCCGCGCACTTGAGGACCGCCAGTGTGCCGGTCCGCGCGACCTCGATGATGCTCACCGATTTGAGCGTATCCAAGAAGATCTGTACGCGCTCGGGCGTGTCGCAGATCTGGATCGTCATCATCGTCTTGGACAGATCCACGATCGTCGCGCCCATGATCTCACAGTTCTCCATGATATCCTTGCGGTTGGAGCGGTTGTAGCGCACCTTGACCAGCATCAGCTCGCGGTTGATGCTCTCCGTCTCGTCAAATGTCTTGACCTTGATGACGTCCAGCTTCTTGTTGAGCTGCTTCTCGATCTGCTCGAGCGTGCGCCTGTCGCCGCTGGAAACGATGACCATATTGGACACGTTTTTGTCATCCGTCTCTCCCACTGCCAGGGAGTCAATGTTAAAACAACGCCGCCAGAACAGTCCGGACACCTTGCACAGCACGCCCGATCTGTTCTCGACCAGCACAGAATATATTCTCTTCATAACGGCACCCTCTCTTCTGTCGCTGCAATATCCGTCAAAGCACTGCCACCCTTATACGACCAGCTTCTCGTCGACGATCACCTCCAGAAGCGTCGCCTCGTCGTCCGCAAGGAACTTATCGATCCCGCTGTCCATCTCCTCTACCGTCGCGATCTGCTGATAGCGGATGCCGTAGGCCTCAGAGAGCTTCTCCAGATCCGGGATGCTGTCCCCAAGATCCACCACGGAGAACCGGTCCTTGTAGGTGAAATGCTGGTACTGGCGCACCAGGCCCAGAACGTTGTTCCGAAGCACGACGATCTTGATCGGAATGTCATACTGCTTGAGCGTTGCCAGCTCCATCATGGTCATCTGAAAGCCGCCGTCGCCGCAGACCGCGACCACCTGTCTGTCCGGCGCGCCGAGTTTTGCGCCCATGGCCGCGGGGACCGCGTACCCCATGGTGCCCATGCCGCCGCTTGTGAGGAACCGCCCGTCGCGGATCTCGCAGTTCGCGCAGGACCAGAGCTGATTCTGTCCCACGTCCGCCACATAGACGGCGTCCTTCTCCATGGCCCTGGAGAGATGTTTGATGAACACTTCCGGATTGACCGTCTGCGCGCTGATCTCCTCGTCCGTCAGGGCGGAGGAAAACATGTGCCGCCTTCTGCGGGACGCGTTCTGCGCGTCATCCTTATATCCGTCCAGCTGATCCAGCCACAGGGAGCGGTCGGCCGTAATATCCGCCTTGTTGAACTCCCGCAGGACATGTCTGATGTCGCCCACGATGGGGATCGTGGGGCCGGCGTTCTTGCCGATCTCCGCGGGATCCACGTCGATGTGGACCAGGACCTTATTTTCCGTGATCAGATCGGGCTGGCTGATGGATCTGTCCGCCACCCGCGCGCCGACCATGATGATCATGTCCGCGTCATTCATGGCGCGGTTTCCGTAAGGCTGCCCGTTGTTGCCCACCATCCCGTAGTAGAGGAAGTGGTCTGAGGGGAGAGCCCCCAGTCCCATCATCGTCGAGACCACCGGAATGTCATTTTTCTCCGCGAACTGCCTCAGCTCCTTCTTGGCGCCGCTTAAATGCACGCCGCCGCCGGCGCAGATGATGGGCCTTTTGGCCTTCTGCAGCTCCCTGATCACCTTCTTGATCTGCACCGCATGTCCCGAGATCGTCGGCTTGTAGGTCCTTAAATTCACTTCGTGAGGATACTCGAATTTCCGGATCTCCTGCTGCTGTACGTCCACAGGAAGATGAGGACCGGCCCTTTGCGGCCGGTGTTGGCGATATAAAAGGCCTCCTTGATGATCCTGGGAATATCCGCCGCGTCCCGCACGATATAGCTGAATTTGACGAAAGATTCGCAGGCGCCCGAAATATCCGCCTCCTGGAACACGTCGCTCCCCATGAGCTGACTGTCCACCTGTCCGGTAATGCAGACGAGCGGTATGCTGTCCGCGAAGGCCGTAGCGATCCCGGTGATCAGATTGGTCGCGCCGGGGCCGCTGGTGACCACCGCGACGCCGGGTTTGCCCGTGATCCTGGCGTAGCCGCTCGCCTCATGGGCGGCGCACTGCTCCTGTCTGACCAGGATCGTCTTGATCTTTGTGTCCAAAATACTGTTGAAGAAGGGGCAGATGGCAACGCCCGGATACCCGAACACATACTCCACACCCTCCAGTTCCAGACATTTCACGATTGCGTCTGCTGCTAACATTTGTACTGCCTCCCGCCGCTTATAGACCGATCAGCACTTCACAAGTTTGAAGTTCTTCTTGCCGCGCTTGACCAAAATACCGTCGCCGATCTCTTCTTTCGTGTAAGCTTTCTTGAAATCCGTGACCTTCTCTCCGTCCACAGTGACGCCGCCCTGCTTGACGTCGCGTCTGGCGTCGCTCTTGGATTTTTCCAGGCCCGCCGCCACCAAAATAGTGAGGATGTCCGCGCCGTTCTCCCCGAAGTCCTCCTCGGAAAGGGTGACGGAAGGCACGTTGTCCATATCCGTGGGCGACGCTGTGCTAAAGAGCGCCTCCGCGCCCGCTTTTGCCTTGGCCGCCTCTTCCTCGCCGTGTACGAGCGTTGTGAGCTCTGTCGCCAGGATCTCCTTGGCGGTGTTGAGCTTCGCGCCCTCCCAGGTGTCCATCTCATCGATCTGCTCGAGAGGTAAAAATGTCATCATTCTGAGGCACTTAAGCACATCCGAATCGCCGATGTTGCGCCAGTACTGATAGAACTCGTAGGGGCTCGTCTTATTGGGATCGAGCCATACGGCGCCCTTCGCGGTCTTTCCCATCTTCTTGCCCTCGGAATTGAGAAGGAGCGTGATGGTCATGGCGTAGGCGTCCTTGCCGAGCTTTTTGCGGATCAGCTCCGTGCCGGCCAGCATATTGCTCCACTGGTCGTCGCCGCCGAACTGCATGTTGCAGCCGTATGTCTTGTAAAGATTGTAAAAGTCAAAGGCCTGCATGATCATGTAATTGAACTCGAGGAAACTCAGTCCCCTCTCAAGCCTCTGCTCATAGCACCTTGCCCGGAGCATCTCGTTGACGCTGAAATACGAACCGATGTCGCGGATGAACTCGATGTAATTGAGGTCCCTGAGCCAGTCGGCGTTGTTGACCATGATGGCCTTGTCGTCGCCGAACTCGATGAAGCGGCTCATCTGCTTCTTAAAGCACTCGCAGTTGTGATCGATCTGCTCCACCGTCATCATGGTGCGCAGATCCGTCCTGCCGGAGGGATCGCCGATCATACCTGTGCCGCCGCCCACCAGGGCCACCGGCTTATTGCCCGCTTCCTGCAGGCGCTTCATCAAAAGCAGCGCCATGAAGTGCCCCACGTGGAGGGAGTCCGCCGTGGGATCGAAGCCGATATAGAACGTCGCGTTTCCCGTATTGATCAGGTCGCGGATCTCATCGGGATCCGTAAGCTGTGCGAGAAGTCCTCTTGCCTGCAGTTCGTCGTAAATGCTCATCTTAGCCATTTTGGTCATTCCTCTTTATCTTTCCGCGCTGTCCTCTGCGCCGTTTTCCGTTCCCTTATCCGCGCCGCTATCCGCGCTGTTCTTTGCGCTGTTCTCTGCGCCGTTATCCGCGCTGTTCTCCGCGCTGTTCTTTGCGCTGTTCTTCGCGCTCTCTGCCTTGCCGGCCTCTTTTTTAACGCTGTTCAGATCCAGATGCTCCGTATTTTTCTTGAACAGGAATGTCTGCCGCTCCTCGCCGCGGGAAAGCCTCCCGATATTCTCCTTGTGGCGGTAAAATGCCATGAAGGTCAAGAGGAACTGAATGACATACATCTCGATCAGAGCAAGCTGGGATGTCCCTGTGAAGATCCCCTGCTGTCCTTCCACCACCATCAGGGCGAAGGTGCCCGCGTAGGTCATAAGCGACCCCAGCGACACAAAATGGGTCGTCAGGTAGGGGACAAAGAACTCCACCAGCGCGATGGGCAAAAAGCTCCAGTGATAGCCGAATACGAATCCGGCCATGACCGCGACACCTTTCCCTCCCTTAAAGTGCATATAGAACGGATAGTCATGTCCCAGCACAACGCCGGCAAACGTCCAGGATTTGAGCAGATAGATCGCTTCCGGATGGGATTTTCCAAACAGAGCGCCCACCAGTAAAAGCGCCAGCAGCGACTTGAGAAGATCCCCTATAAAGACGATCAGGCCGGCCTTCGTTCCCAGCACGCGGATCGCGTTCGTCGTTCCGGAGTTTCCGCTCCCGTAATTGCGGATGTCGATCCCCTTGATCCTTCCCAGGATGTAGGCAGTCTGAAACATGCCGAACACATAGCCGATGGCGAGACACAGAAATCTGAGACCAATCATGATATCCTCCCTGCTTGATTACTTTTTATTATCCTTCCGCTCGCGGATGATGAACCGGAGCGGCGTACCCTTGAATCCGAATGCGTCCCTGATGCGGTTCTCGATATACCGCTGATAGGAAAAATGCATCAGATTCTTGTCATTGACAAACAATGGTTTGACGCCCACCTGCGTCGCGTAAAAAATACGGAGCATCTTGCCCTTGTCGCTGGGCGGCTGCTGCAGGACGCAGGCCTCATTGATGATCTCATTGAGGACGCCGGTCTGAATGCGCATGTTCTGATTGGCGCTCACCGTATCGATCATATCGTAGAGCTTCACCAGCCTCTGCCCCGTCTGCGCTGAGATAAAGATGATCTCCGCGTAGGGGATAAAGGACAGAACGCTGCGTATCTTATTCGTGTACTCCCTTACCGTGTGATTGTCCTTCTCCACCAGATCCCACTTGTTCACCGCGATGATGATCGCTTTCCCGCGGTCGTGCGCGATGCCGGCGATCTTGGCGTCCTGCTCGGTGACGCCCTCCACCGCGTCGATGACGATGATCGTGATATCCGCGCGCTCCACGGCGCCCACGGTACGGATGATCATGTACCGCTCCAGATCCTCCTTGATCTTGTTCTTGCGGCGAAGGCCTGCCGTATCGATCAGCACGTAATCCTTGCCGTCATGGCGGATGCGCGTGTCGATGGCGTCCCTGGTGGTGCCCGCGATATCCGAGACGATCACTCGGTTCTCACCGATGAGGCGGTTGATGATCGACGACTTGCCCACATTGGGCTTTCCGACGATCGCCACATGAACGGCGTCGTCCTCGAACTCCTCTCCGGCGCCGGTGCCAAAGTGGGCGACGACCTCATCGAGAAGGTCGCCCAGACCTGTCCGGTTGGACGATGAGATGGGGATGGGATCGCCGATCCCGAGATTGTAAAACTCATAGACGTCCGCCATCTGCTTCGTCGGACTGTCCACCTTGTTGACAGCCAAAACGACTGGCTTTGCAGCCCTGCGCAGCATATCCGCCACACGCATGTCCGCGTCCACAAGTCCCGTGGGCGGTCGACCATAAAGATGATCACGTCCGCCATGTCGATGGCGATCTGCGCCTGCTCCCGCATCTGCGAGAGTATGACGTCCTTGGAATCGGGTTCGATTCCGCCGGTGTCGATCAAAGTAAACTCATATTGAAGCCATGTGCAGTCCGCGTAGATCCTGTCCCTGGTCACGCCGGGCGTGTCCTCGATGATGGCGATCTTTCGTCCCGCCAGGGCGTTGAACAATGTGGATTTGCCGACATTGGGCCTTCCCACGACCGCAACGATCGGTTTATTCTTTCTCTTGCTCATTCCAACCTTTTTCCGGATCTGACCGACACAGGCCGACCCATTTTATATTTCTTTTCAAAAATCATATGTCCCTCTATTTTATCTAATCTCACGTTCAATGTAAAGTGACGCTTTGACTTGTATTTCAGCCCTAAAGCTTATAAAATGTGAAGGAATACAGAATTCTTTTACAAAATGATCACGAAGGAGTGACTATGTCCGATATCTCAATTCACGATAGAATGGGTCAGGCCAATACGCCTGTCGCCCCGCTTTGTCTGCTGGTCCACCCCTCCGCTCAGGCCATGGGCGAGAAGGTCAATTCCTGGATCCGCGAATTTAGAAAGGATGACAACAACGAGTACAAGGATGAGCCCATGTACATCGGCTACTACAAGGACGATTACCGCACCGAACTCTCTTCGATCCGGTTTGAGACCGGGGAGGGCCGGGTCGTGCTTATGGACTCCGTCCGCGGCAAGGACGTATATATCCTTGTGGACATCACCAACTATTCCATCACCTATGAGATGAACGGCTTTACCAATCACATGTCCCCGGACGATCACTTCCAGGACCTCAAGCGCGTGATCTCTGCCGTCAACGGCACCGCGCACCGCATCAACGTGATCATGCCTTTCCTCTACGAGGGAAGACAGCATCACCGCAATAAGCGCGAGTCCATGGACGCGGCGATCATGTACAAGGAGCTCTGCGACCTCGGCATCAAGAATTTCATCACCTTTGACGCCCACGATCCCCGCATTCAGAACGCGGATCCGCTGGTGGACTTCAGCAATTTCAGCTCCCCCTACCAGTTTCTGCGCACGCTGATCCACAACGAAAAGGACCTGACGGTCGACAAGGATCACATCGTCGTGATCGCTCCCGACGAGGGAGCGCTCGACAGGTCCGTCTACTTCGCCAATGTCATCGGGGCGGACACGGGTATGTTTTATAAAAGAAGAGACTATTCCAAGATCGTCGGCGGCAAGAACCCGATCGTCGCCCACGAGTTTCTGGGTACGGATCTGAACGGCAAGGACGCGATCATCATCGACGATATGGTGTCCTCGGGCGGCTCCATTCTGGACACCTCCCGGCAGCTCAAGCTCAATATGCACGCCAAGCGCGTCTTTCTGTGCACGACATTCGGGCTGTTCACGGACGGCCTCGCCCCCTTTGACGAGGCGTATGAGAAGGGCTATTTTGACAGGCTCGTCACCACGAATCTCACCTACCTTCCCGAGGAGCTTTTGCAGCGGGAATGGTACGCGCAGGCGGATATGAGCAAGTATATGGCCACCATCATCGATTTCATCAATCACGACAGCGGCATCACGAATATGTCGACCTCCAACGAGAAGATCCACAATATCCTCAAAAAGATGAATCTCAACCAGCAGACCGTGGCGGAGGAGCGCCAGCTGGATATGACGGAATTCTGACCGTAACTTAATATACACGCCAATGAGGCTTTTTAGGCACGCCCCTGCGATAGGGAAATGCCCCGCGGACCCAGCGGATACCCCGCTTTTGATCCCGCAGGACATCCCCCTGTGCAGGGGCCTTGTACTGTCCCGGCGGGATGTGCCCCATCGGAATGTTTCCCGGCACGGTTTCACTCCCTCCCGCAAGCGATCTCATTGCCAGCTCTCTCTCCCGCCTGTCTTCCTCCCGGCCGATCGTCACCACATCGAAGCGGACCGGCACTCTGTAGGGATCCATCCCCTTCTCAAACATATACTGATCCGCGCATCGGCAGATCCTCTTCTGCTTGTCCTCCCCCACCGCTTCGGAGGGCATGCCGCTCTTACCGCTCCTTCTGGCCTTGACTTCCACAAAAATCAGCGTGCCGTTGGCGTCGCCGATAATATCGATCTCCGCCTTCCGCACGCGGTAATTCCTCTCCAGTATGATGACGCCGTGGCGCTCCAAAAACTCCGCCGCCAGGTCCTCCATACGGCTCCCTTCCCTACGCCTGTTGGGTCCGGTCACAT
>CAJOLP010000039.1 GCA_905235465.1 uncultured Lachnospiraceae bacterium | reverse complement strand
ATTCTGTAACAGAGGACGGTGGTTCGGATGAAGAGATCCTGGTTGAAGAAGAGAACGCCGCGACTGCGGAGCATTCCGAGAATTCATCAGAAGGTGCTGACTCGAACGAAAAAGGTCGGAGAATAATGTTCGGCGCCGCCTTTATCGTGTTGTTTGGCGGACCACTTTTCTGGTTCTTCCTGTTGGGTAAAAAGAAAGATGACGACGAAGAAGAGGAAGAGTAAGCGGGTGGTACAGAGAAGATAATTGCTTGTGGGAATTGTGGTTGTACCCCTCGGTGGACAGAGCTTGCTTTTGGACTGTGCGGGACGGAGAAGATTGTTGGATGGGGGGATTGTGGTTGTACCCCTCGGTGGACAGAGCTTGCTTTTTGGCTGGGCGGTACGGAGAAGATTGCCGGACGGGGGGATTGTGGCGGTCCCTTTGGGTTTGTGGCAGCTGACTGGTACGGAGAAGAATTCTTGAATCATGGGTTGTGGTCGTTCTTTTCGGGCTTCGGGGGCAAACTGGAAAAAAGCTGTACGGAGAAGAATTCTGAGCAGGGGGATTGTGGTCGTCCTTTTGGGGTGTGAAAGCGCCTGGAGGTACCGAGAAGAATTCTTGAGACGAGGATTGCAGCGGTCCCTAACGTGAAAAATAGGCCAAAAAGGACGGAGAAAATTGCGTGAACAGAGAAATGTAGATGTACGCCCCGATCAGCACTCGCCTCCCGTCCGACTATTCCCCACAAACCCTCCCATCCAGTCTGAAATGCATTCAGGCCGTTACACACAAGAATTGTGGAGCCACACTCTCCAGTCCGTACGGAATCATTAGAACCGCCTGCGAGCACTCGATTTTTCCGAACTATTGCGATAAAATAAACCCAAGGCAGCAAAAGGCAGCAAAAGGCAGCAAAAGGCGGCAAAGGGCAGCAATAGGCGGCAATGGGTAGTGTAGGTGAGGCAGGTGAGGCAGCCATGCTTTATATCGCGATCGTGGAAGACAATGAGGCCGACAGGAGTGTATTACTGGAGTTTCTGCGGCAGTATGAAGAGGACAATGGGTGCAGTTTTCAGATCACCTGGTTTCCGGACGGAGTGAGTTTTCTGGAAGAGTTTAAGCCGGTCTATGACATCGTCATGATGGACATTGAGATGCCGGGGCTGGGCGGCATGGACACAGCGAGAAGGCTCAGGGAAGTGGATCCCACGGTCTGTCTGATCTTTGTCACTAATCTGGCCCAGTACGCCATCAACGGCTATGAGGTGGACGCCATCGACTTTATGCTCAAGCCCCTGCAGTATTATCAGTTTTCGGTGCGGCTGAGCAAGGCGATCCGCACATGCGATCTCAGGAAGGAGCGCAGCGTTTCGATAGAGACTCCAAGCTCTCTGGTTCGGCTGCCGCTGGACGAGATCTATTATGTGGAAAGTGACAAGCACTATCTCACTTATCACGCCGTCCGCGGCGACTTTCGGTGCAGGGGGCAGCTCAAATCTTTGATGGCAGAGCTTCCCGGGGAGATGTTCGCCCGGTGTCACGCTTCCTATCTGGTCAATTTAGAGCATGTGGAGCGGATCGACCGCAATCAGGTATTTGTCCACGGCAAAGCTCTTCCCGTGAGCCGCGCCTGTCAGAAGAGTCTGATGGATGCATTCACCAGATTTCTGGGAGGGAGGCGCGGATGGTAGAATTACTGAAATTACTGAACGCCATGCCGCAGTCTCTGGTCATGGCTCTCCAGCTTGTAATCGCCTGCGCTGTTTACAGCCCGGCGCTCATAAAACGGCCGCACTTTCCCGTGCGATGCGGGGTGGGACTGGCGGCGCTTCTGATTTTCAGTTCGATCAGGACGGGGCTTTCGGAGCAGCAGGAGATCCTCACCATGCCTCTGCTCATCTATGCCTTTTTCGGGCTTTTTCTCTATATGCTGTTTGAGCTGGATATGAAGAAGCTGTGCTTTGTCTTTTTGTCTGTCGTCGCCACGCAGCACATAGCGGTCGTGCTCACGGACACGCTGCGTGCGGTTTTCAGTGTGTATGAGATGAATGCCGCGTGGTATCTCATCAGTTTTGTGAGCTTTGCGCTGACGCTGCCTGTCTGTTATCATTTTTTTGGCAAAAGACTGCGCGTCATCACACAGATCAAGATGCAGTCTTCCGGGCTCATCGGCCTATCCTGCCTCCTTTTCGCCATCGTGTATTTTTTGAGAGTATTCAGTCTTTTTCAGATTTGGCTGCTGCCCGCCGGAAACCCGCTCATCATCACGATCAATCTGTACGGGCTGGTGGGGAGCATTGCTTCGCTCGCGATCCTGTACGCCGGCAATCATGAGGCCACGCTTGTGGAAGAAAATCAGATGATAGAGCAGATGCTCCACGAGCGGGAAGCTCAGGAGGTGCTGACGGGGGAGACCATCGATCTGGTCAATATGAAGTACCACGACATGAAGCATCTTCTTGCCGCGATGCGCAGCAGCGAAGGGACAGAGGTCGGCGGCGTGCTCGACGAGATCGAGCGGGAGCTGCCCCAATATGAGCGCGTGCTGCGCACGGGAAACGCCGCGCTGGACACGATCCTGATGAACAAAATGGTTCTGTGTCAGGCGAAGGAAATAGAGCTGAGCTGCATGGTGGATGGCGCGAAGCTGTCAAAGCTCTCGACGGCGGACATATATGCTCTGTTTGGCAATCTTCTGGACAATGCCATCGAGGCCCTGCAGGAGGAGCCGCCCCAGAGGCGCGCCATCTCCCTTCAGGTGTTCGAGAAGCGCGGCTATTTGTGCATTCATGTGGCAAACTACTGTTCCAATACGCCGGAGCTGGAAGACGGGATCCCCAAGACCAGAAAGGCGGACAAGCGCTATCACGGGTTCGGTATCAAGAGCATTCGCTACATCGCGGAAAAATACGGAGGAAATCTCACGATCAGCACAGAAGATCAGCAGTTCTGCGTGGATATCCTTATTTAACAAATAACACGGCAGCCGCCGTGTTATTTTTGCCTCTATTTTGCGGATTTTGCCTGACCGATTTTCGGGGAAAGGAAGGTGATATAGTAGACATGCAAACATGTCTTACACATCTTTAACTTTCTGCAAGAAAGGGGGTAATTCTTTTGAAATCAAAGAAACTGTGGCGCGGTCTTGCGCTGATATTTGCCATGCTGTTCATGATATCGTTTGCGGCGGGCAATATTCTGGAAATGTACCGCACCTCTGTGGACGCGTTCTTCGGGACGGTCAGCACCAAGATCGTGACCGAGGACGACGGCTCCGGAGACACTTGGAACTTCATTTCCGACTACAAGACGGCCGGAGAAGCTTATGAGGGCCTTAAGGAATTCGCGATTCGCGAGGCGCAGGAGTCCATCGTACTTCTCAAAAATAACGGCGCGCTTCCGCTGGCCTCGAATCCGAAGGTCACTATGTTCGGCGTCAGAAGCTATGCGCCGATCTACGGCGGTTCCGGCGGTTCCATCGCGGACGGCTATGCGACCGTGGAGATCACGAAGTGTCTTCAGGAGCGTGGGTTCGAACTCAATCCCGAGATGCTGAAGGCTTACGAGGCCTATTTTGCGGACAAGGAGTGGGTCGTTCCCATGTACGGCGGCGGTCTGGTTCCGGAGTACGCGGAGATCACCGCTACCAATAATCCCTTCGAATTCAGCCTGTCCGATCTGTCAGGCCTCAACGCGAACTACAATTCCGCCTATGGGGACTACAACGACGCGGCGATCGTCGTGGTGGGCCGTCCCGCGGGCGAAAATGATGTCTATCTGCCCGGCGAAGAGGGTCTGGCCAGCGGTGTAAATACCGTGACCGGCAATATTCTCTCTCTTTCCGATGAGGAGATGGCTCTGATCGAGGAAGCAAAAGCAAACTTCGACAAAGTCATCGTACTCGTGAACTCCACCAATCCCATGGAGATCGCAAACCTGGAAGAGGATGAAGGGGTTGATGCCATCCTCTGGATCGGTTTCCCCGGCGCTTACGGCTTCTACGCGGTGGCGGATGTGCTCACCGGCGCAGCCAATCCCTCCGCTCATCTGGGCGATACCTATGCCAAGAACTCCGCGCTGGCACCGGCCATGCGCAACTTCGGTTATCTCGAGTGGAGCAACGCCGATTCCTTCAACCCGGACGCGGTGGTCAATTCCTATCTGATCGAGGCCGAAGGCATCTATTCCGGCTACCGCTATTATGAGACCCGCTACGCAGACATCGCGCTCGGCAACGGCGGATCCGAGGCGTCTGCAGGCACCTACGCCAATGCGGACGGAACTGTCTCCACAGAGGCGGGCGTATGGGATTACAGCAACGAGGTGGTCTATCCCTTCGGTTACGGCGGGAGCTACACGACATTTGAACAGACGCTGGACAGCGCTGTCGTGGCGGCAGACCGCAAGACGGCAGAGGTCACTGTGACCACGACCAACACCGGCTCCGCAGCCGGCAAGGCAGTCGTTCAGCTCTACGGTTCCGTTCCCTACACGGATTATGACAAGAAAAACGGCGTGGAGAAATCCGCGATCCAGCTTGTCGATTATGAAAAGACAGACGCGCTGGAGCCCGGCGCTTCCCAGACGATCACGATGAATGTGGATCTCTCCAATCTGGCTTCCTATGACGCCTTTGGCGCGCAGACTTTCATTGTGGACGAGGGCGACTATTATCTCGCCATCGGCGACGACTCCCACGACGCTCTGAACAACGTTCTGGCAGCGCAGGGAAGGACGGTGGATGACGGCATGACAGCCGATGGAGACGCCTCCAAGACCTACACATGGAACTGGGACGGCGGTGTGGATTCCACGACATTCGCGGTTTCCCCGACAGGCACAGAGATCACGAACCAGCTCACGGAAGGCGACTACGCGATGGATTACAACGCCTTTGAGCCCGGCGCCGTGACGTATCTGAGCAGAGCTGACTGGGACGGTACTTTCCCCCAGACATATTCCGGGATCACCCCCAATGACCAGCTCACCTATCTGCTCAACAACGATTATTATAAGATCAAGACAGATGAGGACGTATCGGACATCGTATTTGGAGATACCTCCAGTGAGCTGACGATCAACGATATGAAGGGCGCAGCGTATGACGATGAGCGCTGGGAAGAACTGCTCAACAAGGTCACAGTGCAGGAGTATTTGGACTTTGCAGCCAACGCGTTCCACAACATCGCCGCCATCCCTTCCGTGGGACTTGGTCAGTACAACTCCGATGACGGCCCCAACGGTTCGGACTCCCATTACCTCACAGAGGGCTCCTATCAGGGCACCCCTTACGAGGACGCGGCGGACTACAATTCCGGCACGCGTGTCCCGCCGTCACCTGTCAATCTGGCTTATACCTGGAACAAGGAGCTGGCCTATGAGAACGGCTCTATCATTCTTGGCGAGAGCACACTGATGCTGAACCTGCCCATCATGATCGGCCCCGGCATGAACCTTCACAGAACAGCCTGGAACGGCCGCGGTCATGAGTATTATTCCGAGGATCCGGTCCTGTCGGGCTACACGGCATCCGCGAATGTGCAGGGCGCGCAGAGCAAGGGCTGCCTTGTGAATATGAAGCACTTTGCTTTTAACGACCAGGAAGCCAACCGCTCCGGCATCGCTGTATTTATGAATGAGCAGAAGGCAAGAGAGCTGGAGCTGCGCAACTTCGCGCAGGCGTTCCTGTGCAAAGGCAAGCCCGCCTCCTTTGAGAGCGACGCGTCCAAGGCTGACACCTACACGCAGGAGCCTCTGGGCATCATGACCAGCTACAACCGGATCGGCGCCGTTCCGTCCTCCGCGAACGCTGCTGTGATGGTGAACATCCTCAGAGATGAGTTGGGCTTTAAGGGCTACAATGTCACCGACTTTACCGGTATTTCGCTGGTCGCTTCCCCGAAGGAATCCGTGCTGGCCGGAACCACCGCATTCTGCGGCTTCGGCGCGACGGTCGATTACTGGAATGTGAATTCTCTGTCGGGCGACAAGCAGATTCTGTCCGCGATCCGCCAGGATATGCACTATGTCCTGTACGCGATGGCCAATTCCGCTGCGCTCAACGGAACCAATTCCACCACGCATTCCGAGGACCAGCCCACATGGTGGCGCACTGCCTACAAGACCGGCAAATACGGCGCAGGCATCCTTATGGTCCTTTGCCTTGTAATGTACATAATGGCGTCTGCCAAGAAGAAAAACTGACGGGAGGAGGAATCGTATCATGAGTAAAAAGATTGACATTCTCTCGCTGATCGCCTGCGTGGCGGCCGCTGTTGCTGTCGTCATGTGGTTTGTCAGCTTTGCAACATATCCGGCAGCGGCTGTGAACAGCACTGTGGGAACGTTATGCGGAATCTGCGCCGTGATCCTGATGGCGCTCTGCGCATTCGGTCTGGTCAAGGCAGACAAAAAGGGCGCTTTGATCCTGATCGCCGGCATTTTGCTGATCCTGTTCCTGTATCAGTTTGCTATGGGAAGAGTCGCCATCACGGCGGACGCCTACTTCATTCCGGTCAACCATCCGGCAGAAGAGGACGCGGCCATGAGCCAGACGATCATAGGGGCAGGGGCCGCTATGGTTTCCTTCCTGGCGCTCCTTATCGACGCATTTATAGTAGAATAAGACATAATGACAGCTAGAGCGCATAGTTTGAAAGGAGAAGCCATGCGATATCAGCTCAATCAAACGAATTACTGCACTTTTGAAGTGTTTGAGGAGAATAAGCTGCCCGGCCGCAGCTATTTCATCCCCTATCCCAACCGCGAGGCGGCAGACGCCGTCTCGCCCAAGGAGAAGCGCTATAAGTCCGAAAAGGTGGTCTGCCTCAATGGCGACTGGGATTTTAAGTTTTACCCAAAGCCTTCGGAGTTGCCGGCAGTGCTGGACACAGACTCTATATCTTTTGACACCATTGACGTGCCCGCCTGCTGGCAGTTCAGGGGCTATGACAAGCCCTTCTATGTAAATATAAGATATCAGTTTCCCTTTAAGCCGCCTGTGATCCCCACGACCAAAAAGGTGGGGAGAGTGTTCACCTGGATGGGCGTGGATCAGGCGATCTCCCCGCGCTGGGCCGATCCCGGCGAGGAGTACAACTTTGTCGGCGTATACCGCAGGTTCATTGAGATCGAAGAGGCGGACCGGAACCCGGACAGGAATTACATCATCTCCTTTATGGGCGTGGCAAGCTGTCTGGATCTGTATCTGAACGGGGAATATGTCGGCTATTCCGAGGGATCGCACAACACGGCGGAATTCGATCTGACCGGGAAACTCCATACCGGCAGAAACGAACTCGTGGCCGTGGTGCACCGCTGGTGCAACGGCACCTACCTGGAAGGGCAGGATATGTTCCGGAACAACGGTATTTTCAGAGATGTGCTCCTGCGCGTCTCTGAGCCCGCCGATCTGTACGACATCGACGCGAAAACACAAAAGAACGGCGATACTTATGAACTGACCCTTACGGCCGAAACTTTTTCCGCTACGGACGTCACGTTTACGCTGGAGGGAAACGGCATAAAGGAGACGAGGACGGTGCCTTCCAAGAACGGAATTGCCTCTGTCACCTTTGAGGATCTTAACGTCACCGAGTGGAACGCGGAAGAGCCCACGCTCTATACGATCTACTATGAGACGCCCACCTGCTGCGTCAAGGAGAGGATCGGCTTTAAGGATGTGGAGATCAAGGGCGATGTGTTTATGGTCAACGGCCGGATGATCAAGTTCCACGGCGTAAACCATCACGAGACGAGCCCGACAAACGGCTATACCATGACGCCGGACGAGATCGAAAGGGATATTCTGCTCTGCAAAGAATATAATATCGATACGATCAGAACTTCTCACTATCCGCCTGACCCGCTGCTGCTGGAACTGGCGGACGAGGCAGGTATTTATATCGTGGACGAAAATGATCTGGAGACCCACGGCACGTGGTCCCACCAGATCCCGCCCACCTACAACACGATCAGCCACGATCCCAAGTGGAAGAGTCACTACGTGGACCGCATCTCGCGCCTGTATCAGCGCGACAAGGTGCATGCCAACACCGCCATTATCATGTGGAGTCTGGGAAACGAAGCCGGCGGCTATCACAATACGGACGCCATGTACGATTATCTGAAGGAGCATTCCGCTCTGCCCGTTCATTACGAGAGCGCGATCCACTGCAAGAGGGTCGCCTATGACGTGGGGAGCGAGATGTATCCCAGCGTGGAAATGGTGCGCGATGTGGGCGAGCACAGGCGCAAGCAGAAGCAGCTCAACGACCGGCCCTATTTTCTGTGCGAGTACGCGCACGCCATGGGCGTGGGCCCGGGAAATACCGAGGCCTACTGGCAGGAGATCTACAGCTACGACAATCTCATGGGCGGCTGCGTCTGGGAGATGGTGGATCACGCTGTGCTCCACGAGGACGGAAGCTATACCTACGGCGGCGATCACGGGGAGTGGGAGCACGACGGAAACTTCTGCGTGGACGGCATTTTCTATCCGGACCGCAGGCCTTCTGTCGGCGCGAAGATCATCCGCTTCATCTACAGGCCCATGCGTGTCACCTATGTGTCCGGAGATACCTTTGAGTTTTTTAACACGACGGCATTTTCCGAGGGGGACCGCTATGAACTGACCTTCCACTGGAACGACGGGACGGACTGCACGCTTGTCGCCAAGGTCCCTCCGCTCACCAGCAGGCATGATTCCGTGCCGATGGGAGATGAAGTGGACGGAAATCTGTCCGTTGTCGTCACCTGTACGGACACGAAGACGGGCGCTGTGGTCTCCGAGGAACAGATCACGATCAGACAGACGGTTCCCGCCGCGCGCGGGACGAAGCCTCTGCCGGAGAACTGCTCCGTGGAAAACGGCGAGTTTAAGCTCACGCTTCCGGATGGCCGGGTCCTGTCAAGCGCGAAGCAGGGGACGGTCCTGTACCGCGCGGCGACGGACAACGATACCAATCCTTTCTTCCAAAATACGATGAAGCCGTATTTGGACCAGAAGGAGCAGGTCGTCTCCGCCGAGAAGATCCCTTACGGCGTGAAGGTGGTGACAAAAGTCTCCAACAAGAAGTCGAAGTTTACTGTGACGGATACCTATGAGGGGACCGATAACGGGATCCTGGTGACGAGCAGGCTGCACTGCGAGTCAGGCGGGATCATTCCGGACTGGGTGCCCGGTCTGTCCGATGACGGGATCGTTCCCAGATTTGGCAAGGTGTTCCGCCTGAGCCAGGTCTTTGATGACGTGACTTATACCGGAAGGACGGGGGAGAGTTACTGCGATATGAAGGAGCAGTTCCCCATCGGTACGGTTTCCTGCAAGGTCAGCGACATGACGGAGCCCAACATCCGGCCGCAGGAGAGCGGCAACCGCTGCGACTGCACGCGGGCCAGCGTCTCCAACGGGGCGGAGACGGTGACATTTGAGGCCGTTGACAAGCCCTTTGAGCTGGGGATCAAGCCCTATACGGATAAGGCATTGTCCGCTATGAAGCACATCGAGGACGAAAAGCGTACGGGCACCTATGTGACGATCCAGGCTTTCCAGCAGGGCATCGGCACCGGAGCCTGCGGCCCGGGGATCAGCCCTGAGTTTTTGTATCCCGCGAACGCGGATTATACACTGAAATTCCTGATCCGCGTGGAGTAGAGCGACACGACCAATGATCCTGACCGACTGCGTCGGATACCGATATCCGATCTGTAAAAACGGCTTCGGATGTCGGTCATTCGAACTGTAAGGCCTGTAAATAAG
>CAJOLP010000038.1 GCA_905235465.1 uncultured Lachnospiraceae bacterium | reverse complement strand
TTCAGCTTGTTTTCGAATTCACTCATTGTTTTAGTCCTCCTTAAAATAATTAACTGGTTTGGGGAATGGAACCCTTTGTTTTTGTTTTCTTATCTGTTCCATTTGACTGTATATACGCACCAATCAGTCCGGTATCCACACAAAACCTTCAAAAAATATATTATTTTTTTCAGTTCCTGCAGTCCGCCCCTGCAACGCTATTATTTTACCACATCTTCCTGCTTGTTGCACAGAGAATCGTAGATAATTCGCGATAATTTCCCGATTTCCTGATAGGCTCCGGCGGAGTCCCTGCTCATGATGCAGAGTATATAAGTACAGTCCGGCCCCCAGATGATCGCCGCGTCATTTTCCACACCGGTCAGCTCGCCGGTCTTATTGGCCGTCCGGACATCGGCAGGGACGCCGGAGGGTATTTTGCCCCTGCGCTCCTGATGCTCCAGATCATCCAGGATCCTGGCAGAAGCCTCCTGACTTACATACTGACCGCGCAGCACCTGCTCCAGCACCAGACCGCAGTCCCGCGCTGACGTATAGTTTTCCATCCCGTTATTGACCAGCATCTTGCGGTTGAGGATGGTTTTCGGATCGGAAGTGTGGGCCCAGCGCCTGATGAAAAGATTGATCTTGGCCATACCCAGGTCGGTGATCAGACGGTTTGCCGCGTCGTTGTCGCTCCGGCTGAGCATGATGTCCGGAATATCGCCGTAACTGTCCGCGTTCATCCTTCCCCGCTCGCACTCGGTATAAAAGGCGCCGGCGATATAGAGCTTGATGAGACTGGCCGCCACCATGCGGTCCGTCTCGTGAATGCCTTCATCCACTTTCTTTAAATAGAGTGACCAGGAGCCGCCCTGCTTTTCCAGCTCCTCTTCCAAAACACTGCGGAGCTCCTTCATGGATTCATCGAGCTCGGTCTTGCCGGCCGCGCCCGCTGCCGCCGCTGCCTTTTCCTGTTCCCTGATCACGGCCTGCGCGATCTCCTCCACCGCTTCGCGGATAATGATCCCATCCTGCACGATCTTCCTGCCCGCGGCACTGTCCTTTGGTATATCAGGCTGCTCCTTCGCTCGGAACGCAGGCTTTGGAGTCTCATCCGGCTTAGCCGCCTCACTCGTCTGGCCTTCCTCACTTGCCTGTGAGGTATCGCCCGACTGGCCAGCCTCATTCGCCTGCGTGGCATTCATCGGCAGGGTCCCCGCATTTACGATCACTGTATTCAATATTAGAAGCGCTGCCATCAGCGCAGCTGTCGCTCGAATCATTTCATTCCTCTAAATTAATATCATTGCGGCTTTTACATTTTTCTGCCGCCACAGGATATTTTATCAGATTGTCGCGAAATTGGACACGCAATTCGAGGTCATTTTGTGTGCAGCGTGCGTCAATATGCTTTATAATGAAATTTATGAATGAACAGCTTTCTCTATTTGACAACGAAATACAGCAGCCTCTGGCGTCGCGCCTGCGCCCGCAGACCCTTGACGAATACGCCGGACAGCAGCATTTGATCGGCCCCGGCAAAGTACTGCGGCGGCTGATCGAGAGCGATCAGATCACATCCATGATCTTTTGGGGCCCGCCCGGCGTCGGCAAGACGACACTGGCGCGGATCATCGCCTCCCGCACGCGCAGTCAGTTCATCGACTTCTCGGCGGTCACCAGCGGGATCAAAGAGATCCGCACCGTCATGAAACAGGCGGAAGCCGCCAGAGAATACGGAATGAAGACGATCGTATTTGTGGACGAGATCCATCGCTTCAACAAGGCGCAGCAGGACGCCTTTCTTCCTTTTGTGGAAAAAGGCAGTATCATCCTGATCGGCGCTACCACCGAAAATCCTTCCTTTGAGATCAACGGAGCGCTTCTCTCCCGCTGCAAGGTCTTCGTCCTGCAGCCCCTGAGCACGGAGGACATCACGCAGATCCTCCGCCGCGCCCTCACCGACCCCAACGGGTACGGCGGCCAGGAGATCCATATTGACGACGACGCGCTGCAGGCCATCGCCGCCTTTGCCAACGGGGACGCCCGCACCGCGCTCTCCACGCTGGAGATGGCTGTGCTGAACGGCGACTTTGAGGACGGCGTGACGACGGTCAATACGACTACACTCGAACAGCTGATCTCGCGCAAATCCCTTCTTTATGACAAGCATGGCGAGGAGCACTACAACATCATCTCCGCCCTGCACAAGTCCATGCGCAACTCCGATCCGGACGCGGCCGTGTACTGGCTTGCCCGCATGCTGGAGGCCGGCGAGGACCCGCTGTACGTGGCGCGCCGCATCGTGCGGTTCGCCTCGGAGGACGTCGGCATGGCCGACTCCCGCGCCCTGCAGATCGCGGTGGCCGCCTACCAGGCCTGCCACTATCTGGGCATGCCCGAATGCAACGTGCATCTGACCCACGCCGTGGTCTATATGTCGCTGGCTCCCAAATCCAACGCCATGGAGGCCGCCTACAACGCGGCAAGGGACGACGCCCAGCAGACGATGGCGGAACCGGTTCCCCTCAACATCCGAAACGCCCCCACTCGTCTGATGAAGGACCTCCATTACGGCGAGGGCTACCAGTATGCGCACAATTACGAGGGACATATCACCGCCATGCAGTGCCTGCCGGATTCCCTGAAGGACAGGCGCTACTACCTGCCCTCCGAACAGGGCCTGGAGGGCAAATACAAAGAGCGGCTGGAGGCCATCCTCGCCTGGAAAGCCAAACAGCGCGGCGAGGACAAATAAAGAACGCGGACACTTCAGTTTCTGTGATAGTATTTTTCAAATATCTCAAGATACTCTTTTTCTACATCTTCAAACGGCCGTACCGTGTAGTCGAGCCGTATTTTCAGCGCCGGCGGCGCCTCCTCCTGCGGCTGATGCAGCAAATAGTCCAGATCGTACCACAGCATATCGTCATCGATCTCTTTGAGCTTTCTCTGCTCCTCTTCGGAAAGGGGCGCCCCGAGAAACTTCTCGTAGATCATATCCAGGAGCCGGTCCTCCTGCTCCTCATACGCGGGCAGCTGCTTCTTAAACGGTCTGGGGATATCGGACATATAGCACTCGCTCGCGTCGTGCAAAAGGCACGCGAGCACCATGCGGTCCGACAGACCTCTGGCCGCGGCCTCCCTCGCGCAGTTGATGCAGTGCTGGCCCACGGACCAGAACGTCTTCACATGGCCGTTCCCCCTGCAGATCATGGGCAGAGCGTGCGCGATATCCTCCACGCAGATAAACTGCGGGTCCGGATTCGCGGGTTCAAAATGCCTCCCCGTATAAGTCGTTATATAGTTGTACATGCTTTGCCGCCTCCCCTCATTTCCATGTTATAATGATACCACAATTTCCGGCAAAAATACTGTCAGACAAAGCCCGGCACACAGACGTGCCCCGGGACGATGCCTTAATACTCTGTAAAACAGCGGAGACCTCCGCGGGAAAGGAAAATATCATGGAAAAAGTCCGTTTTGGAAAGACAAATATGATGGTGACGCCCCTGACGTTCGGCACATGGGGAATAGGCGGAGCCGGCTGGGACGACAACTCTGACGAGACAAGGCTGGACGCCATCGCCGCGGCCGTGGAATCCGGCATCAATTTCATCGACACAGCGCCCGCCTACAATGCGGGCAGGGCCGAGCGCTATATCGGGCAGGCCCTGGAGGCGATGGGCAAGGGCACCAGGGAAAAGATCCACATCGCCACCAAATGCGCCAACGCGTTTGTGGACGGCCAGTACGTCCGCTCCGGAAAGGCGGATCTCATCTATCAGCAGTGCGAGGAGTCCCTGAGGAACCTGCGCACCGATTACATCGATCTGATGATCGTTCACTGGCCCGATCCCAATGTCCCCTATGAGGAGACCTTCGGCGCGCTGACCCGCCTCAAAGAGGAAGGCGTCATCCGCCATATCGGCGTCTCAAACTTTAATCGCGAGCAGCTGGAGCGGGCTTTGCAGGCAGCCGACGTCGAGGCGGTTCAGCTTCAGTTCTCCATGGTGGACCTGGACAACGTCGATGAGCTGAAGTGGGCGCACGATCTGGATCTGGGGACCATGACATACGGATCTTTGGGCGGCGGTATTTTGACCGGACGCTACCGCACGCTCCAAAGGTACGAAACCATGGACAACCGCAACCGCTTCTACCCCTATTTCCGCGAGCCCCTGTTCTCCCGCGCGATGAAGCTCCTTGACGTGATGGAAACGATCGCGGATGCGCGCGGCGTGCCGCTTTCCCAGGTCGCGATCAACTGGTCGCGCCAGCAGCCATACGTCGATACGAGCATTTTCGGGGCGCAGAGAAGGGATCGAGTCGAGAGCAACGCGGCGTGTCTTACGTGGGATCTTACCCCGGAAGAAATACAGCTTCTGGACAGCGGCGTCTCTGAATTTGCATTGACATAAAATCTACAAACTCATATAATTTTGATGAGTAGAATTGCTGTTAAATTAGCGGAAATGCATTCCATGTTTGATGGGCTTGCATTATAATAATAATTACAGTAATTTTCCTAAAAAGCCTGTTCTAATAGGAAAGGAGAACAAGATGAAAGACTATTTAATGATCGAGAAAGTCTATGGCAGACAGATTATCGATTCCAGAGGCAATCCTACTGTTGAGGCAGAGGTAACTCTGGCTGACGGCACTGTCGGCAGAGGCGCTGCTCCCAGCGGTGCGTCCACCGGCGAATTCGAGGCACTTGAGCTCAGAGACGGCGATAAGTCCAAATTTGGCGGCAAGGGCGTTACGAAGGCTGTTAAGAACATCAACAAGCTCATTGCTCCCGCACTGATCGGTCTGGACGCTTCCGACACATACGCTGTCGATGCGGCTATGCTCAAGTTAGACGGCACGGCTGACAAGTCCAAACTTGGCGCCAACGCTATTCTGGCAGTTTCTATCGCTGCTGCAAGAGCTGCTGCTATTTCCCTGGACATCCCGCTTTATCGTTTCCTTGGCGGCGTGCAGGGCACAACGCTTCCCGTTCCTATGATGAACATCCTGAACGGCGGCGCTCACGCGGACAGCTCCGTTGACACACAGGAATTCATGATCATGCCTGTAGGCGCTCCCACCTTCACAGAGGGTCTTCGCTGGTGCACAGAGGTCTTCCACGCACTGCAGAAGAATCTGAAGAAGGCCGGCGACGTCACCGCTGTAGGTGATGAAGGCGGTTTCGCTCCCAATCAGCCCGAGGGTGATGAGGGTGCGATCGATCTGATCATTCAGGCCATCAAGGATGCCGGCTACAAGCCCGGCAAGGACTTCGTCCTGGCTATGGATGCCGCTTCCTCCGAGTGGAAGAGCCCCAAGGGCAAAGGCTTCTATCATCAGCCCAAGTCCGGCAAGGATTTCACTTCCGAAGAGCTGATCGATCACTGGGCATCCCTGATCGAGAAGTATCCCATCTACTCCATCGAGGATGGTCTGGATGAGGAAGACTGGGAAGGCTGGAAGAAGATGACCGAGAAGCTCGGCGACAAGGTCCAGCTCGTTGGTGATGACCTGTTTGTTACCAACACCAAGAGACTTAAGAAGGGTATCGACAACGGCGCAGGCAACTCCATCCTGATCAAGCTCAACCAGATCGGTTCCGTTTCCGAGACCATCGAGGCTGTCAAGATGGCGCACAAGGCCGGCTTCACCGCTATCGTCTCCCACAGATCCGGTGAGACAGGCGACACCACCATCGCGGATCTCGCTGTTGCTCTGAACACCGGCCAGATCAAGACCGGTGCTCCTTCCAGATCCGAGCGTGTTGAGAAATACAACCAGCTCATCAGAATCGAGGAAGAGCTTGGCGCTGCTGCCGCTTATCCCGGAAAGGCCACTTTCAACTTCAAGGCTGCAAAGTGATCGAATAGGAATACATCCTGACTTTTTAAGGAGGTGTGCGTAAATGCACACCTCCCTTTTTGTGCTCTGCGCATGCCCCCTGTTTTTTTCGCGCCCTTTCCCCTTATGATTGTAAAAAATGCACACAATAAGGCCGCAAAATGGTACTATATATATGCAGAATAATATTAACTTACAATGTATAGGGAGGAATCAAATGGCTCACAAATATGATATCTGTCTCGACATCGGCGGGACCAAGATTCTCGGCGTGATCTTCGATGAGAACAAGGAGATCGTTTACCGCCTCAAGAAAAAGACCAAGCAGGACGGCGATGATGCCGGCAACGTGGAAAAGGTCATCAAGAGCGTTGTGCGCGAAATGCTCGACGGCTCTAAGATCAAGCTCAAAGATGTCCGCGCGATCTCGGCAGGTGCCCCCGGCGTAATTGACCAGGAAAAGGGCATTATCCTCTTCTCCCCTAATCTTCCCTGGAGAAATTATGACATTAGGTCCTCCATGAAAAAGGAGTTCGGTGTTCCGTTTTTTATCGGCAATGATGTGAACGTCGGCGTTCTTGGTGAACACAGATACGGCGCCGCCCGCGGCTACAATGATGTTGTGGGTCTGTTCGTCGGCACCGGCATGGGCGGCGGACTGATCCTGAACGGCTCGCTGTACTGCGGACATCAATTCAAGGGCGCGGAATACGGCCACATGATCCTCAATCCGGACGGCCCTCTGTGCAACTGCGGACAGCGCGGCTGCCTTGAGGCCTTCTCCAGTAAGCAGGGAATGTCCGCCTATGTGCGCGAGCAGACTGCCCGCGGGCGCCAGTCCATGCTGGCACCCCATGTGCAGGACGGCGTCTTTAAGAGCAAATACCTCAAAAAGGCGCTGAAAGCGCAGGATCCCGTCACGGTCGAAGCGGTAGACCGGGCCTGCTACTATCTCGCCATCGCTACCGGCAATATGATCAACACCTTCAGCCCTGAAGTTGTCGTCTACGGCGGCGGCGTCATTGAGGCGGTCGGAGATCTCTTCCTTGAAAAGATCTCCGCCAATGTGGACCGCTACTGCATGCCTTCCATCCGCAGCACTGTGGAGCTCAAAGTCGCGGAACTGGGCGATGACTCCAACGTATATGGGTCCCTTGCCATGATCGAAGAACTGTTATAATAATCGCTCTGCAGTCAATATTGTATCTCAAAAAAAAGAGGCTTGCCGCGGCAAGCCTCTTTAATGTATTACTATCTCAGCGCAGAATATACTCCTTCAGCTCCGCATAGATCTGATCCTCCTGCGGGGGACATCCCATGATGCAGACGTCAAAATCTTTGGTGCATCGGCCGATGCCGAGCTTGCCTTTCCTGCCCTGCATGCCCTGACCGATGCCGATAGGCTCGTCCAGCCGGTCCAGCAGTCCTTCTTCCCGAAGTCTTATGAGCGCCCCCACGAGATTTGCGTAGCACGCGCTGCAGGAATCCACTTCCTCCACCGCATAGGAGACCTCCAGGAGCCTGCGCGATCTGGGCAGCTCCTCGTCCTCGCCGATCCCCCATCCTTCCCTCTTCCGGTCGATGGTGATGATCTGCGCCCGGGACAGATCCGCGCTGCCGATCCCCAGCTTTTCGGCCATCCGGACATACGGCACTTCGTCCGGCGTGTAGTGGAGAAGGTGACAGGCATAGCTGTCCGTAAGGACCGGATCCAGGGCCGCCATCACGCAGTTTCGCACCACCGGATTGCCGCCCTCCTCAAAGTCGAGGTCGCCGCATATATGATCCACGACGATAAAATCCTGCCGGATCCCCTTCTGGAGATGCGCGATCGGCTTGTGCAGGCCCATGCGGTGAAATCTGGATTTCTCACCGTTGGGGATCAGCCCCTTCATGTTCTTGAGCGCGCAGGTCATTTTGGTCTGGCAGTGCCCCTTGAGAACCGGCACATTGATGAGAAAATCTATGCGGTCCACGACATCTGTGATATTGAGCGTCATGCCCCCGCAGTCCACACTGTGCGAGCGCTCCTTTTGCGTGTCCACGAAGGGCACCTGATAAGTCTCACACAGCGTCCGGTACCCGCAGTATTCATACGCCTCGGATGTGCGGTCCCCCACCCAGGAGCCCTCCGCGATGATCACATCGTGAAACTGATGGTCCCTTAAATACTCTATGATCCCTGCGACCACTTCGGTGTGGGTCGTGGCGCCGAACTGAGCCGGTGCGGGCACCACAAGATTGGGCTTGATGCCGACACATTTCCCGCGGTCTCCGATCTGTGAGGCGAGATCCGTTTCCTCCAGGAGTCTTTTGGTCATCTCTTTATGATCTTTGCCGTAGATCTTCCAGATCTGATTCTTTTCCATATCCGGCACCCTATCTTTTTATCTCCTTTGCAGAGCCCGCCGTCTCCTTTGCGGAGTCCGCCGACTGATCCGGTTCGCAGGAAGGACAGCGCGCCCGGTCAGACTTAGTGGCGCTGCAGGCCGTACAGCTCCCGCACCCCGGACATCCTCCTGACCGCCGGGTCCTGTACAGATGCCGCACTGCCGCCGCGACGGCCAGCGCGATCAAAATGAGTATGATGATGTCCCAAATATTCATAGTCATAAACTCCTCACACAGCGCCGATCGCCATTCCGATCAGGCGGACGATCAGGGCCGCGACCCAGGCGATGCAGCACTGCCAGAGGACCACGTTGAAGGCCCATCTGGTCCCAAGCTCCCGCTTGATCGAGGCGATGGCCGCGACGCAGGGCGTATACAGAAGGCTGAACACCAGAATGGAGGCCGCTGTCACGCTTCCCATATAGGCGGCCACGCCGCCGGCGCCATAGAGCACCTCCAGCACGGACACGACACTTTCCTTTGCCAAAAATCCGCTGATAAGAGATGTGATGATCCGCCAGTCTCCAAGACCGATCGGCTTAAAGATCGGCACCATCAGTCCCGCAATGGAGGCAAGTATACTGCTCTGCGAATCGGTAACATAGTTAAATCCAAAGTCAAAGCTCTTGAGGAACCACACCACGATCGTCGCGATCAGGATCACGGAGAATGCTCTCTGGAGGAAATCTTTGGTCTTATCCCACAATAAAAGGACCACATTCCTGGGGCTGGGCAGGCGGTAGTTGGGCAGCTCCATAACGAAGGGCACGGCCTCGCCCCTAAACAGGGTGTTCCTGTAGAGGAGCGCGATAAAAATACTGGTCACCACACCCAGCAGATACAGTCCCACCACAATGAGCGCGGCGTGTTCCGGAAAGAACGCGTCCACAAAAAACCAATAGATCGGAAGCTTTGCCGTGCAGCTCATAAACGGTGTCATCAGGATCGTCATTCTGCGGTCCCGCTCACTGGGGAGCGTCCTTGTGGACATGACCGCGGGAACCGTGCAGCCAAACCCGATCAACATGGGTACGATACTGCGGCCCGACAGACCGATCTTTCTCAGAAGCTTATCCATGACGAAAGCCACGCGGGCGATATATCCGCTGTCCTCGAGCATAGAGAGGAAGAAAAACATCGTGATGATGATCGGAAGGAAGCTCAGAACGCTTCCCACGCCCTCAAAGATCCCCTCGATGACAAGCCCGTGGATCACGGGATTGACCCCGGCCGCCGTCATGGCGCCGTCCGCTGCAGCGGTGAGCGCGCCGATGCCCTCTTCCATAAGGCCCTGAAGCCATGGCCCGATCAGATAGAACGTGAGGTACCAGACGCATCCCATGATGAGGATAAAGCACGGAATGGCCGTCCATTTGCCTGTCAGCACCTTATCGATCCGCTGGCTGCGCAGATACTCAATGCTTATCTGCGGTTTTTTGACGCAGGATGATGTGACCTTTTCGATAAAGGCAAAGCGCATGTCCGCGATCGCCGCGCTGCGGTCCAGACCCCGCTCCTTCTCCATCTGAAGCACGATGTGCTCCAGCGTTTCCTTCTCATTCTGATCCATCTTCAGCTGATCCATGATCAGCTGATCACCCTCGATCAGCTTGCTCGCCGCGAACCGGATCGGCAGACCCGTCTCTTTGCAGTGGTGTTCGATCAGATGCTGTACAGCGTGAATGCCGCGGTGCACCGCCCCTCCGTGATCCTCCGGACTGCAGTAATCCTGGCGCAGGGGCTTCTCCTGATATTTCGCGATATGTATGGCGTGATCGATGAGCTCGTCGATTCCCTCTCTTTTGGCAGCGGAGATGGGAATGACCGGCGTCCCCAGCATCTGCTCCATTTTGTTGACGTCGATAGAGCCGCCGTTTCCCGTCAGCTCATCCATCATATTGAGCGCGACGACGACGGGAATATCCATTTCCAGAAGCTGCATCGTCAGATACAGATTTCTCTCGATATTCGTCACGTCGACGATATTGATGATCGCCTTTGGCTTTTCATTGAGCACAAAATTGCGGGAGACGAGCTCCTCGCTGGAATAGGGGGACATGGAATAAATACCGGGCAGATCGGTCACCAGTGTATTGGGGTGCCCGAGGATCTCCCCGTCCTTGCGGTCCACCGTGACGCCGGGGAAATTGCCGACATGCTGCTTGGAGCCGGTCAGTTGGTTGAACAGCGTCGTCTTGCCGCTGTTCTGATTTCCCACCAGCGCGAAAGTGAGCGTCGTGCCTTCCGGAAGCGGGTTTCCGCTCCCCTTGGGATGATACTTGCCTCCCTCGCCAAGACCGGGGTGAGCGATCTTTTCCGGTCTGGCCTTAACTCTGCCCCTACCGCTCTCATTGGACCTTTTAAATGTATTTGTTATATTTTTAAGATTCTCGATCGGCGAAACTTCCTGCCCATGCTTTACGTCCCTGACCGCGATCTCTTTCGCGTCGTCCAGGCG
>CAJOLP010000037.1 GCA_905235465.1 uncultured Lachnospiraceae bacterium | reverse complement strand
TTGCGTATATTGTGATATAATACATAAAATCTGCCAAATGATCTGGAGGAATAGATTTATGAAAAAGAGAATAACAGCAGCAGCCGCTGCCCTGATAATCGCGGTATCCGTCCTGGCATGCGGGGGCCTTTCCCATGCGTCCACCGGCACAGACGGCACTTCCAAAGGGAGTACAGATCCGGGCGCGCCCGTACTTTTCGTCCGCTCGCGCAACCTCTCCCTGTTTGATGATCTCTACGCCATCGCGCTCGGCAGCTATCAGAACATCATCCTCACGCCTGAGAGCGCGGAGCAGAATCCCGAACTGGATCAGGCCCTGATCACGCTCAACACCAAATTGACGGAGGATGCCCTGTCACTGTTCAAAGAGATGTCTGACGCCTCGCAGTCCGCGTGGGATGAGCTTCCTGAAAAAACACACGACTTCCAGTACGGCAATATGGATTATTCCATCAAGCTGATCCGCTGCGACCAGCAGGTGCTCAGTTTCTTTGATTACTGCGACACGTTTTATACCGGCGCCGCCCATGGCTACACCGGCATCAGCGGATACAATTATGACGCGGCTTCCGGCAAGGAACTGACTCTTTCCGATGTCTTTGCGGATCCTTCGGCACTTGCTCCCGTGATTGCGAAGGGTCTGCGGTATACGAGCGACGGATCTCTTGTCAGCGAAAATGAGACCGAGGATACCTTCGGAGATGTGGAGAAGACGATCAAAAAAGAACTGACAGACGATTCTTACTCCATCGCCTGGGCGATCGATCAGGACGGCGTGACTTTCCGGTTCGCGCCCGACGACCTTCTGCCCCACGCCGCGGGCATCCTGGAATCCCACATCCTGTTCAGCAGCAGCGCCGATCTGTTTGCGGAGGGCTTTACCTCCTTTAAGGGAGGGTATGCGCGCCAGCTCACTGCCTACGACGACAACCGCGTGGATCTGAACGGGGACGGAGAGCTGGATTCCGTACAGGTCAGCAGCGTCACAAGTGAAGAGAACGATTATCAGAATGTCGCGGTCCGTATTTCTGTCAACGGGAAAGAGCTGACCTCCGATGCCTCCTTCTTTAATCTGAAGCCTGTTCTGGTGCACACTGAGGAGGGCAAAAACTATATCTACGCGCAGATATCGGGAGACAACGACTATAAGAAACTGCTCGTTTTTGACATCAACGGCGATACCCCCGTCAAAGTGGACGAGATGGACAACACCGGCTTTTCCTACTACTATCACTATACGGACAGCAACCTCGAGGACAGCTACATAGATGATTACCCGATGCTGTACCCCGAAAACTTCTCACTGAATTCGCGCATGAATATCCTGGCCGAATTCAGCGCTTCCCGCGAGTTCAAGGTCGGCGAGAACGGCATGCCGGAGGCGACTACGACCTACTACAAGGCAAACGGTTATCTGCCGCTCTCATTCAAAATAGACATGACCTGCGACCTGGTGGATCCCGAGACCGAAAGCGATGCCGGTAAGACCGTGGATGTGCCGGCCGGCACCATGTGCACGATCTGGTGCACCAACGGCTTCAACGCTGTGGATCTGATGCTGGATGACAACCGCATCGTCCGCATCTATGTGGAGACCGATTGGCCTCAGACCGTTAACGGCATGCGGGTGGAAGACGTGTTTGACGGCACGTTCTTTGCGGGATGACGGGGACAAGCTTTACGCTTCCCCGCTCTCCTCTTCGTTTCCGGCCAGGAAATCGATAAACTGCTGCGCGGTCCTGCCTGTGGCGCCGCCGCTGCGCAGCTCCCACTGGTTTGCTTTCTCTAAAAGCTCCTCTTCACTGAGGGTGATCTGGGGATAGCGCTTGGCCAGCTCGCTCACTATGTGCAGGTACTCGCTGTGCGAGGGCCTCATATAGGGAATGGCTACGCCGAAACGCGCCGCCAGCGAGAGCTTCTCCTGCACCGTATCGCTTCTGTGCAGCTCATCATCCGAACGGTCCGCCCTGTCTCCCCAGGTCTCGCGGATCAGGTGCCTCCTGTTGGAGGTGGCGTAAATCAGCACATTTTCAGGGCGGGCTTCCAGTCCGCCCTCTATTACTGCCTTGAGATACTTGTAATCCGTCTCGTAATCCTCAAAGGACAGATCGTCCATATAGATAATGAACCGGTAATTGCGGTTTTTGACCTCGCTGATGAGGCGCTGCAGATCCTTGAACTGATGCCTGTAGACCTCGATCATGCGAAGTCCCCGGCTGTAGTACTGATTCAGGATCGCCTTGATGCTGGTGGATTTGCCGGTTCCCGCGTCCCCGTACAGAAGCACGTTGTTGGCCGCGCGCCGCTCCACGAACGCCTCCGTGTTGGCGATCAGCTTTTTCTTCTGCAGCTCGTACCCCACCAGATCGTCCAGCACCACGTCACTGGTGGCCGTCAGGGGGATCAGGAACTCGCCCTGTCTGTCATCGTTGATGCGGAAGGCCTTGTTGAGGCCGAATTTCCCGACGCCGTACTCGCGGTAGAACCCGGTGATCACATCGTACATTTTCTGAAGCTGCGCTTCCTCCTGCTCGGGCTCTTCCAGGATCTTTTCGATCCGCCCGCTCAGCTTCTGCACTTTTTCGCTGACGCTGCGGTTGAATACGCTGTCGGGCTTGCCCACCGCCCGGTAATGGCACAGGACGCTGAAGCAGTCGATCCCCAGTTCCTCTTCGATACCGTCAAAATCGTACAAAAACAGCTCGCGGAACACGGCGAAATCGTTCATGGCGAATTGGTTGACGCTTCCCGTGAGCGCGCCGGACTTCTCGGCCACGAGGGTGAACGGCGTCTCCGTCATAGCCAGGAGATAGGCCAGATAATTGTGCCAGAGATTTTTGTCAAACCCGTACCTGGTCGCCAGATCCAGCAGTCGGTGGACCTGCCCGTAAATGCGGGAGATCAGATCCTCCCTCTCGTAGCTGCCCATGTCAAATTCCCGGAAGATCTCCGCCAGATCCAGCAGAATACTCTCCTCCTCAATTCCTCTGTAAATGATCAGTTTCGATGTATATCTGTACATAGCGCTCTCCCCCTCCTTACTAATGAAACTATGGTAGCACTTCATTCCCATGTTCCGCAATTGCTTTCTCCCGCATGAAATGTAAAAATACCCTTGCGCTTAAGCGTTAAAGTCAATATCATAAATTGTATATGGTTAAGGGCGGATATGGCGCCTCCGGACAGGCGCCGCGGCATCACACATTCAGAAATGAGGTTCCCATGCAGACAGGATTTGACAACGGCAAATATCTTAAGATGCAGTCATCGCGGATCCGGGAGCGGATCGGCCAGTTCGGCGGCAAGCTTTACCTGGAATTCGGCGGCAAGTTATTCGACGATTATCACGCCTCCCGCGTGCTTCCCGGCTTTATGCCCGACTCCAAGATCCGAATGCTCCATGAGCTGCGCGATCAGGCGGAGATCGTGATCGCGATCAACGCGGCCGACATCGAAAAGAACAAGGTGCGCGGCGATCTGGGGATCACCTATGACGAGGATCTGCTGCGTCTTGTGGACGCCTTTACAAGTCATGGACTCTATGTGGGCAGCATCGTGCTGACGCGCTTTTCCAATCAGCCCTCCGCGGTCGCCTATGAGAAAAAACTGCAGTCTTTGGGCCTGAAGGTCTACCGGCACTATCCGATCGCCGGATATCCCGCGGACATCCCGCTGATCGTCAGTGAGGAGGGATACGGCCGCAATGACTACATCGAGACGACCCGCCCGCTGGTGGTCGTGACTGCGCCCGGGCCCGGCAGCGGCAAGATGGCCACCTGCCTCTCCCAGCTCTATCACGAGAACCGCCGCGGCGTGAAGGCCGGCTACGCGAAGTTCGAGACCTTCCCCGTCTGGAACCTTCCCCTGCGGCATCCCGTGAATCTCGCCTATGAGGCGGCCACCGCTGATCTGGACGACATCAACATGATCGATCCCTTCCACCTGGAGGCATACGGCGAGACCTGCATCAACTACAACCGCGACGTGGAGGTATTCCCTCTGCTGAACGCGATCTTCGAGAAGATCTACGGGGAATCCCCTTACAAGTCTCCCACCGATATGGGCGTCAATATGGTGGGCTTTTGCATCAGCGATGACGAGGTGTGCAAGAAGGCTGCCCGCCAGGAGATCATCCGCCGTCTTTACACTGCCAGATGCGAGCTGCGCAAGGGAAATCAGGGGGAGGAACCTGTCCGCAAGATCGAGCTCCTGATGAAAAAATCGGGCATCGATGTCTCCGAGCGCCCCTGCGTGATGGCCGCCAATCTGGCCGCCGAAAATACCGGCGCGCCCGCCGCGGCGATCGAGATGCCGGACGGCACTATTTTGACCGGCAAGACATCCGAACTGCTCGGCGCCTCCTCTGCGCTGCTGCTCAACGCGCTCAAGACGCTGGCCGGCATCGACGACGAGGTCAATCTCATCAGCCCCGAGCTGATCGAGCCCATCATGGATCTCAAGATCGACCATCTGGGGAGCGACAACACCTCCCTTCTGCATCTGAACGAGCTGCTCATCGCGCTGGCCATAGCGGGCGTCACGGATCCCGCGGCCAAGGCGGCCATCGACCAGCTTGAGAACCTGCGGGGCCTGGAGGTCCATTCGTCTGTGATCCTCTCTCAGATCGATGAGAGCGTCTTCAGAAAACTCGGCGTCAATCTGACGTGTGAGCCGCAGTATGAGAGCAATAATCTGTATCACAAATAAGAATAAGTATGATACGATAAAAAAAGATCGGTGATCGAAATCATCATTTGTATTATTTTGTCGGTTGCCTTTGATCTGTTGAATTTGGTCTGGGAGGATTTGTCTTATGAAGCCTTATGCGTTCGGTGTCGATATCGGTGGAACCACAGTCAAGATCGGTCTGTTCTCTGCCGTCGGAAAGCTGTTGGATAGCTGGGAGATCCCCACGCGCACAGAGAATGAAGGCACGCTGATCCTGCCGGACATCGCGAAGTCCATCGAGGGAAAGCTCAAGGACCGCGGCATCGAGATCTCCGAGGTGGAAGGCATCGGCGTCGGCGTTCCCGGCCCCGTCCTCACCAACGGCATCGTCGATCAGTGCGTCAACCTCGGCTGGGGCGTTTTTGATGTCCGCACCGAACTCTCCAAACTTCTGGAAGGCATTCCGGTGGAGGTCGGAAACGACGCGAACGTCGCGGCGCTGGGCGAACAGTGGTGCGGCGGCGGCAAGGGCCGGGACAATGTCGTCATGGTGACGCTGGGAACCGGCGTCGGCGGCGGCATCATCGTCCGCGGCAGGATACTCAACGGCAACCACGGAGCGGCCGGAGAGATCGGCCACATCAAGGTCAAGGATGACGAAAAAGAGAAATGCGCCTGCGGCAAGAAGGGATGCCTTGAGCAGTACGCTTCCGCCACCGGCATTGTCCGCGTCGCGAAGCGCCGCCTCAAGAAGGACAAGGAGACCCGCAGCACCCTCAGAAAGATCAAGGATCTCACCGCCAAGGACGTGCTGGATGCCGCCAAGAAGGGCGATCCCATGGCCGTTGACGTCATGGAAAGAGTCGGCAAACTTCTCGGAGAGGCCATCGCCACGGTCACCTGCGTCCTGAATCCCGACGTCGTCGTCATCGGCGGGGGCGTCTCCAAAGCGGGGCCTTACCTTCTGGATCTGATCCAGCGCTACTACAGACCCGCGGCATTCCACTCCAGCCAGAACGTGGTGTTCAAGCTCGCGGAGCTCGGCAACGACGCCGGCATGTACGGCGCGGTGCGCATGATCCTCAACGAGGCATAAGCCTGAGCAAATGAGATAAATAAAAAAAGTGAGGAGCATATGATATGCTCCTCACTTTTTATTCCATGCTGAAGTCGATGGGAGGTTCCTCCTTTTCATCACTCTCCTTCAGATCCTCGACGCGGCAGATCGGGATGTCCGCTTTCTTAGCCTGCTCCAGGATCGCGGGAACAGCGGTGTACTCCACCGCATAGATCGGATACATTCTCCCCTTGGGATCCTCTATGCACAGGACGGCAACGCCGTTTCTTCCCCATCTTTCCGACAGCGTCCTAAACCAGCCAAGGAGTCCGTCCTCGTCCGAGAACCAGCTCTCGCTGATCATCAGGTGATAGTATTCCGAAATATCATCCAGGCACCAGACAATGTCGCCGACGTCGTCATTGTCGTCAAACCCCATCGCGGAGCCGTCCTGCAGCAAAAGATCGATCAGTTTGATCCTCTTCTCCTTATCGGTCGCGCCCCTCCCCGGTCCGTCCAGATAGTAAGCTGCGTTCTCGACGGTCTTCTTATCATGTGCCATCATTTGGACGAGCTTCATAAACGCTTCATCCCGGTCCGACATGTGGATATCCTCTGTCTTTTCCATTAACCAAGCCCTCCTGTCTGCTGCCGGTATTTCCTGCTGTTCGATGCCAATATCCCCTGCTACTCGGCGCTGATCCTCAGCCTTCCACGATCAGGTATCTCCCGTCGCCCACATCAAACACTTCCGCCGCCTCCATGACATCCCCATCCATATAGTCGGAGCCGACCTCCTTAAAGTACGCTTTGACGCCCTTCGCGCCGCGCACCACCACGGCGAACATATCTTCCAGAAACTCCTCAGCCTCCTCCGGCGTCGCGGCCACCTCCTCCGGAAAGAGCTGCCGCTGATTTTTCAAAAAACAATCAATTACCTTGCGGTCGTATTTTGACATAACTGCCTCCGATCCGGTTCACGAAATGATTTCGTATCTTCCCTCTCTTCTTTTGGGCATTTTCGGCGACTGGTCCGGATATCCGAAAGTCAGAAGGGCCATCATCTTTCCCTTGTCCGGCGCGAACTGCTCCCGCAGCGCCTCATCCAGCCCCGCCTCCAAAGGAGATGTCATCCAGCAGGAGCCGATCCCCTTATCGTACGCCGCAAGCAGCATATTCTCGATCGCGGCAGCCGTACTCTGCATGAGCTCTTTCTCTTTGCGGGTGTACACCTCGTCGTCCTTAAACAGAAAGACCAGAACGCACAGCGGCGCGTCCCCCAGCATGCTGATGAAATGTCTCGTCTCAGCGACTACCTGCGGATACTTGCGAAACCGGTCCTCAAGCGAAGGCATGACCGCCTCCGAAACCTTCTGCATCGTATCCATGATCTGTTCGAGCTTGTCCCTGCGCGATACCGCGACAAAATACCACGGCTGCAGGTTAGAGGCTGAAGGCGCCATCAGGCCGGCCTCCAAGATCTCTCTGATGTCCTCCTCGCTGATCGGTGTGTCCTTATACTTTCGGACGGATCTTCTTCCCATGATTGCGTCTCTTACTTCCATTTCAGTCTCACTTTCGTCGGTCAATCGTTGTCAATACCCTCAGTTGTCTTATTCGCTCCTCATGGTGCCGTACGGCTTTTACCTCTCGAACCCTCTGAAGAACAGCCCCAGCATCCCCGGCCCCACATGGGATCCGGAGAAGGGTTCATGCTGGCAGATGACGATGGGGACATTCGGCGAGATGCCGCTGACAAGGTCCGCCAGGCGCTCCGCGTCCTCAAGGCAGTCCCCGTGAGAAATACAGATCTTCTGCTCCTCGTCCCCCAGCTTTTTTTCCTTATATTTGGCAGCCAGCGCCTCGATGGATTTTTTGCGTCCCCGCGCGCTGCTGCAGCTCACAATATGTCCCGTGTTGTCCCCGTAGAGGATTGGCTTGATATTGAGGACCGTACCGATCGCCGCGCTGGCGCCGCTGACGCGCCCGGTTCTTTTTAGGAAATTGAGATCGTCCACGGTAAAATACTGACAGGCATGCGGTACTTCCGCGTCCACGATCTCAGCCGCCTTCCTTGCGTCCACCCCGGATTTGCTCAGATCTGCCGCCAGCACAGCCAGCAGGCCGCATCCGAAGCCGCATCCGTGGGAATCCACGATATGGACGAACCTTTCCGGAAACTGCTCCATCAGCTCCTGTGCCGCGATCCTCGCCGCATTGTACGTGCCGCTGATGCCGGAGCTCATGGAGACATAGATGATATCCGTCCCCTGCTCCAGAACCGGCGTAAACCGGTTGAGAAACAGCTGTGTGTTGAGAAGGCTCGTGGTGATCTTAACGCCCTTCTTAAGTCCCTCATAGAACGCGTGCCCGTCAAAATCGTCCACGTCTCCCAGATACACTTTTGTCTCTCCGTCCTCCATATACTCACAGGGCAAAAGAGTGATTCCATCCAGCATACTCTTCGGAAGATTGGCGGTGCCATCCGCAAATACGGCAAAGGCCATTTCAGTCTCCTTCTTACGTTGTCGTGATGTTTGAATTGTTCAAGATGCAGAGCGTCTGACATCCGGGTCCTCTGGTTTTTATATTATAACACGCCGCTAAATCTTCGGACAGCCCGCGGTTTTGATATGATATTTTTTCTTGTCCCTTGTTGTTCCCCATTCCTTACCTGTGTTAGAATAGCACTGTATTTTTTTGTTGCTTTTAAAGGTTTTTTACTTTTAAAGGCCTGAAAGGAAGGGAAATGAACTATGGAAAAACGCTTTAAGCTCAAAGAGCACGGAACAAGTGTGGGCCGGGAGTGTGCCGCGGGTCTTACAACATTTATGACCATGGCCTACATCCTGGCCGTCAACCCCAACATTCTAAGCGCGGCGGGCATGGACGCAGGCGCCGTCTTCACCGCGACCGCACTCGCGTCGGCATTCGCGTCATTCCTTATGGGAATTATTGCCAACCTCCCGTTTGTACTGTCAGCGGGCATGGGACTCAACGCCTATTTTGCCTACACGGTCGTCCTCGGAATGGGTTACTCCTGGCAGATGGCCCTGACGGCTGTCTTCGTGGAAGGCCTCATCTTTGTCATCCTGTCTCTGACCAACGTTCGTGAGGCTATCTTCAACGCGTTTCCGGCATCCCTTAAGATTGCCGTATCCGTAGGTATCGGTATGTTCATCACTTTTATCGGCCTGCAGAACGCGCATATCGTTGTCAGCGGATCCACGCTTGTCTCTCTGTATTCGGTTCGCGAATCACTCAACAGCGGCATGTTCAACTCAGAAGGCATCACAGTTCTTCTGGCGCTGATCGGCATAATGGTCACCGCCGTCCTGATGCTGCACAATGTAAAAGGTAATATTCTTCTGGGCATTCTCATCACATGGGGCCTCGGGATCATATGCCAGCTCACAGGACTGTATGTACCGAATCCGGAACTCGGCTTTTACAGCGTGATTCCTTCCGGCATCGTTTCCATGCCGGCCTCCCTGGCACCGACTTTCTTTAAGATCGATTTCTCGGCAATCTTTTCTCTGGATTTCCTGGTCGTCATGTTTGCCTTCCTGTTTGTCGATATGTTCGATACGCTTGGCACTCTGATGGGCTGCGCTGCCCAGGCTGATCTCCTGGATGAAGAGGGACATCTTCCCGGCATCCGCGGCGCGCTCCTCTCCGACGCTGTCGGTACTGTGGCCGGTTCCCTCATGGGCACCTCCACGATCACGACCTTTGTCGAATCCGCTTCCGGTATTGCGGAAGGCGGACGCACAGGACTTACCGCTATCGCGTCCGGCTGCCTGTTTATCCTGGCGCTGTTCTTCTCCCCTCTGTTTCTGACGATCCCGTCCTTTGCCACAGCGCCCGCGCTGATCATGGTCGGTTATCTGATGATGCAGTCGGTCGGCAAAATTGAGTGGGATGATCCCCTTGAATCCATTCCGGCTTTCATCTGCATTGCATCCATGGGATTCATGTATTCCATTTCTGAAGGCATCAGCTTTGGTATCATCTCCTACACATTCCTTCACGTGGCTGCCGGCAAGGGCAAGGACCTCTCCAAGCTCCTGTATGTGCTGACTGCGCTCTTCATCCTCAAATACTTCCTCATCTAATTCCCATTGATCTGAGGAGTGATTTAATTGAATGAATAATAAGAACCGGGCTTTTACACCTAAAGCCCGGTTCT
>CAJOLP010000036.1 GCA_905235465.1 uncultured Lachnospiraceae bacterium | reverse complement strand
GCCTGCCCGCCGGGCTCTTCCCCCGGGGAAGAGCTGCAGGCAGAGCAGGCGCAGATCACAAATGCCGTTATAAATGCTGTCCGCATTATTTGTCGCAAAGATCCAGCAAAATTTCTCATCAGAAGTATATCGTTCCGATCAGCTTACAGCCGCTCTCCATCATGATGGCGATCTCGCGGCGTATGTCATTGTATTCCGATTTGCCGATCTCCTCCACGAGAATGACGCCTTCCGTCGCTTTAAGGCTCCGGAGCGCGCCCGCGTCGGAGAGAATGTCGCCCAGCTCCGCAAATTTGAACTGATCTCCCGCAAGCTTCGCCTTCTCATTGAGGGATGTGACAAGCGTCGCCTGTTTCTTGGCGGAGGCGAGGCCCGTAAGTCCGATCAAAGCACTGCCCGCCGCGTAATTTTCAAGCTGCGCGATGACGTAATCCATCTCTTCGCCGGCCTCTTTGAACTTTTTGCCGCTCAGATCAGCGAGATTGATGAGGCCGTACTCCCCGTCGATCTCTTCCCCGGTAAATATCGTTCCTTTCGCGATCAGAAGTACCATGAACGCGATCAGGGCCAGCCCCGCGCCGAGGATCAGCCCCACGAAGCCCATTTTGGCTCCGTTGACAAGCATATATTTTTTGGAATACTGCGGCACCGACTCGGGCTTTACGAGCTGTGTGCTCTGATTCTGGGCGGTGTAGGACGCGGTCTCCAGTTTGCTGAGGGACTCTGTGTACTTGTCCTGCGCGGTTGCCAGAGAATTGTCCGGAATCGTTGTGGTCGCCTGACCAAAGGGCGTTATGACATATTCACCGATATTGCCGGCGATCTCTTTGTGCGCCTTCTCCACGCCCTCCAGAATATAGCCCATGATCTCCTGAGCCTGTTCCTCTGTCTCGGCGCGCACCACGACTCTCACAAACGTATTGCTGTTTGCCACTGTGCTCGTGACAAGCCCGCGGAGGTCAAAAGTGTCCATGCCGGCCTTTTGGGCTGCCTCGTTGATCGTATTGCCCGTGAGGATCTCATTGTTGATGGAGGCGCGGATGCTGCTCAGCTGCGTCGCGCTCAGCTTTTCTCCCTCCGCCGCCGAGACATTGATGTTGACCGAACAGGTGGGGACGTTGTAGGGATCGATCCTCATCCTTACGGATGTGCTCAGATATTCTTTTCGCGCGGCGATGATCCTCTGATACTCCTCCACCGTCTCCCTGTAGTCCTTTACGGACTGCTTATAGGCTGCAAGCTTTACCTTATAGGCGTCATAATCCTCGATCATGTCCGCCTTCTTGCTGTGTATGGAGAGAACTTTGTAGCTTCCCATCAGAGCGCCTAAAATGACCCCCACAAGGAGAATGATCTTCCACTTTTTAAGCGCGCACTTGAGAAGCAGCACAAGGCTCACCTCTCTGGTATTGTCTTCCTCGCGAAAATCATAATACTCTTTCTTTGTCACAGTCCCTCAACCTTCCCTTCTTGCGTTTTGATCAGGTCATTGTTTCGTTACGGAGCCTCAGGCGCCAAGAGCGCCGCAGGGGATGCCTCCCGTTCATGGTCCGCATTCATTTCTTCCGTTGTCAGGTCATAATATCTTCCGTCCGTGGGACCCGGCTGACCGCCGGCCGCGTTCATGGCGTCCCAGGTCACATCGACCTCGTGCCATCGCCCGTCCCAATAGACTGTATTCCATACATGCGGCTCGCCGTCTCCCTCGCCCGGAATGCAAAGACACGGAATATCCAGGCGGCTCAAAAGATACCGGTAAGCCAGCGCGTATCCGTCACATGCCGCTTCTTTGTTCACCAGCGCGCCGTACGCGCTGTGCGCCTCGGCAAGCGAGGGATCGTAAACGCTCTGCGGATCGTACGAGATCCCCGCCACCATACGGTCGTAGATCCGCCTTGCTTTCTCACTGTCCGGCGCCTCCGGGTCAATGCCCTCCAGGAAAGTCTCGGCGCCCCGGGCAAAAGCCTCCTCTTTCTTTTCCAGTTCCTCTTTAGAGGCAAAGATCGGGATCAGTCCGACGGCCTCTATCCCCGGTTCATCCTGGTCACCCCCGCCGCTGTAGCGAAACGAGGAGCCGAGCCATATCAGCTCGGGGTGATCGTACCAGAAAACCTGATAGATCTCATTCACCTCCCTGAGCGTGAAGCGCCCGCCCTCTTCTCCTTTAGAAGCGACGGCAATCTCATCGCCAAAGGGCGTCTCAGCAGCCTTCTCGAAAGCGTCATAGACACGCTTTTGTCTGTCGTCCAGCCGCTCCCGGTACCACCTCTCAGGCGCCGGTGCCTCCTCATAGCCTCCCCGCTGCGCGTGAACCGCGGGGGAAAAGGCACTGCAGGCGCAGAGCAAAAGACATAGGGACGCGCAGGCCGCCGCGCGGATCCGTTTCTGTATGCGGGAATCTGATAAAATCATTTGGCGTCCAATCACTTTCATCCCCATCGCTCAGTGAAAGATCTTTTTTAACACATAGACACGCAAAAACGAGTCGTGCAGGGCAAAGAGCACCGCGCAATAGGTGATAAATCCGACGGCCACTTCCAAAAGCAAAGCGAGGACGTTTCCGGTGATCGAAGAATCGATCACACGTATGATGGCAAGCATGGCCACGCCCGCCACGATCTTTTTCCAGCCCTCTATCCACAGCGATATCGGAAGGAAAAAGCCGCTGCAGTTCTTGAGGTAAAGCACGGTGATCACAGTCTCGGCGATTACGGAAGCGATGATCGCGCCGTATCCCCAGAAGCGGGGGATCAGGATCAGGTTGAGACAGAGGTTCGTGACCGCGCCGATGATGATGTACCGCGCGCTCTGCCGTCTTTTCCCTGCCGGCGTATAGTACTGTGATCCCAGACAGTTGCTGATGCCGATGACGACGACGATGGGACTCATCAGACTCAGCATGGTGATAACTCTGTCATATCCCGGTCCCAAAAACACCGGGACGAAGCGGGGGGCAACGCCGATGAGGCCAAAACAGATGCCGATGCCCATGAAGAGAATATAATTGATCGAGTCGTATATCCTGAGCTTGATCTCATCATATTCCTCTTTGCCGAACAGAAAAGAGAGTCTTGATCCCAGCACGGTATTGAGCGCGGCAAACGTCAGGGCCTTCATCATATTGATGACCTGCATCGTGTAGTGATAGAACCCGTTTTCCGCCGTGTTGTGCGTGATGAGGCCGATCAGCGTGCGGTCCAGCACTGTGTAGACGCTCGTGGCGATGGACGGTATGAAGTAGATCACCGTCTCCTTAAAATGATGCCTGAACCTCAGCTTTTTGAAATCGACCCTGACCAGGAACCTGGGAAGGTAGAGCCACATGGACATATTGCCCAGCATCATAGAGCCGGTGATGATGATCACATATAAAAGCAGATCGTCCGGTCCCTTGACGAATATGAACATGAGCACGACGCCCGCCAGCTTAAAGATCGCGTTTTTGGACACCGTGTACTTAAACTGCTCAAGTCCGGCAAAAAACCAGGAGATATCAAACATCGTGGAGATGATCCCCATGGTCAGGACCAGGTAAAAGACCTTGTACTGCTGCACGAAATAGATGAAAACAAACCAGACGATGATGCACGCCGTGGACGTCATCACGGTCATCAGCTCGATCTCCCAGAAAAGCACGCTTCTGCGCTCAGGATCCTCCCTCACCCTCGCGATCTCGCGGGTTCCGTAGGATAAAGTGCCCAGCGCGGCAAACATGGAGAAATAGGTCTGTATGGAATTCGTATAGTCATAAATACCGCTGCCGTCCGGTCCGATCACACGCGCCACATAGGGGGCCGTGATCAGCGGAAGCAGGACCAGAAGCACCTGATACAGAGTGCTGATCGCAATATTCAGTTTAAGACTCGGCTGTTCTGATTTTTGACTCAATATATTCCCTTCTGCCCTTTTTGCGCCGCACTCTTTTTGCGCGCCGCTTATCCCTTTGCCATGATAAAAGCTTAATACAGTAACAGAATGCAAGAATACTCCCGTTCTCCACAGGAGAAAGGAGATTGTTGTTGTTGACGGAATACACCGCTATGCAGAAAAGCATGAGGGCCAGCACCTTGTCCCTGGAGACCACCGCCGCGTAAAACATGACCGAATACATGAGGATCACGACCACAAATACGATCAGCCCGTACAGGATCAGATTCTTGATATAGCCGCTGTCGATATAAAAATACGAGCCCTTGGCCATATCCGTGTTCTCGACGATCTGGGTGCCGAACGCGTGCACGCCGAATTTCTTGAGCCCCTGATTGGCGAGGCTGAGTCTGGAGTGCGTCATCTTGTCCAGACGCGCCCATCTCGATACGCGGGATTTATAATTTTTGGCGATCAGATACGTCCCTATGGCAAGCGCGGGGAACAGGAGCAGAGAGAGGATCCTTTCTCCCCTTCTGTTCTCGAACAGCGGGACCCTGAGCTTGATCGTGACAACGTAGAGCGCAATGCACATCATGCCGACCAGGAAAGGAAGCGTTGTATCCGTCACCGCATAGAGCCAGACCTCCACGGCTGCCATTATACAGATCGCGATCCAGGACACCTCTCTCCTGTACCCCACGTGATGTCCGCGCCCCTCCCTGTCAAAGTCGGTGTAGGCGTACAGCGCGCAGTAAACGATATTGTTGAAGTAGATGGCCGCGAAGGAGACGTAAGTATAGTTCAGATACTCCCTCTCCCTGTGCAGTTCATACATCTGCGGTAAGTGATAGATGCCCAGTCTGTCCACCAGGATCGGGATGAACCAGGCGATCAGAGAGGTCCAGAACATGACCTTGCAGATCCTTTTAAAGGAGACGTCTTTCGCCCCCAGGATCATGAGCAAAAGCTGGATCAGCGGCATACCCGTGTTGATATTCCTCTGGACGACCAAAAACACGGCCGTCAGAAGGAGCACGATAAAAGAAGTCCTCATCCGGATGGATTTTTCGGACAAAAGGATCTTCACCGCAAAAATAAGCATGCAAAAATAGCGAATCGCCGTCAAAAGCTTTCCGCCATAAAAATCAGCAAATATAGTTTTTCCGATATAGACCTGAAGGATCCATAATACAAGCCCTGTCATATACAGGATCTCTTCCAGGCTGACCTGTGCGCCGCGTCTATCCTGTCTGACCTTCGCGTCCCTGTATCTTCGAATGACCATGTACTTCCGTCCTCATGTTCCGAGTTCACTCGCGGATCCGGGCGGATCAGAAACTCTCGTTGTACTTCTTGTGGAAGAATTTGGCCCGAAGGAATGAGTATCCCTTCTTGACCCAGTTCACTTTTTCAATATATACGATCGGCAGGACCTTGACGGAGGAGGAGCTGATCGCCCCTGTCTCGATCTGCCTGTCCAGCCAGACATTGAAGATGATCTCGCTGATGCGCCCGTAGAGCCGCCCCTCGAACGCGTCAAGCAGACTGTCGTCGATCCTCGTCTCAAGTTCCATGAGGATATCAAACAGCCATGTGCAGTACTCATTGAAATGCGCGCGGTCCATGATCATCATGTTGAACATGTAGCCGTGCGTCTGCTCCATCACCTTGTCGTAGGAGCGCAGATACTCCGGATATCTCTCGGCCAGGATCGCCCTGGTGGCGTCCAGGTGCTCGGAGTAGTGCGTGTGCGCATAGTGGGAGTACAGCGTCTCGATCATATAACGCTGCGGCTTGGGTACAAAGATCTCGTACTTGCCGAGCATGGGTTCAAGATCATCCGTGGTCAGGATCTTGTCGAACATATCCCTTCCCCGGCCGCGCCCGCCGAAATACCGCCTGTAGTGCACAAGTCCGATATAATCCGTATCCAGATTCTTCCAGGCCCAGTAGATCCCGGTCAGTTCACAGTAGCGCGGGTTCTTGATGGAAATGTTGTCTCCCTCATTGTCCTTGCGGTAGCCGAAGTCGAGCGGTCTTCCCTTTGCATCGCGCTTACCCTCTGCCCCTACATGGAGCGGAAGGTACAACGGATCCACCGGCATTCTGTATTTTTTGTGGGTGGCTACGACGATCGTGGCCGTAAAGGGTTTCGACGACATCTCTGACTCCAATGCACTCCTTTGAACACTACTTCAATACTATCATATCGGACTGCAGTTTTTCAACCTCTCAAATTATGATTTAACAAAACAGACACGCGTCCCCAAAGGAAAAGAATCTGTACCTCTCTTCCACTGCCTGTCTGTAGGCCTCCAACACATGTTCCCGGCCCGCGAACGCGGACACGAGCATGATCAGCGTGGATTCCGGGAGATGGAAATTTGTGATCAGCGCGTCCATCACCTTGAAGGAATAGCCGGGATAGATGAAAATGCTTGTCTCATCCGCACCCGGACGGACAATGCCGTCCTCATCCGCCGCGCTCTCCAGCGTCCTGCAGGAAGTCGTGCCGACGCAGAATACCTTGTGTCCCTCCCGGTGGGTGCGGTTGATCTGCTCCGCGGCCTCTTCCGTCACCTGATACCATTCCGTGTGCATGTGGTGTTCCTTCACATTATCGACCTTGACCGGGCGAAATGTACCAAGTCCGACATGGAGCGTTACAAAGACCGTGTTGACCCCCATGGCGCGGATCTCATCCAGCAGCTCCTTGGTGAAATGAAGGCCTGCCGTCGGCGCCGCGGCGCTCCCCGCGTATTTCGCGTACACGGTCTGATATCTGTCCTTATCCTCCAGCTTTTTGGTGATATAGGGGGGAAGCGGCATCTCTCCCAGCTGATCCAGGATCTCCTCAAATATTCCCTCGTAGATGAACCGGACTCTGCGGTTGCCGCCCGCAAGCACATCCTCGATCTCCGCCTCTAAAAGGCCCCCGCCAAAGACCACGCGGGCGCCGGGTCTGAGCTTTTTGCCCGGACGCACAAGCGTCTCCCAGCGGTCGGCGTCGATCCTTTTCAGCAAAAGGATCTCCACATTCGCGCCGGTATCCTTTTTGGTGCCGATCAGCCGCGCCGGGATGACTTTCGTGTCGTTGAGGACCAGCGTGTCTCCCGGTGAAAGATATTCTTTGATATCCCGAAATGACCGGTGCCGCACCTCTCCGGTACGCTTATCCACCACCATGAGCCTGGAAGACGCGCGGTCCTTAACGGGCTCCTGCGCGATCAGCTCCTGCGGCAGATCAAACGCGTAATCGCCGGTCTTAAGGCCGGCCATGTTCTCTGTCTGTTCCATTTGCTCCTCTCACCGCCATCACATATTTGTCAGATCGGCGCCGCGAAGGAAAGCCTTGTAGCCGCGGTACGCCTCATAAAGGTCGGCCTTGCTGACTGCCTCCCAGGGAGAATGCATGCTGAGGACTGCCACACCGCTGTCGATCACATTCATGCCGTACAGGGCCGTGATATAGGCGATGGTCCCGCCGCCGCCGGCGTCCACCTTGCCCAGCTCCGCCGTCTGCGTGCAGATATTCTCACTGTCAAAGATCGCGCGCAGATGCGCGATGTACTCCGCGTTGGCGTCGTTGGAGCCGCTCTTGCCCCTGCTGCCGGTAAACTTGTTAAATACCATTCCCCTGCCGAGGTAAGCCGCGTTCTTCTTCTCAAAGCTGGACGCGTAGGAGGGGTCAAAGGCCGCGCTCACATCGGATGAGAGCATGCAGCTGTTGGCCAGCGCCCTGCGCAGGGAGAGCTCGCTGTACTGCCCGCAGAGATTCATCACTTCCGCCAGGGCGTTCTCAAAGAAGCGGGATCTCATGCCTGTGGCGCCGACGCTGCCGATCTCTTCTTTGTCTACCAGCAGCGTGCAGCTCGTTCTCTTAAGGTCATGGGTCTCCACCTGTGCCAGGAAGGAAGGATAGGCGCAGACTCTGTCATCCTGCCCGTATCCGAGCACCATGCTGCGGTCAAATCCCGCGTCCCTGGCTTTGCCGGCAGGCACGATCTCAAGCTCCGCGGACTCAAAATCCGCCTCGTCGATGCCGTACTGTTCCTTCAGGATCTGAAGGACCGCTTCCTTGACCGCCGACTTCGCGCCGCCCTCTTCTTTGTCCTTTTTCTTATCCTCTTTTTTGATCTCGATGGGCCGGCTGCCCACAATGAGGTCCAGCGCCTCACCCTCCACCACAAGGGAGCCCGATTTTTTCATCTGCTCCTGTGCCAGATGGATCAGCAGATCCGACACGAAGAAGACGGGATCATCCTCGTCCTCTCCCACGGTAAAGACCGCTGTCTCACCGTCCTTTTTGACCACCACACCGTGAATGGCCAGAGGGAGCGTCACATACTGGTACTTCTTGATGCCGCCGTAATAATGGGTGTCCAGATAGGCCAGCTCGCTCTCCTCGTAAAGAGGATTCTGCTTGACATCCAGGCGCGGGGAATCCAGATGGGCGCCCAGAATATTCAGGCCCTCTTCCAGAGGCTTTTCACCGATCTCAAAGAGCACCATGGACTTGTTCATCCACACACTGTAGACGCGGTCCCCGGCCTTCAGCGCTTTCCCCTGCCGGATCGCCTCGCTCAGCTCGATATAGCCGCAGGCTTCCGCCTCATTTACAAAGTAATCTATGCACTCGCGCTCTGTCTTGGAGTCACTTAAGAACGCCTTGTAGTCCTCCGCCAGATCCATGCATGCGCCGGCAGCTGCCCTGTCATATGTTTTCCACGCGTTTTTTCTTTCCATTCGCTTATATACCTCACATTCCATAAAAAGTTTCAGACATAAAAGTACCCGAAATGCCGAATTTCCGTACTTTGACTCCTAGCACGCAGCCAGGTGGGTGTCCGCAGCTCAGACTTTTGCCTTCCACTGGCGGTGCGGATCCGCACCGGAGGCGTGACAGCCGTAAGAGCAATGTAAGATTCCCGTTTAAAGTAATTGTAGGTTCAAAATAACGGAAAATATTGACATCTCAGGTTGAAGTAATTATATCACACAGGGGCCGGTTCTACAACGCAAACCTTGCGCCGGGCGGCGGCCCGGCTCACCCCAGATCGTGCAAAAACAGACCGCTCAAAAGCTTTGGTTCAAACCATGTGGACTTGGGCGGCATCAGCGCCCCGGCGTCCGCCACGGCAAAGAGCTCATCCATAGAGGTCGGGTACATGGAAAAGGCGGCGGCCCAGCCGTCCTCATCCACCATGCGTTCCAATTCCTTCAGCCCGCGGATCCCACCCACAAAGCCGATCCGCGCGTCCTCCTTGGGATCTTTGATCCCAAGCACAGGCGAAAGGAGCCTGTCCTGAAGCGCGTAGACGTCCAGACGCTCGACGGGGCCCTTGTCTTTTCCGCCGTCTCTGAGCGTGAGGCGGTACCAGCCCCTTCCTTTGAGATAAAGGCCGAACTGCCCCTTGGCAGCCGGATGAAACGGTCCCTCTTTTTCCGGGATCTTCTCCACGTCAAAGTGCTCGCTGACCCTGCCGAGCAGTTCATCCTGTGTGAGGCCGTTCAGGTCCCTCACCACGCGGTTGTAGTCCATGATCAGCAGATCGTCCTTGGGGAAAAGCACTGAGAGGAAGTAGTTAAACTCCTCGCTCCCGTCACAGCTTCCCGCCTGCTCTCTTCTCTTAAGGCCCACCTTGACGGCCGACGCGCAGCGGTGATGCCCGTCCGCGATATAGATGCGGCCGATCCGCTCAAACGCGCTTTGGATCGCCCGTATCTCCTCGTCCCGGCCGATGACCCAGACGCGGCTTCTCACCCCGTCGTCGTCCACAAAATCGCAGAACGGTGTCCGTTCCTTGACTTTCTTTACGATCCCGTCGATCTTGGGATCATTGCGGTAGCACAGAAAGATCGGTCCCGTCTGCATGTTGCACGTGTCCACATGCCGGATGCGGTCTATCTCCTTGTCGACTCTCGTATTTTCATGTTTGCGGATGGTCCCGTCCATATAATCGTCGATGGACGCGCAGCCCACGATACCCGTCTGCGTTCTGCCGTCCATCGTCTGTTCATAGATGTAATAGCAGGGCTTTTCGTCCTTTACAAAAAGGCCGTCGGCGATCCTTTCGCGGATCATATCTCTTGCCTTCTCGTAAACGCGGTCATCATAGGTGCCCACTTCATCCGGGAACTGCGTCTCCGCCCTGTCTATAGCAAGAAAAGAAAGCGGGTTAGCCTGTACCACCCGCTTTGCCTCTTCTCTGCTGTAAACGTCGTATGGCTTAGACGCAATCTGTCGCTCTGATCCCTGAGCCGGTCTGTATGCTGCAAACGCACGTAC
>CAJOLP010000035.1 GCA_905235465.1 uncultured Lachnospiraceae bacterium | reverse complement strand
TATATATCTGTCCCTGGCCGCCGCGTCGGCGGGCGCGGACAGAAAATCACAATACAGGCATTTTTTCACACAGTATGGAAAATGAATATATAAGGATAAATTCTTCAATGCCATCTTCCCCTGTGTGCCCGTTTAATTCCCCGAATCCAGCTTCAGCACATTCATGAAGGCTTCCTTCGGAATCTCCACATTGCCGACGCGCTTCTTGCCTTCCTTCTGCTTCTCCAAAAGCTTCTTCTTGCGCGAGATATCGCCGCCGTAGCACTTGGCCAGCACGTCCTTGCGCAGCTGCCGCACGGTCTCCCGCGCGATCACGCGTCCGCCCACCGCGGCCTGGATCGGCACGTCGAAGAGCTGGCGCGGGATCTCCTCCTTGAGCTTCTCGCACATCTTGCGCCCGCGCTCGTACGCGCCGTCCGCGTGCACGATAAAGGAAAGCGCGTCCACCGGCTCCTTGTTCACCAGGATATCCATCTTGACCAGGTTACTGGTCTCATATCCCTTCAGCTCGTAGTCAAAGGAGGCATAGCCCCTGGAGCGGGACTTGAGCGCGTCAAAGAAATCGTAGATGATCTCGTTGAGCGGCAGCTCATACCGCAGCACAGCGCGTGTCGCCTCAATATATTCCGTATCCAGATACCTTCCGCGCCTCTCCTGGCAGAGCTGCATGATGGGCCCGATGAACTCGGTGGTCACCATGATCTCCGCCTTCACGATCGGCTCCTCCATGTGCTCGATGCTCGCCGGATCGGGCAGGTTGGACGGATTGGTCAGCTCGATCATCGTCCCGTCCGTCTTGTAGACCTTATAGACGACGCCGGGCGCCGTACTGATCAGATCCAGATCGTACTCCCTCTCCAGTCTCTCCAGCATGACCTCCATGTGGAGCAGCCCCAAAAAGCCGCAGCGGAAGCCGAATCCCAGCGCGAGGGAGGTCTCCGGCTCAAAAAAGAGCGACGCGTCATTGAGCTGCATCTTCTCCAGCGCATCCCTAAGATCCGGGTACTTGGCGCTGTCCGCGGGATACAGGCCGCAGTAGACCATGGGCTGTGCCTTCTTGTAGCCGGGCAGCGCCTCGCTGCAGGGCCTCTCGTCCTCGGTCACTGTATCGCCCACTCTCGCGTCCTTGATATTCTTGATGGAAGCGGTGAAATATCCCACCTGGCCGGCGCAGAGCTCATCACAGGGGATGAACTGCCCGGGGCCAAAATACCCCACTTCCGTCACTTCATTGACCGCCCCTGTCGCCATCATCCGCACATGCATGCCCTTCCGGATCACGCCGTCCCGGATCCGGCAAAAGACGATCACGCCGCGGTAGGAGTCATACAGAGAGTCAAAGATCAGCGCCTTCAGCGGCGCCTTAGCGTCCCCTTCGGGCGCCGGTATTTTTTCCACGACCGCTTCCAGCACCTCCTCGATGCCGATTCCCTGCTTGGCCGAGATCAGAGGCGCGTCCTCCGCCTCCAGGCCGATCACATCCTCGATCTCCTGCTTCGTCTCCTCCGGCATGGCGCTGGGCAGATCGATCTTGTTGATGACCGGAAAGACATCCAGATCATGCTCCAGCGCGAGATAGACATTGGCAAGCGTCTGGGCCTGAATGCCCTGCGTGGCGTCCACCACCAGGATCGCGCCGTCGCAGGCCGCCAGGGACCGGCTCACCTCATAGTTGAAGTCCACATGGCCGGGCGTATCGATGAGGTTCAGAAAGTACTCCTGCCCGTCCTTTGCCTTATAGATCAGCCGGACCGCCTGACTCTTGATGGTGATCCCGCGCTCCCGCTCGAGATCCATGTTGTCGAGCACCTGATCCTGCATCTCGCGGCTCGTAAGAAGCCCCGTCCGCTCGATCATGCGGTCCGCCAGCGTGGATTTGCCGTGATCAATATGCGCCACTATGCAAAAATTTCTTGTTCGTTCGCGTATGCTGTCATACTGACTCATATCGCCCATTCTTTTTAACCGCTCCCGTTCGCTGCTATTACATTAACTGTTCTCGTTGATATAGATCTTCACCCTGCTCTGGATCACATCTGCCACTTCCTCCGCGGACTTCTGTCCCTCAAAGAACGCCGCGGACTCCTCGGCGATGATATTTTCCACATTGTTGTCAAAATACGCCGTCCGGTCAAGGGATCCCAAAAATTCCTTCATCTCCTCCGCCTCTTCCTCGGTGACGCGCGGGAGCTGGATCTCCTCGCCGCCGATATTGACGACGATAAAGTCCTCGACCTCATTCCCGTCCTCATCAGTGTAATAGACGGGTTCCATCGCCTTCGCGGCGAGCTGATCGACGGCGCTCACACTGACAGGCCAGTACATCTCGATGGTCTCCTGATAATCCTCCATAAGGAACCTGCGCACAAAGCTCCAGCAGGCGTCCTTCTCCTCGGAACTGCTGTTGACCGCGATCTCAAGCTGAGGCGAGATCACCGCGCCGCCGGGCGTCTGGGCCGGGAAGCCGGCCATGGTGATATCTGTTCCGAAAACGCCGTATTTGAGATAAGTATATTCGTCGAACGTACCCATGGTGGAGGGATAGAACAGCGATTTTTCCTTGCGGTAATCCGCGGAAGTATCCTCCATGGTATTTTCATTGATCTCCGCCGGGAACTGCCCGATGAACTCCAGAAGCTTTACGAACTCCTCGGAGTCGAAGCTGCACGCGGACTTGTCCCAGTCGATGAACCGGTCGCCGCACATCTCCATCGCCTGATAGAGCATGGAATCCCTCGTGATGATGCCGAACATATTGGCGGTCTCCACGTTCTTCTCCTTCGCCAGCTCGTTGGCCATATCCACCGTGAAATCAGACCCGTCTCCGATGTCATCTTCCTTGCCCACGATCGTGATCGCGTAGAAGGACGGCACGACCGTATACATCTTTCCGTCTGTCTTGAAGGCGTCAAGCACATTATTGAGGTACTCGGTGCCGGAGAGGTTCTCATCTGATTCAAAATACTCCGTGAGATCCTCGAATACGCCCTTTGAAATATAACTGCTGACCGGCATGGTGTTGGAGAGCAGCATGATATCCGGCGCGTTTCCGGATACGATGTCGGTATTGAGCCTGGTCAGGCCCTCTGTTCCCTCATCGGAATCGTACTGGGAATAGTCGATAATACTGATCCTGGCTTCCTGATTTTGCTTGTTGAACGCGAACACCTGCTTGCGCACCTCGTAATCGAGATAATAGCAGCCGAGCGTGAGCGTCTTGCGATTGGCCACGATCTGAGGATCCACCTGCGTCAGGATCTGAATCCCGCTTTCGCCGTCGTTATTTACCACGATCGCGGCGAATTGATCCTCGGCGATCTCCGTAAGGCCCGTGACCCCCATGATGTCCATGTCGGAGTCAACAAAATCCAGCACCTTGACCGGCGCATCGCCGTCCAGTGTAAAGCCGTAAATACCGCTGTTGGAGATCAGGTACAGCGGGTAGCGGGAAACGCCTGCCGCCACCGATGTCACGCTGAGCTCATTGGGAATCGGATAGTGGCCGCTGAGTTCGCCGGTCTTAAGGTCAAGCAGATCGACCTCGTCGCCGGAGGCGATATTCATGACCTGGATCACCGAACCGTCCCTGAGCGCGTAAGGCGTGCCGGTAATATAATCCTCTCCCTCACCGACCGTGCGGATAAAGGAGCCGTCCTCCTTGCTGTAAAGCTGCAGGCCGTTGGCGTCCGTCAGAAGAAGCCCCTCGTCGCAGTAATTGATCTGGTTCGCATAATAGAGAGAGGGATCTGTATTGTTCCCGGGAACACAAGGCGCCCTCCACAGCTCCGAGCCGTCAGGCTGCAGGCAGGAAATGAAATAGTGGGCTTCCCCAGACTCCTCATAGCCGCCCTCGGAGACGTCCACCTCCTCGGCGGTGAGCTCCTCCTCCGCGTCGACAGCGTCGGGATCCTCCTCATATTCGTCCATAGGGGATGTGACGCCCTCATCGGCCTCCTCCCCGACTGCCTCGTCGGCGGGCGAGGGCTCGCCATTCGTCTCGAATTCCTCGATCTGGTCGTTGTCAAATCCATCGGTATTCGCGGGGCCGGCGTCATTCTGATCGGACTCGTCGTCCGCCGCGGCCTCTTCGCCATCCGCCTCGGACTCTTCGCCGTCCGCCGCGGCATCATCCGAAGAGGCACGGAATTCACCGTCCGCGTCCTCGATCACATCCTCTCCGCCGGCATTACTATCTGCGTCCGCGTCGCTGGCGGCCTCCGCGCCCTCGTCCTTCGCGGACTGTCCGCCGGGCTCATCCACGGCGGCCGGGCCCTCTGTATAGGTGGCCCCATCGCCGGATTCAAAGTTCATGCCCAGCGCGTCATCGCTGTATGTAAGGCGCAGCAGATAAAAGTTGCCGTCGCTTCCGATGCACGTCGCCATGATGTCCTCGGCGCCCGTGTTCATCACATAGCCGACCTCTATGTCGGCGCCGTCCGGAGAAAACTTGAGCAGCACGTTATTGCCGGTGTCGTCATCGCCGTAATTATAGCCCGACGCGTAGATGTAATCGTCCACGAACCGGATCGTATTCAGAGACAGATCTGAGAGATCCTCCCCGGTATCGAGCATCAGCTGCTGTGCCTCGTAGACACAGTTGGGGTCCACCTGCTTGGTGCCGTCTTCACCGTCTTTCCCGGCGCTGCCGCCTCCGCCGCAGGCCGCCAGCGAAACAGTCAAAACAGCGCAAAGCGCCAGACTCGTCCATCTCCTGTATTTCTTCATTTCCGTACCGCCTTTCCCGTCACACCTATGACGTTTTTTTGCGCATCGTCCTGCGCTTATTCCTCCTCGTCTCCCTGCGTCTTGTCCTTCTCCTCGTAGTACTCGGGGTAGCGCTTTCTGGACTGACGCTCGTAAATGTCGTCCTGCATCGCGTGCAGATTTCCCACAAGGGTCCATGTCTTGCGGTGCAGATAGTGGATAAACATCCACACAAGCAAAAGGACTGTCAGCCCCACCAGCAGGCACTCAGCCAGAAGAAGGATCGCGAAGATCATCTCATAGCCTCTCGCAGCATTCTCCCAGTAGGGAAAACGCACTTCCTGCGTGCGCATGCCCATAAGAGGCAGGTCCCGCAGATCCTGAAGCAGAGAAAAAGTGCCGAACCGGTTCGTATTGTCCACCACGACCGCGCTTGACTCTTCCCCCAGAGCCTCTCTGAGTTTTCCGGCCGCGTATCCCTCCACGGGATTGGGCATCACGATCTCATAAATCGTGATCCTTCCCTTGTCCTTGTACTCTGTGTTGCCTTTTCCCACATATTCGGAAGATCCATTTGAGTTGCCGTTTCCCGCGCCGGTGCCTGTGCCGGTTCCGGTTCCTGTGTCGCCGGCGCCCGTTCCGGTTCCTCCGGATGTATCCTCCGTGAAATCATCATCGCCCAAGTCGCTGCTGCCGGTTCCGCTTCCGGCCGCGCTGCCGCTGTCCTCATCTCCGCTGTCGAGGATCGCGCCGCTCTCGGACATGTCGATCTCCTCGTCGGCGCTGTCATCGGCGGCGATCCGCCTCGGCGCAGCCGCCGTACTCGGCCTTGTGCTCGCGCGAATCGCACCGTTCGTAACCGGCCTTACGTTCACGCGCGCCTCTGTCTCATTGCCGGAGTCCGTATTTTCATCGCTTCCGCCCGACCCGGCGGCCTCCGCGTATTTGACCAGTGTCCGATACTGGACGAACACCAGACAGCCCGGCATGCCCGCCTCCTCGTAGATCGAGCCCTCCTCTTTCTTGAAGACGCCGGAGATCCGCAGATTCGTATCTCCCACATGCACGGTGCGCCCCACGACGTCAAAGGAGCCGAAGATGCGCCACGCCGTCTCCTGATCCAGCAGGATCTCATCCTTCATCAGGGAAGTGCTGCTGTAATAGGATCCGCTGGAGAGGACCAGCGGGTGGAACTGGAAGAACGCGCCGCCTGTGCCGACCGCCTCCACCTCCACTTTTTGCCCGGATTCGGACAGCGTCATCTTTCCGAGCCCGGCGTAGCAGTCCTGCCAGAGCCTCGCGCCCTCCCTGTCGGAATCGAGCTTTATGGAATCCTGCGCCAGCGCGGTGTTGAGCGCGTACTCAAGCTGCATGATGTCCTCCTGCTTCATGGATTCCGCCGAGGACAAAAACGCGCTGACCTGCGCGTAGGAAGAGGCATTCCCCCATCGGGAGGCCTCATTCTGATCCTGAAACTGTGTGGAGCGCCATATCCGGCACAGATGGAGAACGCCGGCCAGAATAAGGAAAAAAAGACAGAACCACAGCACTGTCTTTTTCCACGGCGTCAGGCCGCGCCTGCGCCTGCCCTCACCCGTCCGCTCTTTGCGATTCTCTTTACGCAAGCTGTTTTTGCTCACTGCTGCACATCCTCCGCAAGACGCACCTGCATACCGGCGGAGACCGGTTTCGTGGCGGTCGTGATCACGTACTCATAGCCGCTGAGGGACCCGCTGATGGCCGTGTACATATCGTCGCTGTCCAGGACCTGTACATCCACACGCGTCGCGATATATCGGTTGCCGAGAGGGCTCTCCCGGCTTGTAATGATCAAAATAAACTTGCCGTTATTGTCCTCCCTGATCGCGCTGTTGGGTACGACCAGGTCGTAGCTCTTGGAATTCTGACCGACGCTGAGCTGGACGGTATCGCCCGCCTCAATGTCAGGGCTGTCCACCTCAAATTTGAGGATCCTGCCCCCGGCGGAATCGCCCGGATCGGCCGTGATCGAGACCAGCTTGGCGCTGAATTCCGAATACGCCCACTCATTCTGGGGCTTGGCCTCCTCGCCGACCTTGAGGGTCTGCGCCTGCTCCTTGGTGCAGGTAAAGCTGACGGTCATGCCCTTGCCGCTCTCCTGAATCACCGCGCCCGGCGTGTCCGAAGTCGTCGTGTCACCGACACTGTAGGTCATAGAGGTGATCTTGCCGGAGATCGGTGCTTTGACCTTGGCGCCCTTCTCCACCTTCTCCAGCGCCTCGACCTTCTTTTTCGCGTCGTCGATCGTCTTCTGAAGCGATTTGAGCTCCAGCTCCGCCTGAATGCTCTTGATGGTCTCATCGCGGTTGTTCGTCGCCGTCGTCAGCGCCGCTTCCGTCTCCGCCTTATAGGCCTGGGCGTCCGCAAGCTTCCGGGCATCCTGCGCCTGCACAGCGGCGGCCTCTGTCGCGCCAAGGCCCGACACGTCGGACTCGCCCATCTTGTCCACTGCCAGCCCCGCGTATTTGTCGGCTTCCAGCGCGTTCTTGTAGGCGTTGTTGGCGCTGTCGAGCCGATCCTGCATTTCGTCTTCGGACAAATACTCCCCGTTTCGTATCCTCTCCACGGCCTCATTGGTCAGCTCGCCGCTGAAGAGCGCCTTCTCAAAGTTGGACTGCGCCTCGCTCAGCTCCTGCCGCGCGGCCTTGAGCTCCTCGGACTCCGCGTCCGCCAGCTCGTAGATCACATCGCCCTTCTTGACCTCATCGCCCACGCGCACGTTGACGGAAGAGATCGTCCTGGCATTGGGAACAGACACCGAATAGGGATCCTCCACCTCTGCCGTGCCGGTGCCGCGCACCTTGGGAGAGATGTCGCCCTGCTGCACATATTGCGTCGCCACCTGCGGCAGCGAGTAATTCATGATCGTATTGGAAAAGAAAGTCAGGATCAGCATGATCGTCAAAAAAATGATCGCGATATTCTTGATCCAATCCTTTTTCCTCGAACCGGATGGTGCGGGCTGCTGCTCTATGCCCTGCTTATCTTCGATTTCGTACATAAGAATTCTCTCCCGAACAGGCCCTGCGGGCCGCGTTTCCCCTTCCTGTTAAGCCCTGTATTTATTCCTTGATGCCGCCCTGATACAGGATCCCCTCTACCAGGTAGTCCTCCCCATACAGGAAGAACAGCATCGGCAGGATCATATAGATCACCGCGACGGCAAACGCCAGCGAGATCTCGCCGGTGTTGATCCTCGACAAAAACACCGAAAGCGGATACATCTCCTCGTTGTCCAAAAGGATCAGGGGCTGCTCCACCATGTTCCAGTAGTCAATAAAGATCAAAATAGCGATAGACGCCAGTCCTCCCCTGCACAGCGGCATACAGATCTGCGAGAAGATCTGCCACTCGCCCGCGCCGTCGATGGAGGCCGCCTCGTAAAGCGAGTACGGAATGCGGCGCATATATTTGGTCAGCATGTAGACCGCGAAGGGCGAGAAAATGCCGGGCAGCCAGATGGCCCACCTTGTCCCGACGATGCCAAGGCCGGAAGATACCAGATAATTGGGCACCAGCGTCACCTGATAGGGCATCAGCACCAAAATGATGTAGGCAAAAAAGATGAGCTCCTTTACCTTGCCGCGGTATCTGGCAAAGCCGTAGGAAGCCAGCGATGCCACAAACAGCTGAAATATAACGATCGGCACCACATAGATGACCGAATTCCAAAACTTGATCAGATACTCCGGACTCTTGAACAGCACAGTCGCGTACTGACTGAACGTCACCATATCCGGAATGAACTTGAGGTTCACCGTCTGTGAGACAAATACCTTGCCGCCCGAATTATTGGAGGCAAAGATCGCGCCGTAGTTGGCGTTGATCTCCGAGGCCGTCATGAACGAGTTGGTGAACGTCAGGACGGTCGGCATCAGGAAAAGGAACGCATATACGATGGCAATAATCGTCCTGCGGCGTGTCTGCCGCCTCTCGCGCTTCTTCCGGGTGCTGATCGTGTCATAATGCTGCTCTTCTTCCCGATAGCTGATCGCGCTCACACTATTATACTCTTGGGGGCTGACCGCGCTCACGCTGCTATTCTCTTCCCGGGGGCTGACCGCGTTCGCGTTTAAATGCTCTGCCATGATCACACCTCCAGGTCGCGTCCCAGATGCTCTTCGATCATAAGCAGCAGACCGATCACCACCACCATGAACAGCGCCATGATAATGGCCGCTGACGACAGCTTCTGGTAATCCAGATTCTGGAACGTATTGTTCATGAAATGCTGCATCATATACAGTGGATCATAAGGATAATCCCCTGTCATCAGATAGATCTCCCTGAACACCTTGAAAGAATTGATCAGGGACATAATGATCACGAACATGATCGTCGAGGACAGATAGCGGAGCTTGATCTTCCAAAAGATCTGCATCTCCGACGCGCTCTCCAGCCGCGCCACCTCGATCTGATCCTGCGGCACACTCGAAAGCCCCGCCATGAACAGGATCATATTGTACCCCAGATTCTTCCACAGGAACAAAATAATGATGACCAGCGGCGCGTAGGAAGACTTCAGCCAGTCTATCTTGTCGATCCCCAGCTTCCCGATCCACCCATTGACCAGACCATTGTAATCGAACAGCACCTGCCACACCAGGATCGTCGAAGCGATCGGCACCATCATGGGACTGAGGAAAAAAGTCCTAAACGTGCTCTTCATCGGGATCCGGCTCTCCATGATCACGGCGAGCCACAGCGACAAAACTACTGCCAGCGGCACGGCGATGGCTGAGAAAAACAGAGTGTTCTTGGCAGCCAGCATAAAGGCGTTATTATTCCACGTCGTTATAAAATTGTGCAGACCCACAAACCTATGCTGCACCGGATTGTTGATCAGAGAATAATAGATCACCAGCCCGAATGGAAGCACAAAAAACAGTCCCACGCCAACCAGACTTGGGGCCAGAAAGAGCCAGGAAGAAAATCTCCCCTTTTTGCTATTCCTTCCGGAGGACCCGCGACTTATCGCATCCGCCCTGGCACCGGCCCGTGCGGAAGCCCGCATGCCCGCCTGCGCGGCGGCCTGCATATCTGCCTGCGCGGCCTGCGCGGCATTTCGTCTCAGGCGCCTGTCCAGATCTCCTACCATTTTAAACACTCCTGTCCGCCGTTCACTCATCTACAGCCATTTCCCAGCTGTATACAATATGTTTTAAAACATATCTATTTATTCTAGCATAAAACAATATATAAAGTCCATACAGCCCGCCGATCTGCCCCGTGGCCTTCAATTCATGGTATAATTATATGCGATATATCATTGACGAGCCAAAGCGCAGCGCTCAGTACATAAAATATAAAAATTGCGGAGGTTAAAAAATGACAGTTGATGAGGCGATCAGGGAAATGCAGGGCAAATCAAAGCTGACGGGCCGTGCCACGATTGACTACGCACAGAAGCAGCTTGCGGAAGGGGAGAAAGTTTTTGCCGCCGCGTCTGCAAATATACAGTCACACCACGGCAATTTCCCCGGACTATTCGTATTCACCGATCAAAGGCTGCTCGCAGTCAGCGGTCTGCCCGGCATAAGGAGGGCGATTTCACTCCCTCTTACACAGCTTCTCAAGTGTAAGAGCAGGAAAACTCCGCTCTCATACACTATTTCTGTTTCGTCAGGTACGGACGGATTCAGCGCGATGCTGTCTCCTGAAACGGGAGAGAAATTTGCGCC
>CAJOLP010000034.1 GCA_905235465.1 uncultured Lachnospiraceae bacterium | reverse complement strand
GGGAGGACTACGACAAGTTCCTGAAGGTGGCCCCCAGAATGCTGTCGGATGAGTACAGGCTGGAGACCCCCAGGCAGAGGGATCATGTGACGATCGTCTCCACGATCACATCCAAGAAGGGCGGCTTTACGCTCAACAACGCGGAGAAGGCGCTCCACACAGGCGCTTGGATCGACATTATGATGATCGACGGCGTGCCGGATCCCGGTATCAAGCGCACGATCCACTATTACCGCTATATGGCGCTGCGCGCGCTCTATCAGATCTCGCATTTTGACGAGGTGGTGGATCAGAACAGGGAACGCCCCGCGTATGAGAAGGCGATCATCGACTTCGCGAAGGTGACGAAGATACAGAGATTCATCGATCCCAAGAAAGTCAACCGCAGCATCGAGAAGCTTATGCGCAGCGTCCCCTATGACAGCAGCAATTATGTGGCGACCTACTGCGGGATCTACCGTCAGAACGAGATCGTTCCCAAGAGCTGGTACGGCAAGGGGAAAAAGTATTCCTTTGAGGACACAGAGGTCTACGGACTGGCCGACGCGGACAAGTATCTCACGCAGCTTTACGGCGACTATATGACGCCGCCTGCCGACACGAGCGTGAGCAAGCACAACGTAAAGGAAGAGACACAGAATTCTTAAGATGAACAACAAAGAAGAGAAGAGCTACCTGCAGGAGAAGCATGAGCTTGCCTACGGCGCGCTGGTCGAACTGGACCGATTATTCAAAAAGAATCATATCGAATATTTCCTGCTGGCGGGATCGACACTGGGCGCCGTCCGTCACGGCGGCTTTATTCCCTGGGATGACGACATTGACATCGGCATCTTTTACAAGGACAGAAAGCGCGTCTCGAAGGTCCTGTCCAAAGGGCTGTCGGACCAGTACCGCTATCTGGACCGATATATCGATCCCACCTTCCCGCGGCTTTACGGCAAGATCCTGTCGGACCGCGCGGGGTGCATAGATGTATTTTTGCTGGTAAAGACCTCCAACAATAAGATCGAGAGGCAGTTCCAGTGGGCGAACCGCAAGGTCCTCTTCAAACTGTACAAGGCCAAGATCGGTTATTCCAATGACAACGAGCACAAGACCGCGCTGGACAAGGGCAAGGTGGCGGCCGCCAAGGTCGTCAGTCTCCCCTTCAGCAAAAAGGCTGTGGAGCGGATGATCGACCGCAATGAGAGCCTCTACGAGAACAGGCCCGGGCAGCGCTATTATCTGAATCTCTACAGCGCTTATTCACTGGAAAAGGAGCTGATCGAGCGCAAGTGGTTAAAGCCTGCGGGCAAGGTCGTCTTTAACGGTCAGGAGTATCCGACAGTCAACGACACGGACGCGTACCTGCGTCACCTCTACGGCAATTACCGCAAACTCCCGCCCAGGGAGGAGCGGCATCCCGGCCACGAGGAGGAATTCTAGGGTTTTCGTGAAGTATTATCAGGAGTTATATGAAGCGCCCCACAAAGAGTGAAACCTATCCAATCGATATAGTAGTCCCGTGGGTGGATCCCACGGATCCCGCGTGGCAGGCGTCCCGCGCCAAGGCGGCGGGCGTCGAGATCAAGGACACCGAGGACGACTCGGAGGCCAGATACCGCGACTGGGACACGATCCGCTTTCTGTTTCGCGGCATTGAGAAATACGCGCCCTGGGTGCGCACCGTGCATTTCGTGACGGTGGGGCACCTCCCCGCGTGGCTCAATGAGGACGCGCCGCATCTGCACATCGTCAGGCACACGGATTATATTCCCAAGGCCTATCTTCCAACCTTCAGTTCCCATACGATCGAGCTGAATATGCACAGGATCCCGGGACTTGCCGAGCATTTTATCTATTTTAACGACGATATCCTGATCCTGAAGGACTTAAACCGGAAGCATTTCTTCCTGCACGGGCTCCCCAGGGACGCGGCGGTCCATACGGCCATGACCAGCACGCACCGCTACTCGGTCAAGGACACCGCGCTCACGGACATCGAGATCATCAATGACCACTTTGACAAGCGCAAGGTGATCCGCGGAAATCTGACGAAATGGTTCAGCCCGGTCTACGGGGGAGAGGCCTTTAAGACCCTCCTGCTGACCCCGTGGAATAAATTTTCGGATCTGCAGACCTGGCATTCCTGTGTGCCCTTTTTGAAGTGCACTTTTGAGGAGGTCTGGAATCAGGAGTTTGAGGCGCTCGACAGCACCTGCCGGCATCCGTTCCGCACCAGGCGCGATGTGAACCAGTGGCTGATGAGGGACTGGCAGCTCGTCAAGGGCGATTTCATTCCCATCGGCGCCGGAGATTCCAATTACTATGTGCTGCGCAATGACAACCACAAGCTCATAGAAGATCTGCGGGGTCAAAAATACAGCATTGTCTGCCTCAACGACAACGGTGAGGAAGAGATCGAGAACTTTGAGAAGGTCAAAAGTACACTGACCCGCGCGATGGAGGAGATCCTGCCGGAAAAATCCTCCTACGAAAAATAAAAAGGACAAAAAGGAAATTACGCAGATATGAAAGCTTTAATTCTCAATTCCGGTCTGGGATCCCGCATGGGCGTCCTGACCTCGGAGCACCCCAAATGTATGACCGAAGTGAGCCCCAGCGAGACGATCCTCTCCAGGCAGCTCACGCTGATCGCCCAGGCAGGGATCAGGGAAGTCGTGATGACCACCGGCCTGTTTGACACCGTTCTGGTGGAGTACTGCCGGAGCCTGGACCTCCCGCTCCACTATACATTTGTCAAGAACCCGGTCTATCGGGACACCAACTACATCTACAGCATCTACTGCGCCAGGGATTATCTGGACGACGATATCATCCTGATGCACGGCGATCTGGTCTTTGAAAATGAAGTGTTCGACAAGGTGGTGGAATCCGAGGTCTCCTGCATGACGGTCTCCTCGACGCTCCCTCTTCCCGACAAGGACTTCAAGGCGGTCGTCAAGGACGGCATGGTGATGAAGGTCGGCATCGAGTTCTTTAACGAGGCGATGGAAGCGCAGGCGCTCTATCACCTGAAGCGGGACGACTGGAAGATATGGCTGGACAAGATCATCGAGTTCTGCGAGACGGATCAGGTCAAGGTGTACGCGGAGAACGCGCTCAATGAACTGAACGGCGCCTGCCATATTCACGCGCTGGACGTCAAGAACCTGCTGTGCGCCGAGATCGACAACCCCGAGGATCTGGCGGTCGTAAAGGCCAAGCTCAAGGAAGTGGAAAACCGGACGGTGTATATGTGTTTTTCCACCGATATCCTGCACGGCGGCCACATCGCCATCATCAAGAAGGCGCAGCGCCTTGGCAAGCTCACCATCGGCGTCCTCTCCGACGAGGCGGTGGCCAGCTACAAGCGCTATCCGCTGGTTCCCTTCGCGGACCGCAAAATGATGATGGAGAACATCAGCGGCGTCCATGACGTGGTGGAGCAGAAGAGCCTGTCCTACAGGGAAAATCTGGAAAAATACCACCCCGACATCGTCGTCCACGGCGACGACTGGGTGACCGGCTTCCAGAAGCCCGTGCGCGATGAGGTCGTGTCCATTCTGGCCTCCTACGGCGGCAAGCTCGTGGAATATCCCTATTCCAGCGATGACAAATACAAAAATCTCGATCTGCGCGCCAGAAGTGAACTGGCGATGCCCGATATCCGGCGCGGGAGACTCCGCAGAGAGCTGGAGCTCAAGGGCCTTGTCACGGCGATGGAGGCGCATGACGGCCTGACCGGTCTCGTGGTGGAAAATACGGTCGTCTATCAGGACGGCGGCGCCCATCAGTTTGACGCCATGTGGATCTCGAGTCTGTGCGATTCCACGGCAAAGGGAAAACCTGACATTGAACTTGTGGATATGACCAGCCGCTTCCGCACGATCGAGGATATCATGGAAGTGACCACAAAGCCTATTATCTTTGACGGAGATACGGGCGGAAGGACGGAGCACTTCGTCTATACGGTGCGCTCGCTGGAGCGCCTGGGCGTCTCGATGGTGATCATTGAGGACAAGACGGGCCTTAAGAAGAACAGTCTCTTCGGGACAGAGGTCGAGCAGACCCAGGACAGCATCGAGAATTTCTGCGACAAGATCCGCGCGGGCAAGAGCGCGCAGAAGACCAAGGAGTTCATGATCTGCGCCCGCATCGAGAGCCTGATCCTGGAGCGCGGCATGGATGACGCGCTACAGAGAGCGTTCGCCTTCGTCGGCGCAGGTGCCGACGCGATCATGATCCACAGCCGCAAGAAAGACCCGACCGAGATCTTTACGTTCCTTGAGAAATTCAGGGAAAAGGACAAGATGACACCGGTCGTTCTGGTGCCCACAAGCTTCAATTCGGTGACCGAGGAGGAGTTTAAGGAGCGCGGCGCCAATGTCATCATTTACGCGAACCAGCTTATGCGCGCGACGGTCCCCGCGATCCAGAAGGCGGCCGAAACGATTCTGGAAAATCACAGGGCGGAGGAATGCGACGCCATGCTGATGCCGTTCAAGGATATTATCCGGCTGATTCCCGAGGAGGTCTGATCTCAAAGGGAAGCCGCGGCAAGGCTGCGGCAGCGGGACATGGAAGATGAAAATGCGCCTCCGGGTCCATCCCCGGAGGCGCGTCAGTCATAAGGAAAAAAGAGGTGGATCAATGGTGGATCAGACAGTTCTGACCGTACAGGGAAAAGATTACAGTGTGCTGGATCAGTATTTCGACCGCATAGGAGCAAAGAAAGTCATGCTGGTCTGCGGCGGCTCCATCCGGTATCTGGCCGTCAATGAGTATTTTCTCACGCTGAAAGAGCGAAAGGGCATAGAGGTCGTCCGCTTCAGCGATTTCTCGCCGAACCCGCTCTACGAGTCCGTCGTGAAGGGCGTGCAGGTCTTTCACGAGAGCGGCTGTGACAGCATAGCCGCCGTCGGCGGAGGATCGGCCATGGACGTCGCCAAGTGCATCAAGCTCTACAGCAACATGGACGACAGCCGCAATTATCTCGAGCAGGAGATCAAGGCCAATGACATCCCGTTTCTGGCGGTCCCCACGACGGCGGGCACCGGCTCGGAGGCGACGAGGTTCGCGGTCATCTATTACAACGGCAGCAAGCAGTCGGTGACCCATGAAAGCTGCATTCCCGGCACTGTGCTGATGGACAGCAGCGTGCTGTCCTCCCTTCCTCTCTACACGCGCAAGTGCGCGATGCTCGACGCCCTGTGCCACGCGATCGAGTCCTATTGGTCCGTCAACAGCACGGATGAGAGCAAGGAATACGCCGGGGAAGCGATCCGGACCGTCATGGCCTATATGGACAGGTATCTGGCGGGAGACGATCAGGCGCAGACGCAGATGCTCCGCGCGGCCAATCTGGCGGGCAAAGCGATCAACATCACGCAGACGACGGCGGGGCACGCCATGTGTTACAAGCTCACGAGCCTGTACGGCATTGCCCACGGGCACGCGGTGCTTCTGACCAACCGGGTATTGTTCGTGTGGCTCGTTCAAAATACGGACAAATGCATCGATGCCCGCGGCAGGGAGTATCTGGACGGTGTCCTTGGGGAGATCGCTCAGGCGATGGGATTTTCATCGCCCATGGAGGCGGCGGAGAGCCTGGAGAAGCTGAGGATATCGCTGGAACTGGATATTCCGGAAGCGACTGAGGAGGAGATCGATCTGATGAGCGGCAGCGTCGTGCCCGTGCGGCTCAGGAACTTTCCGGCGGCGCTGGATGTGGAGACCATCAGGGATCTGTATCACAGGATCCTGATCTTAAAAGAAGCATAGGCGAAGCTTCGTAACATTCGGATTCTGAGGAGGAACGGAGATGAAAGTAGAAAAATTAGTAGAGATAATCGGCGCGGATTTCTATACCGGCGTCCCGGACAGTCAGTTGAAAGCGCTCTGCAACTATCTGATGAAAACATACGGGATCGATCCGCACCACCATGTGATCGCGGCCAACGAGGGAAACTGCACGGCGCTGGCGGCAGGATATCATCTGGCCACAGGAAAGGTGCCGGTCGTCTATATGCAGAACAGCGGCGAAGGGAATATCATCAATCCGGTGGCTTCGCTCCTCAACGACAAGGTATACGCGATCCCCATGGTCTTTATCGTGGGATGGCGCGGGGAGCCCGGCATTCACGATGAGCCGCAGCACATCTATCAGGGAGAGGTCACGGTCCGCCTTCTGGACGACATGGGGATCGAGAGCTTTATCATCGGGAAAGATACCACGGATGAGGAAGTGGAAGCGGCCATGGCACACTTCAGGGACGTGCTGGCGCAGGGGAAGGACGTCGCCTTTGTCATACGCAAGGGCGCGCTTTCCTACGAAGAGAAGGTCGTCTACCGCAATGACAACGAGATGACGCGCGAACAGATCATTCAGATGATCGCGGATGTGAGCGGGGAGGATCCCATCGTCTCCACCACGGGCAAGGCGTCCCGCGAGCTGTTCGAGACGAGAACGGCAAGAGGGCAGAGCCACAAGTATGACTTTTTGACTGTCGGATCCATGGGACACAGCTCTTCCATCGCGCTGGGCGTAGCCCTGAACAAACCGGATCGCCGCGTCTGGTGTGTCGACGGAGACGGCGCGGCGCTCATGCATTTGGGCGCGATGGCTGTGATCGGCGCGAACGCGCCGAAAAATCTGATCCACATCGTGATCAACAACACGGCGCATGAGACGGTCGGCGGGATGCCGACGGTGGCCGGCAGCATGGATCTGATCGCCATCGCCAAAGCCTGCGGCTATCCCCACGCGGAGAGCGCGGCAAATCCCGAAGAACTGACGGCGGCGCTGAACGCGGCCAAAGGCAGGGAGGAACTGAGCTTTATCGAGGTCAAGTGCAGTATCGGCGCGAGGGATGACCTGGGAAGACCCACAACGACAGCGCTGGAAAACAAAGAGAATTTCATGGCGTTCCTGGGGGAAGAGTAATAGATCCGGTCGGACATGGTCATTTTTGGACCCATGCCTTCTCCCGGACGAGTGAAATTCTTGTCAACGGTTTTTAAGTGTTGTACGATGAAACCGATTATAACAGATTGTGAGAGATGTCTATGAGCCGCCAACGGAGGAGAGAAAAACTCCGGCTGTTCGCCGGTCTTGCAGCAGCAATTCTAGTCATTGCCGGTTTTGCGCTCGTACTGTATATGATCGAGACCAAATCGTCACTGCGGGAGATGCTGGGAGATACAGGAAGCTGGGGGCATCACAAAACGGCCGGGCATGTGGTCACGGTCGACGATACTGACTATGCGTATACGGACGAGATTCAAACGTATCTGCTGATCGGAACAGACGCCTCAGGCGATCTGGAAAAGAACAGGGGAAAATACGGGGATCTCGCTGATTTTCTTGTCCTTTTGGTGATCAATAACACGAAGGAGACATACGGATTTCTGCAGATCGACCGCGACACCATCACTTTCGTAAACGTTCTGGATGAAGAGGGAAAACTGCAGGGAAGTACGCAGGAGCAGATCTGTACGGCTCACTGGTACGGCCCCACGGAGGAGATACGCAACGCCAATACGGCAGCGGCTGTGTCCGATCTTCTGGGCGGCCTGAATATCGACGGCTATTACGTGCTTGACATGAAGGATGTAGGCGCCGTCAACGACGCCGTGGGAGGCGTCACAGTGACGATCGAGGATGATCTCACAAGCATAGACCCCGCCATGAAGAAGGGCGCTTTAATAAAACTGAGCGGGAAGCAGGCCGAAGCCTATGTCCGCGCCAGAATGTCTGTCGGGGACGGCACGAATGTGAGCAGGATGCGCCGCCAGCGAAGCTATATGCAGAGCTTCTACACGCAGGTGATGTCGGATCTTAAGGAAGATCCGAATTATTTAAACGACCTGTATGACACCCTGTCCGGCATAGTCATTTCCGACGCGCCGCGCGGTGACATGTCAGGGATCGCGAATACACTTTCCCAGTATGAGAATAAAGGAATCCTTCTGCTTGAGGGAGAGAACGGGGAGTCGGATACCTTCGGGGACGGCGAACGGCACACCGAGTTTTATCCGTACACCGAATCGATCCTTGGCACGCTGGAGGATATGATCGGCATCGAGCCGGTCACAGACGAGCTTTTGGAGAATGTCGAGATCCAGGAATGGAAGGATGCGGAAGAAGGCTCGGGCGCAGACAATGAATGAATAGGAGATGCCGCAGGCATGTATCAGCAAAATGAGATCGAAATGAAGGGCAGACAGGATGATGAGGTTGAGATCGATCTCTTTGATTTGTTCGGGTTTTACAGAAAGAAAATAGTGTGGATCATTATCTGTTTTTTGGCAGGCGCGCTGATCGCGGGGCTGATCACACACTATATTATTACACCCAAATATACAGCTACCTCCAAGATGTATATGGTTTCATCATCATCGCAGTCAGTCGTGGATCTGACGGATCTCAATATCGGTCAGTCCATCTCGAAGGACTATGTGGAACTGCTCAAGACCAGGCCGATCATTGAGGGCGTGATCAAGGAACAGGGTCTGGAATACAATTACAATGAGCTGCTTAAGATGCTCAATCTTTCGGTCATTTCCGACACAAGGATCATTCAGATCTCTGTAACCGGTGAGGACCCGGAAGAAGCGATGAATATAGCGAACGCGCTGGCGGAAAAGGGTGTTCTGGAGCTGCCCAAGCTTATGGAAACACCGCAGCCGCATATTGCGGAATACGCGATCATTCCCGTCAATCCTAGCTCTCCGAGCCTGACACGCAATACCATGATCGGCGCTTTGCTGGGACTTCTTTTCATCCTCGCCATTCTTACGACGCAATTCATGCTCGATGATACGTTTAAGACAGCGGATGACATCGAGAGAGAATTTGGCGTGATCCCTCTGACCGTCATCCCCGAGGGCAAGATCGAGGAGCAGGGCAGCAGTGACAGAAAGAAAGACAGGAGAAAGCCGAGAAAGAGGGGAAGAAAAGGCTGATGGAGCAGACGAATCTGAGTGAGCAGACGAATAAAGTCGTGATTGGACGCGCGCCGGAGATCCCCTACGCGATCGAAGAGGCAATCAATCGTCTGCGCATCAATATAAGCTTTCTGGGCAAAGATGTTCGCAAGATCATGATCGCAAGTTCCGAGCCAAATGAAGGCAAATCTTTTGTGGCGTTCCATCTCTGGGACCAGATCGCGCGCGCGGGGGGAAAGACAGTGCTTGTCGACGCCGATATGCGCAATTCCTCACTGGTCAGCAAATACGATCTGAAGAGAGTGGACGGCAAGGAGATCAAGGGAACATCGCATTACCTGTCAGATGACATGGAACTGAGCGAAGTCCTTCTGCATACAGATTATGAGAAAGGGGATCTGATCCCGAACTCTGAAAATACAGTCAATCCGTCCATGCTGCTGGAGAACCGCAAATTCAGGGATCTGCTGGACACGCTGGCGGCGGATTATCGATATGTCTTTGTGGACGCCCCTCCGCTGGGACTCGTATCCGATGCGGAACGCATCGGTCATATGTGCGACGGCGCTATCCTGTGCGTCCGCGGCGGGGTCACCTCAAAGGGAGCTGTGAGGGAATCCGTGGCGCAGCTTGAGCGCGCAGGCTGCCCGCTTCTGGGCATCGTCCTGAATCGGGTGGAGAATACCAAGGGCGGATATTACCACAAGTATTACGGCAAAGATTACGGGTATTACGGTTCCAATTGATTTTGATAGTTTTGGGCCGGAGTGGATTCCGGATTTAACTATATACTTTTAGGGAAGGAGGTGAAATGGACCCATGGGCAAACATCGTTACACAAAGTGGCTGGCTCTGTGCCTTGCTGTGGTAATGATCTTTGGCTGCGCGCTTTCTGTAAGTGCCGCTGATAACAAATCTCCGGATAAGGGGAGCACAGTCACGGTATCGAATAACGGTACGGACGGCAATTACGCGCAGAAGACACTCAAGATCAAATACTCCGGTAAGGATGTCACTACTTACCAGATCTGGTATCGTCTGGCTGGCGGCGAGTTCACAAAGTTCTACGCGAACAAGGATTCATACCAGAGAACGATCAGCAATCTTAAGGACAAGGGACTCTATGAGCTTAGGGTCTACGGCAAGGACAAGAACGGTAATTTCACGAAAGCGACTGTCACAAGCTATCGCTACATGAATACCAACACTTCTGTCAAGCTTCAGGCCAAGTCCAAGGCTATCCGTGTTGTGTGGAATTCGATCAGTTCCGCATCCGGCTATCAGATCCGCTATTCTCT
>CAJOLP010000033.1:1491-11754 GCA_905235465.1 uncultured Lachnospiraceae bacterium | reverse complement strand
AACCTTAAGCCCGCGAAGCTGGCCGGCATGGTCTCGGAAGGCATGCTCCTGTGCGCGGAGGGGCCGGACGGCTCTCTGGCGCTCATGACGCCTGACGGAGGCAGGGACATTCCCGCCGGATCAGAGATCTCATAATCTGCCAATATACAGACCGGAGGTGTAACCGGATATGAAAAGGACGGAAAGAACGTTTAGGATGAAATATCGCCTGGCAGCCGCAGGGCTGGCTGCTGCCATGCTGGCCGGGGGCCCTGCACTAAGAGGTTTTGCCGGGGAGACACAGGAATCGGCTGATGCCGTCTCTGACGATACGGGTTCGCTCCCGGACGCGGCCGGCGCTCTCGCAGGCGCGGCCGGCGCGCTCACGGATGGAGGCGTGTCGATCACGGATGTGAATGAGGCGCTCGATCATATTGACGACGAGTCCCTGCGGCAAAAGATCAGAGACGCGCTGACAGCGATGGACGATCTGGGCATCTCGCCCAACGTGGTCGCGGAGAATGTGTTCGGCATTCAGGTGGACCCCGCCAAGAGCGTGGAGTCCCTGGGCGCCGCACTGATGGAAGACGTGCAGGAGGAAGTGCACAAGCAGACCGAAAGCCTCGCCGATATGATCTGGGAGTCATTTGTGGGGATGCTCGGCGATATGTTCTCGCCTGTCCTGTCTGTCTTTGGCCCCTCGGGGAGCGGTTCGCCGTGAGCCGGACGCCCTGCGCATATTCGGGGAGGAGCGTATTTTATTGGAGAAGAATGATGAGGCGGAAGGGACGCTGCAAAGGTTTCTGAACCGGATGACGGACCTTCTGTGTCTGAATTTAATAACACTCGCGCTGTGCCTGCCGGTCATCACGGCAGGCGCATCGCTTACTGCGATGCATTTTGTGCTTCTGAAGATGGTAAGAGGGCAGGAGGGGTACATCGTGCCGACTTTCATGCGCTCTTTTCGGAAGAATCTGCGGCAGGCGGTCATCATCTGGACGGTCATGCTGCTCTACGGCCTCTTCGCCCTGGCGAATCTGACGGGGATCGTGCGCGGGGAGGTGTCCGCGCCGGTATGGCTCGCGGCGCTGCTGGGGATCTCTGTTTTGACAGAATATCTGCTCGCGCTGTATATTTTTCCCCTTCTGTCCCGATATGAGAACACGATCGCGCACACGCTGTCGAACGCGCTGACGCTTGTGTTCAGAAAGCCGCTTCTGACGATCGCGATGGCCGTCATCACGGCGGTCCCCTTTGTGCTTCTGACCCGCGTAAGGGCCGCGCTGCCGCCGGTGCTCCTTTTGGGCCTGTCCGTGCCCGGATATGCCTGCGCCGCGCTCTATGACCCCCTGTTTAAGAGGATCGAAGGGACGGGGAGCGGCGACTTTCCGGAGCAGGCGGATGACAATGGGCAAACTCCACAAAGCGGCTGAGGGATTCTATACAAAATACCGAAAACTACCATTTTGCAGCGGGAAACCCTTCACAACGCGGGCGCTGATCTTTTGTGAACCTCTCATATGGCGGCCAAAAGGTGAATTTAGTATACTAACAGCAGTTATCAGTTATCTGTTTTAGTGATTATCAGGTGGAGGATTATTTAGAAAATGGCAAGCTTATCTTTAGAGAATGTTTGTAAAGTTTATCCCAACGGTTTTAAGGCTGTTCAGAACTTCAATATGGAGATCGCTGACAAGGAATTCATCATCTTCGTCGGTCCTTCCGGCTGCGGAAAATCCACAACGCTGAGAATGATCGCGGGTCTGGAAGATATCAGTTCCGGAACGCTCAAGATCGACGGCAAGGTCATGAACGATGTGGAGCCCAAGGACAGAGATATCGCGATGGTCTTCCAGAACTACGCTCTGTATCCGCACATGACCGTTTACGACAACATGGCGTTCGGCCTCAAGCTCCGCAAGGTGCCGAAGGATCAGATCGACAAGGCAGTTAAGGAAGCCGCCAAGATCCTGGATCTGTCCCATCTGCTTGACCGCAAGCCGAAGGCTCTTTCCGGCGGTCAGAGACAGCGTGTCGCCATGGGCCGCGCGATCGTCCGTAACCCCAAGGTCTTCCTGATGGATGAGCCGCTGTCCAACCTGGACGCCAAGCTCCGTGTCCAGATGAGAACTGAGATCGCCAAGCTTCACCAGAGACTGGGCACCACCATCATCTATGTCACACATGACCAGACCGAAGCTATGACCCTGGGTTCCAGGATCGTTGTCATGAAGGACGGCGTCGTTCAGCAGATCGATTCCCCGCAGAATCTCTATGATAAGCCGATCAACCTGTTCGTGGCGGGCTTCATGGGATCCCCGCAGATGAACTTCATCGACGCGACCTGCAAGGTCTCCGGCGATGATGTGTCGCTTGAACTCGAGGGACAGACCATCAAGCTTCCCGCCGACAAGGCCGCTTCCATCAAGGCCGCCGGCGATTACAACGGCAAGACGGTCGTGCTCGGTATTCGTCCCGAGAATATCCTGGAAGTCAAGGGCGGAGAGGACTATTCCTTCAGCTCCACAGTCAACGTGTACGAGCTGCTCGGCGCGGAAGTTTTCCTGTATTTTGACCTTGCGGGCGCTTCCATCACAGCCAGAGTGGAGCCCACGACGAAGGTCCGTCCCGGCGATCAGGTAAAATTCACATTTGATACTTCCAAGATTCATGTATTTGATAAGGAGTCTGAGCTGACGATCGCCAACTAATGGTGTACAGACGTCGATCAGGCATCGAGACAAGGTCGTTTCGGGGTACTGCATCTAATGCAGTGCCCCTTTTGACAGTTTATCCGAAGGTCTGCAGGCGGGAGTGGGCAGACAGGCGCGCAAATTAAACAAGGGGAGATAAAAGAATGGTCTCATCGCAGGTAATCAAAGGATGCCTTGAGGAACTCAGGGCGATCACGAAGACGGAATTTGCCGTGCAGGATACGGCGGGCAATGTCATCGCCCTGACCGAAGGGGCAAAGGAGCCGGACCGGGCACTGGCCGCGGGCTTTGCGAATTCGGCCGTGGACAGTCAGATCATCGGCAGCAGCTATCAGCTGAAGGTGAAGGATGACGATGAGACAATTTATATTCTCACGGCGATCGGCACGGCGGACTACACGTATATGGTGGCCAGGATCGCCGTCAGCGAGCTGGAGGCCCTGAACGCGACCAACAGGGACAGCCTGGACCGCAACAGCTTCTTCCAGAACCTGCTGCTGGACAATCTCCTTTTGGTGGATATACACAACCGGGCCAAAAAACTGCACATTCCGGAGACGGAGACCAGGGCGATCGTGCTGATCGAAGTGGACAGTCTGAACGCCGAGCTTGTGGCGTCGGAAATGCTTTCCGGGCTGTATACGGTGCAGAACGGCGATTATCTGACGGAAGTGGATGAGAACAGAGTGATCCTGATCAAATCCCTGGCGGAGAATCCTTCCTATAAGGCGCTGGATGAGGTGGCAAAAACGGCTGTCGATATGCTCAACATGGAGGCGATGGTCAAGGTGCGCGCCGCCTACGGGACGATCGTGACGGATCTAAAGGACCTGTCCCGCTCGTACAAAGAGGCCGGAATGGCGATGGAAGTGGGGAAGATCTTTTACGCGGAGAGGAAAGTTCTCTCGTACAATGAGCTCGGCATCGGGCGGCTGATCTATCAGCTCAGGCCCAATCTCTGCCGGATGTACATTCAGGAGATCTTCGGAAGCGAGGATAAGATGGATCTGGATCAGGAGACGATCACGACGATCGACACATTCTTTGCCAACAACCTGAATGTGTCCGAGACGGCGAGACAGCTCTTCGTGCACAGAAATACGCTGGTCTATCGCCTTGAGAAGCTTCAAAAGACCACCGGACTGGATATCAGGACCTTTGACGACGCCATGACCTTCAAGATCGCGCTCATGGTCAGGGAGTTTTTGAAGGCGCAGGAGGAATGACGCCGGTCCCGTCAAAGGACGGCACGTAAGCGTCCGTCGCGGTGCCTTCTTCCTGTATGAATCCGTTTTGGACGCCGATCCGGATCGCGTAGTCCACCAGCGCGTCGTATTCCCCGGGGGAGAGGCGCCTCCCCAGCTGCGGGTCGCCGGCCACGCGCCCGTTGGGCGTATACTGATTCATCAGACTGATGAAAATACTGTCACCATAAGTCCTGTGCAGATAGCGCAGGACTTTTTTGCTGTCATCAGCGCACCCGGGCAGGGCGAGGTGACGGACGATCACGCCGCGCACCATGAGAGGGTCGTCTGCGTCGTCTTCCGCGTCCAGGCGCGAAGTGCCGTCCGAGAAGAGAGGGGAGGGGCACTGGCGGACCATTTCCGCGATGGATGCGGAGGCGTACTCCCAGTAGTCCGGCGCGTGAGAAAACCCGGCGGAAAGCTCCGGGGACACGTATTTGAGGTCCGCGAGCCATATGTCCACAAGGCCCTCCAGGGCGCGGAGAGCCTTAGGGCGCTCGTAGCTGCCGGTGTTGTACACCACGGGAATATGAAGGCCCTTCTTTTTTGCGGATTTAAGCGCCGGGATCAGAAGGGGCACAAAATGTGTCGGTGTCACCAGGTTGATGTTGGCGGCTCCCTGTTCCTGGAGGGATAGAAAAATATCGGTCAGTCGCTCAGTGGTCACCTCGTACCGCGCGCGGGAATCCTCCGCCCGGTGCGCGATGGATGTGTTCTGGCAGAACACGCAGCCCAGGCTGCAGCCTGTAAAAAAGACGGCGCCGCTGCCGCTTCTGCCCGAGATCACCGGCTCCTCGTCAAAGTGGAGCGCCGCCCTGGCGGCGCGGATCCGCGCGGTCTCCCCGCAAAAGCCCGTCTCTCCCTTCACGCGGTCCACGCCGCACCGGCGGGGGCACAGCTGACAATGGGAGAGATCAAGGATGCCTGAATATTCTGAAATAGTGCTCATTTCTGAAATGCTGTTCATGATCGTATCCTGATAGATCTTAATAAAACAAAAACGCCCGGCTCTCCGCGGCGGAACCTTAACCCGTTACTGCACATACTGCTCCGCCAGGCACCCTCGCGGCACATGATAGGGCCCGCTTAGTGCTGCTTTGTTCCCAATCTGACACGGTTCACAGGGAATCATTGCGCGAGACCCGAACTTCATCACAGCATAATGCAGGCAGCTGTTAAGGCTCCGCCCCGACGAGCAGGGCGGTATTCGATTACTTTGTTACTATAGAGGATTTGGAACGAGAAGTCAATCCTCGTCCGCGGGTTTTGCCTCCCGCTGCGCGCCTCGCCGCGCGCGGTTTCTGACCCGCAGATCCTTAAAAAACTGCTGAAGGATGGCCGTACATTCCTCCTTCAGGACCCCCTGCGTGACCTGGATCTGATGGTTGAACTCATTATTTTGCAGGATGTTGAGGAGCGTCCCGCCGCAGCCGGACTTAAAGCTCGGCGCGCCGATGACGACACGGTCGATCCTTGACTGGACGAGCGCGCCCGCGCACATCTGGCAGGGCTCCAGCGTGCAGTAGAGCGTGCACCCTTCAAGGCGCCAGTCACCGACTTTGCGGTTGGCCCTGCGGATCGCGGTGATCTCGGCATGGGCGAGGGTGGTGTGATCTGTATTTCGACGGTTATAACCCCGCGCGATGATCTCCCCGTCCCGCACGATCACAGCGCCGATGGGCACCTCGCCGAGCTTAAACGCCTTGCGCGCCTGGGCCAGCGCGGCCTTCATGAAGCGGACGTCCTCGTCATCAAAGGAGGGGGCGGATGTATTTTTGGAAATTTCTTGCAATGAAGCCACTTGCAATATCCTCATGTATATACTAGAATTAGACTTAAATCACCAAATGCATATAGGAATATATGAAATTGTAGGATTTAACACATGGAACCAAAGAGGAATGAGGCTGAAGGGATCTGCATCCGAAAGGATCCGGGTCCGAAAGGGTTCTGACCCCGGCGGGATCATGGGACGCGAAGCTTGTGGGATGGGACGACAGATCATCGATCCCCGACTCCCATATATATACTATGAAATAGAGACAAAAAAAGCAAGCGAAAAGGAGTACCAAATTTCAAACATCTTGAAGAAAAGGGGTAATTTGAAGTGAAGATTTCAACGAAAGGCCGCTACGCGATCCGGATGATGATCGACCTCGCACAGAATGATACGGGAGAGTACATTTCTCTTCGGGACATTTCCAGGAGACAGGACATCACTGTGAAGTACCTGGAGCAGATCGTGACGTCGCTGACAAGGGCGGGTTTTTTGAGGAGCCAGCGCGGCAATAACGGCGGTTACAGACTGGCCAGAGATCCCTCGGAATACAAGGTCGGGGATATCCTGCGCGTGATGGAAGGAAATCTGGAGCCGATCTCATGCCTTCTGGATGATCCCAGCGAATGCCCGCGGAGTGAGTCGTGCATGACGCTGCCCTTCTGGAGAGGGCTGTCGAAGGTGATCAACGACTATGTCGATTCCTATACCCTGCAGGATCTTCTGGACAACGCCAACGCGAATGCCGGCTACGATTACGTGATCTGACACGGGGCCCGGTACGGGACCCGACACTTTTGGAGCAAAGATATAAAGGCACAAAGACAGCATACGAGGTTAAAAAAATGACACAGCCATTACTGGAAGTCCGCGGTCTGAGCGCGGCAATAGAAGAGGGAGAGATCCTTCACAACATCGATCTGACGATCCGCGCCGGGGAGACACATGTCCTGATGGGCCCCAACGGAGCGGGCAAGTCCACGCTGGGCAGCACGCTGATGGGCAGCCCCGCCTACAAGTTGACAAGCGGATCCATTATCTTTGACGGGGAGGACATCTCGGAGCTGAGCACCGACAAGAGAGCGAAGAAGGGGATGTTCCTGTCCTTCCAGAATCCTCTGGAGGTGCCCGGCCTGTCCGTGGAGTCGTTCCTTCGCAGCGCGATCCGTCAAAAGACAGGGAAACCCGTCAAGATCTTCAAGTTCAAGAAGGAACTGGAAGAGACCATGAAGCTGCTGGATATGGATCCCTCCTACGCGGAGCGCGATCTGAACGTGGGCTTTTCCGGCGGCGAAAAGAAGAAGGCGGAAATACTGCAGCTCCTCATGCTCAACCCGAAGCTCGCTATTTTGGACGAGACGGATTCGGGGCTTGATGTGGACGCGGTGCGCACCGTCTCCCGCGGCATCGAGGAATATCAGAAACAGCAGGACGGCGCGCTTTTGGTCATCACCCACAGCACGAAGATCCTGGAGGCCCTGAATGTCGATCAGACGCATGTGCTCGTCAAGGGGCGCATTGTGCGCTCGGGCGGACCGGAGCTGGTGGATGAGATCAATGCCAACGGTTTCGAGCAGTTTATCGGTTCAGAAGAGATCGTGCAGGAGGGGTGAAACGCCGCAGCCAAGAAGGAGTCATGAATGGCGAATTTGAAAGTAGATGATATAGACCGGAGCTTTTATGACTTTCGGTACGATGAATCCGATTCGGATTTTTACAGAATAGAAGAGGGACTAAGCCGCGAGATCGTGGAGCAGATCTCTAAGGAGAAGAATGACCCCGAGTGGATGCGCGAATTCCGCCTCCAGTCGCTGGAGATCTATCAAAAGCTGCGGGTGCCCGACTGGGGACCGCCCATCGATGAGCTCAACATGAACGAGATCGCCACGTACGTAAAGTCCCATACGAGCATGAAGGGCAAGTGGGATCAGGTGCCCGATGACATCAAGGATACCTTTGAGAAGCTTGGCATTCCCAAGGCGGAGCGGGAAGCGCTGGCAGGCGTCGGCGCGCAGTACGACTCCGAGCTCGTCTATCACAACGTGAAGGAAGAAGTGGCACAGCAGGGCGTCGTTTACACGGATCTTGAGAGCGCTCTGGTGGGCGAGTACGCCCAGATGTGCAAGGACTATTTTATGAAGCTGGTGCCGCCCACGGACCACAAGTTCGCGGCCCTGCACGGCGCGGTCTGGTCAGGCGGGTCCTTCGTCTATGTGCCCAAGGGGGTCACAGTGGAAATACCGCTGCAGTCGTATTTCCGCCTCAATGCCAGGGGCGCCGGACAGTTCGAGCACACCCTGATCATCGTGGACGAGGGAGCGGACCTCCACTTCATCGAGGGGTGCAGCGCGCCCAAATACAATGTGGCCAACCTGCACGCGGGCTGCGTGGAGCTCTACGTCAAGAAGAACGCGCGGCTGCGCTATTCGACGATCGAGAACTGGTCCAAAAATATGTTTAACCTCAACACCAAGCGGGCGCTGGTGGAGGAGGGCGCGCGAATGGAGTGGATCTCGGGGTCTTTTGGCTCCCACACCTCCTATCTGTACCCCACCACCTTCCTGCGGGGAGACAACGCGCACTGCGAGTTTACGGGCATCACATTTGCGGGCGCGGGCCAGAACCTGGACACCGGCGCCAGAATGGTGCATGTCGGCAAAAATACGTCTTCGTACATCAACAGCAAGTCGATCTCCAAGAGCGGCGGGATCAGCACCTACCGCAGCAGCATTGAGATCGCGCGCAGCGCGTCCGGCGCCAAGGCGTCTGTCTCCTGCGGATCGCTGATGCTGGACGCGGAGTCCCGCTCGGATACGATCCCGGCGGTCACCGTGAACACAAACGACGCTGACGTGGGACACGAGGCCAAGATCGGAAGGATCAGCGACGACGCGGTGTTTTACCTCATGAGCCGCGGCGTCAGCGAGGAAGAGGCGCTGGCCATGATCGTCAGCGGATTCGCGAGCCCGGTCAGCAAGGAGCTGCCGCTGGAGTACGCCGCTGAGATGAACAACCTGATCCGGCTGGAGATGGAAAACGGTTAACCTGGAGAATACGAAAAATGGCAATAGATAAGAACAGCATGGCAGTGGGGCATATCCCCTCCCTGACATGGCATCGCATCAAGATGAATGAAGGCCTGGTGCCCGCCGATTATCAGGTGGGAGGTCCGGCCGGGACCGCGTGGCGGCTGGCGGAGCCTGCCGGCGGCGCAAGGCATCAAGAGCCCGCAGGACTCGGAGAGGGCGTAACCCTGTCCGCAGTGCCTGTGAGCCTCGCTGAACAGGAGCTTAAGAAGATCGCGCCCAAAGAGGCGCCGGAGCGCTTTGTGGCGGGCAAAATACCGATCTACCACCCGCAGTCCTTTGGCACGGGCCTTGGCGCGGAGCTGGACGAGGCGCTCCTTGTAAGCGACCCTGAAGCCGATCTTGTGGATGTGGCGGCCGGCACTGAGGTCAGCCGTCCCATAAAGCTTACGGTGACAGCGTGGGAGGGCAGGGCGCAGGCAGCCGCACAGGTCCTTCATATGGGCGCGGGAAGCAAAGCGGCCCTTCTGATCGAGAGCGTGAGCGAAGGAAGTCCTGAGGCGGAGGGCAGGAGTATTTTGACCGTCTCCACCAGGATCGTCATGGACGAGGGCGCCGAGCTGACACTCGTCAAGGCGCAGACGCTGGGTGAGGATTTCCTCTCCCTGGACGATCTGGGCGTCTCCATGGCGGCGGGCGCAAAGCTTGACCTTGTGGTCGCCGAGCTGGGCGCGGCGCAGAGCTTTCGCGGCATTCAGGTCGAGCAGAACGGCGAGGACGCGGTCCTGACGGGCAGCATGGGGTATCTTGCGGCGCGCGAGCAAAAGGTGGACATCAACTACAATGTCATCCAGCGCGGCAAGAGGACGCAGAGCACCATGAATTTTGACGGCGTGCTGGCCGGAAAAGGGGAGAAATCCTTCCGCGGCACGATCGATTTCAGAAACGGAGCGGTCGGAGCCTTTGGCGACGAGCAGGAAAATGTGCTGCTTCTGTCGCCCGACATCGTCAACAAGACGCTGCCGGTCATCCTCTGCGAGGAGGAGGATGTGGAAGGGCGCCACGGCGCCACGGTGGGAAGACTGTCCGAGGACATGCTCTTTTACATGGCGTCCCGCGATATCGATGAAAAGACAGCGGAACAGATCATGGTGCGCGCGCGGCTGGGTGCCGTAGTGCGGAGGATCCCGGACGAAGAAATGAGCGAAAGACTTATGGAATTTGTAGAGGAGGCTTTTGCGGATGAATCCCTATCGTAAAGATTTCGCGATCCTTGAGGGGAGCGACGTAGCATATCTGGATAATGCCGCGACGACGCAGAGGCCCAGGCAGGTCTTTGAGGCGATGACAAAGTTCAATGACACCTGCAACGCCAATCCGCTCCGCGGTCTGTACGGATGGAGCATCGAGGCGACGGAGCGGTATGAGCAGGCGCGCGCGGTGACGGCCGAGCTGATCGGCGCGGGCGATATGAAGGAGATCATCTTCACCAGAAACGCGACGGAATCCCTGAATCTCGCGGC
>CAJOLP010000033.1:0-1485 GCA_905235465.1 uncultured Lachnospiraceae bacterium | reverse complement strand
AGCTACGGGCTCTCCCACGTGAAGGAGGGAGATGAGATCGTCATCTCGATCATGGAGCATCACTCCAACATCCTGCCCTGGCAGATGGTGTGCAGAAAGACCGGCGCGAAGCTGGTCTATCTGGAGTGCCTTGCGGACGGCACGATCACGGATGAGGAGCTGGAGGCGAAGATCACGGACAGGGCGGCGATCGTGTCGATCGGCCATGTCTCCAATGTCATGGGCGTCACCAATCCGGTGAAAAAGATCGGGGAACTGGCGCACGCGCACGGCGCGGTCTTCGTGGTGGACGGCGCGCAGAGCGTCCCGCATATGCCTGTCAATGTGCAGGAGATCGGCGCGGATTTCTATGCCTTTTCCGGGCACAAGCTTTGCGGGCCCATGGGCATCGGCGCGCTGTACGGGCGTGGGGAACTCCTGGAGGAGATGCCGCCTTTCCTTTCCGGCGGCGAGATGATCGAATATGTGACCCGCTATGACGCCACCTATGCGGAAGTACCGGAGAAGTTTGAGGCGGGCACCGTCAACGCCACGGGCGCCGTGGGCATGGCGGCCGCCATAGAGTATATAAAGAATGTCGGATTTGATACGATCATGAGGACGGAAGAGGAACTTACGACCCGCCTGATCGAGGGCCTGAGGCAGATTCCGGAAGTGACTGTCTACGGGCAGGAAGATCCCAAAAAACACTGCGGCATCGTGACATTCAATATCGAGGGATGTCACCCGCACGATGTGTCCTCCGTCCTGGATACAGAGCATATCGCCATCCGGGCAGGGCATCACTGCGCGCAGCCGCTCATGCAGTATATGGGCGTGGGGGCGACTGCCAGGGCGAGTCTGTATTTTTACAATACGGAGGAAGAGATAGACCGCTTCGTCGACGCGGTCTCAAAAGTCAGGGGGTGGCTTGGATATGGAGCTTAAGCAGTTATACAGAGAGATCGTCAACGAACACAATCTTCATCCGGCCCACAAACATGAGCTGGAGAATCCGACCATGGTCCTGCAGGGCGTCAACCCCAGCTGCGGGGACGACATCTACCTGCAGCTCAAGGTGGAAGACGGCGTGATCACCGACGCGGCCTTTAACGGCAGCGGGTGCGCGATCTCGCAGGCCTCCACGGATATGATGATCGACCTGATCATCGGACAGACTGAAGAAGAGGCCCTCAGGGCGGCCGGGAACTTCATGAAGATGATCAAGGGCACGGCCACCGAAGAGGAGCTGGAAGAGCTGGATGAGTCGGCGGCGCTGCAGGACATCTCCCACATGCCCGCGCGCGTCAAGTGCGCGTCGCTGGGGTGGCGGACCATGCGGCAGATGCTGGAAGAGATGGAGTGACAGCCTCCGTCCCGCAGGGACAAAGGCAAAGGAAAGAGAAACCGCACCGGGGAGTTCCCGGTGCGGTTTCTCTTTTTGAGGTATTCTTAGATTCTTCTATGAAATGACCATGGGGAAGATCAGTTCACAAATCACTTCTT
>CAJOLP010000032.1:847-11221 GCA_905235465.1 uncultured Lachnospiraceae bacterium | reverse complement strand
TCTATTCTTACGGGATGTTCTTAGAACGTTTGCTCCCATCCCGTTTTATAGGAATATATTCAGGGTTGCATCTCTGTTAAGTTGTCATTCTATTCTCTTATTAAGGTTCTTTCCCTCATCCTGCAGGGCAGAATGATCGGCCGCTCTCGTGTGAGAGTCAACTTCAATAGTATACCGCAGCTCTCCCACGTTGTCAAGAATTATTTTACATTCCGGCAAAGAAGATTTTCGCTTCCCGGCCTCAGTTTTCGTTCATTTCTGACGTTTTTTTCTTGACGGCGAAAACTATCATAACACCAGTCATTTTGTTTTGCAAGCATCTTTTTTAAATATTTTGTGTCTTTATAAAAGGCCCCTCTTCAGGGGCCCGGCAGGTCGGTCAGCCCGGTTTGACCATGACAAAATACCGCAGGACGGCGTCCACGACATATATCGTCACTATAGCGGAGATGGCGCCGAAGATAATGCCCAGCAAATTGTCTGCCACGCGGATCAGCGGCAGTCTCGAGAGGATGTTGAGCACCCCAAAGAGCATACTGAACAGACGGTAGGCGACTCCGACCACAATGAGCAGAAGGATCCCTATAAAGACAGAGGACCCCTCCCCCGTCGCGTGAGACTTAAAGATCGAAGCGGCCAGTTCAAAGCAGAGCGCCGCGCAGATCGTTGACATCATCACGCGGATCTCGTGGACAGCGCCCTCCTTCATCCCTCTGCGTATGCAGTACACAAAGACCGCTATATATGCAATGATCATGATAAAGAAGTATAAATTCACCGCTTCGCTCACCTCCGGCAGATCTCCCTGCCCGTCACTTCAGCGTGATCCTGTCGATCTCCTTCTCCGTCACCGCCGTAAGGCTGCCCGGCCGCGAGGAGGGGATCAGCGCCTTGACCGCCATTTCCAGCGGACCGTCAAAGACCTCTCTTCCGTCCAGCGCATAGATCCGCAGATTGCTCTCGTTGTTGATGTAGACATAATTGCCGACGATCTGAATGTCCGTGTACGCCATCGTAAAGCTTACGGATCCGGCCTTATGTCCCTCCATATCATACAGGTCCAGGCGGTACATACTCTCGCCGCTCAGATCCGTAAACAGGAGTCCTATGCACTTGTCCCCGCGGTACACGCCGATGATCGACTCGGTCACCATGTTGTTGATGCCGTTTTTGGGCTGTGTCCGCACGGAGTCAAAGACCACAAAGCGCGAGTCCGACACCGCCATGCAGTTGTCGCTGCTCACAAATTCCAGATAGGGAAACACCTCGCTGTCATAGGTATAGCTTCCGATCAGATGGTCCGGGCTGTCCTGCCCCGCGCTGCCAAAGCTGTAAAAGCTCACCACGGACTTCACCGTCGCCTGATTCATCACCAGGCTCGATACGGCGACCGTCGATCCGTCGGGCGAGACCGCCACATCCATCGGGTAGCCGTTCTCCGAAAGAGAGCGCACAAAATAGGCGAACTCCTGCCCGTCCGGCCTGTACAATCTGATCCACGACTCGGAGGAGTCGTCCATAATGACGGCCACATAGCCGCCGGAGGAGACCCGGACCTTGTGGATCGGAAGGCTGGTCGAAATAGTGCCGAGCTGCTTCTTGGTGTCCATTATATAGACCGTCCTGCCGCCGTAATCCGCCAGCGCCGCTTTGTTTCCGCATGTGCTGACGATGGGCTGCTCCATCTCATAGGTGATGCTCCAGCGCGTGCTGCCCTGCGCGTCGGCGCACGCCACCCCGTTGGGGCCGTACTGCAAAAGGCACCCGTCCAGATTCGCGTATGAAGTCCCCTCCTCTGCCAGATAATCCAGCATCTTGGTGAACTCCGCCCTGGTATAGTGCCGGTTTTTCATGGCAAAGACCGCCGCGGTCACCGCGGCGATGAGCAGGATGGCAAGGAGCGTCTCCGCGAGTATGATCCTTCCCCGGTGGCGGCGGATCCGCTCGCTGTAGGTCAGTTCTTCTCCGCGTGGTTTCCCGCTCCTGCGGGCTGTTTTTTTCCTCTGTGAAGTCCCCCTCTGTGAGGTCTCCTTTTGCGAAGTCTCCTTCCGGCGGGCTGACTCCCCTTCAGAAGCCGTCTCCTTAAAGAAGGCCGCCCTCTTTTGCGAATCCGCCCCGGGATCCGCTTCCCGGCTGTCTCCCTCAGAGGAATCTTTGGACACGCCAAACAGATCCCGCTCATTCGCGGGATCGCTTGTCTCGTTCTCATTAAGCTCCTCCAGCTGTGTTTTGCGGATCGGCTCCATCTCGCGGGTATCCCCGAAATTATCTGCCGGCGGGCTCTCTTCACCGCTGAGCCCCATCAGCAGACTGTCATCCAGAATGGGATCGTCCGGGTTTCCCGTCAGGAGATTCTCCTCCGGGCGCGCGCTTTTATCTGCAGGCGCCGAATCGGAAGACTGTTGTTGACTCATAGTCCCTGCCCTCTCCAAATACTACGTCCGGGAAATTGTCGTTGTGGATACTGTCGGGATAATACTGTGTCTCCAGCGCATAGCCCGTGGAGTGCGAGTAGGTGCGTCCGCCCTTGCCGCCGCCCACGACCATGTCGGCCGATGTATAGAGCTGGATGCCCGGAAGCGTGGTGAGCACTTTCATAACGCGCCCTGTGGCGGGATCCCACACTTCGGCCGCCTCCCGCAGCTTTCCGTCATCCTGATATCCGTCGATCACAAAATTGTGGTCGTACCCTTCCGGGCGCCCCTGCGCGGCCTCATCATCGCTGCGTGCCAGGTCGCGGCCGATGGGTTTTCCCTCCCTGAAATCAAAGATCGTACCGGTCACATCCGCGATCTCGCCGGTGGGAATATTTTCACTGTCGACAGGCGTGTAACTGCTGCAGTTCAGCGTAAGGCACTGATCGAGCACTTCGCCGCTGTCCTGTCCGGCGAGGTTAAAATACGAATGATTCGTCAGATTGATCACCGTCTTTTTGTCGGACTGAGCGTGATAGTCGATGATCAGATCCTCGTCCGTCAGCGTATAAGTGATCCTGAAGCTGCGGTTTCCCGGAAAGCCCGCGTCGCCGTCGGGAAGCGAGAGCGTAAATGTCACGCTGTCATCACCGACGGTGGCATCGAACAGCCGCTTGTAAAACAGCTTGTCCGAATGCAGGTTGTTCTTCCCCTCGTTGGCGGGAATGCTGTATTTTTCGCCGTCGATCTCAAAAGAAGCGCCCGCCGTCCGGTTCGTGCACGGTCCGATGGAGGCGCCGTAGCAATACGGATTCTCCATATAGCCTTCCGGCGTGTCAAAGCCAAGGACAATGTCCTTCATGTTTCCATCCCTGTCCGGTGTGCAAAGGCGCACCAGGACCGCGCCGTAATTGGATACCACCGCTTCCAGTCTCTTTGACGTTATGGTGTACAGATAGGCATCCCCCTGCGGAGTCTTTCCGAATAGTTCCTTTTTGATACTCATAGCTGACCGTCCTCCTAAAAATATCCCCTGTTTTATCCCCTGTTACAGTTCCGTTCTGCCCTCAAGGGCGCGAAGGAGCGTTACCTCGTCGATATACTCCAGGTCGCCGCCCACCGGCACGCCGCTGGCGATCCTCGTCACCCTGATCCCGGTCGGTTTGATCAGTTTGCTGATGTACATCGCCGTCGTTTCCCCTTCCAGGCTGGAATTGGTGGCAATGATGACTTCCTGCACATCCTCCTCGCCCAGTCTGGTAATCAGTTCCTTGAGCTTGATATCGCCGGGGCCCACGCCCAGCATCGGTGATATTGCGCCGTGCAGGACATGATAGACACCTTTGTATTTGCCCGTCTTCTCATAGGCCGCCAGGTCCCTGGGGTTCTCCACGACCATGATCGTCGAGTGATCCCTGGACGGGTTGCCGCAGATGGGACAGACCTCGCTGTCCGTCAGGTTCTGGCACGACTTGCAGTACATGACGTGGGACTTGGCCTCCATCAGCGTGTTCGCCAGGCGATTTACGCGCTCGTCGGACATCCCGATAATATAAAAAGCAAGGCGCTGTGCCGATTTGTTTCCAATTCCGGGCAGCGCCGCAAGCTCATCGATCAATTTATTGATATATCCGCTGTAAAGTTCCACTTAACTTCCGCCTGTAAGACCTAAAAAGATCAGAATCCGCCCATGCCGCCAAGGAGCTTCTCGCTCTCCTCGTCGACCTGTCTCATCGCTTCCCCTACCGCAGCCAGGATCATATCCTGCAGCATCTCCACGTCGTCGGGATCCACCGCGTCCTGCGCGATCGTCAGGGATTTGAGATCCTTTTTGCCGCTGACAACGACCTGGACAGCGCCGCCGCCCACGGTTGCCGTAAATTCCTTCTCCTCCAGCGCCTTCTTGTTTTCCTCGTACTGACGCTGCATCCGCTGCGCCTGCTTCATCAGATTGTTCATGTTGCCGGGAATGCCGCCGCCGGGGTAGCCGCCTCTTTTCGCCATTTCGTCAATCCTCGCTTTCTTCTATTTCCATCCGGACCATCTCTGTCAAATCGACATAATTGTCCGTGAATTTCTGACCCTTGTCAAGGGCCTTGTACTCTATTTCGACATCCTTGCCCGAGCACTGCCTGAGAAAATACCGCAGCCTGTTGCGATACCCCTCGTCGTTGAGGAAATGATCGGCCGTGACGTAATTGCTGAACACGATCACGAGCTGCCCTTGATCCCCGACGCTGAGCTTTGCGCTCATAAGAGAGGCCTTGGTCAGGCCCGGCGGGAGCTTTGAAATATACGCGGTCCAGTTGCGCACGATCTCCTTGACGTCCTCCGGCACCGCCTTGGGATACTTCTTTTTGGGCTTTTGGGCCTTCAGCCCGCTGTCCTGTCCCTGCTCCCCGGGCGCTTCATCGATGCGCGCTGCCTGCGCGCCCGCTGTGCTAAGACTGCCGTCCGCCATCTTCTCCTCATCCTTAATGAGCCTCTGCTCCAGCTCCCGGATGCGGTTGCGCAGATTGTCCAGCTGCTCGTCCTGCCCGCCGGCGGTCTCCTCCATGGAGCCGGTGGCCGCGCGGATGATCGTCATTTCGGTCAAAATACGCCTGTTCGCGCTGTACCGCACCTGCTCGGACAGATTTGAAAACAGGCGGATCTGGCGCATGATCTCCGACATTTCGGACATCCTCGCGTCCTCGATCATCCGGGCGATATTGTCCGCCGAAATATCCAGCGAATCCTTGACGCTCTCGGAAGCGCGCAGAAGCATCAGGTTGCGGAGATACCACAGATAGTCCGCCACGAACTGCCCCATCTCACGTCCCTGTGCCAGCGTCTGATCGAGGACTTCCAGCGCCTCCGGGATCCTGCCCTCGTGGATGTGGCCGTACAGTCTTGAAAACACGCTGGTGTCCACCGCGCCCAGGATCTCCAGCGTCTTCTCATAGGTGAGCGTCTCGTTCCCGTAATTGAAGGCGTTGCACTGATCCATGAGGCTGAGGCCGTCGCGCAAAGACCCATCCGCGGCGCCCGCGATATAGCGGATCGCCTTGTCCTCCACGTCAAGCTTCTCCGCCTCAGCCACTTCCCGCAGCCGGTCAGCGATCACGTCGGAGGAAAGTCTGCCGAAGTCATACCGCTGGCAGCGTGACAGGATCGTCACCGGAAGTTTGTTGGGTTCCGTGGTCGCCAGGATGAAGATCGCGTAGGACGGCGGCTCTTCCAGTGTCTTGAGCAGCGCGTTGAACGCCGCCGTGGAGAGCATGTGTACCTCGTCGATGATATACACGCGGTACTTGCCCTGCGTCGGCGAGTAGGCGACCTGATCGATGATGTTGCGGATGTCATCGACGCCGTTGTTGGATGCGGCGTCCATCTCCGTCACATTCAGGTTCGCGTCGGCGCCGATCGCCTGACAGGAGGGACACACGCCGCAGGGACTGCCGTCCTGCGGATTCTCACAGTTGACGGCCTTCGCGAAGATCTTGGCGATGGTCGTCTTGCCCGTTCCCCTCGTGCCGCAGAAAAGATAGCTGTGCGCGATCCTGCCCGAAACGATCTGATTGCGGAGCGTCCTTACGATCACATCCCTTCCCTTGACATCCTCAAATGTCTGCGGTCTGTATTTTCTGTATAATGCGAGATATTGCTGATCTGCCATTGTACCCTTTCCCGATCGTTCCCCAATTACACTAAACGGGAACTCCTTATATATGTAAATAAAGAATTCCCGTGGCAGCGGAGGACATGGGATTCGAACCCACGCGCCGTTATTAGCGGCCTATCGCATTTCGAGTGCGACCTCTTCGACCTCTTGAGTAATCCTCCGTATATGAACAAAAGTATTATAGGACACAAACAGGGTGCCGCGCAAGTGTATTTTCGCCGCCGCTCTGTCTGTCAGACCGCCGCTGCCGTATGTAAAAACGCCGCTGCCATCGTGTCTTTTTCCACTATTCAATGTGCAAACCCGGCGTTAATTATGATAAACTGTTTTTGTAAACAAACCGGCAGGGCACGTCCCTGCCGAAAATCTGACACAGTTAAGTAAGAAAGAGGAATGCCCCCATGAATGTGCCGGTCTCAACATTTGATACAGCATTAACATTAATACTTATCTTTTTATTTTTCGCGGAGATCACCTGGATCGTCGGTATATGGGGCATATTCCGCAAGTTCGGCGTCAAAGGCTGGTGGGCCTTGATCCCCGGCGGGCGCAAATACTGGTTGGGCAGATGCGCCGGCGATATCAACAGCGGCAGGGTGCTGTGCATTATTGACTTCTTGCTTCTCTTCTGCCACTCCTATCTGTTATTTGGTGATGAGAACTCCACCCCTTATCAGGGCGTTGAGATCCTCACCATGCTTTTAGCCATCGGCTATTTCATCTACTCGTGGCGCCTCTATTCGCGTCTTTGCGTAGCGTTCGGCAAGAGGCGCTGGCAAGTCGTTCTGTGGATCTGTTTCCCCTCGATCATGGCTCTCATCTGGGGCTGGTCGGACAAGTATCAGCCCGTGCAGAAAGTCAATATTTACAGCAACTCCGACCCCGTCCTGTCCGTTCAGACCAAGAAGGCCCTGGCCGAGAGCGTCGAGGATCAGAAGACGGGCCTGGTGGTCCGGCTCAAATACAGAGCAGTCCGGGACTTCCTCACGCGGCGGTACCTTCTGCGCGACATCTATCTGAGCATTGATCCCGGGCGTATGGTCCTGCTCCTGGGCGGTTCAGGCGCCGGCAAGACCACCCTTGTGAACGCCATCATCGGCTACGAGAAGGCAAATGCCAAAATACTGCTCAACGACAAAGACGTCTATTCCGATTACGAACTCATGAAATATGATATCGGATTTGTCCCGCAGCTGGACCTGATCCGCGGCAATGACACCGTGATGCAGACGCTGATCGACGCCGCCCTGCTCCGGCTTCCCACCACCGTACCCACGAAAAAGATCGATGAGTCGGTGAAGGAGACGCTGGAAAAGTTCGGCCTGTATTCGCTGCGTTACAACCTCGTGGAAAAGCTGTCCGGAGGCCAGAGGAAGCGCCTTTCCATTGCCATGGAATATATCTCGGATCCCTTCCTTTTCGTGCTTGACGAGCCCGACTCCGGTCTGGACGGCGTTGTGTCCAGAGACCTCTTCAAGCGCCTGCGCGCGATCGCCGACAGCGGCAAGATCGTCCTGGTCATCTCCCACACCCCCGACCGCGCGATCGACCTCTTTGATGATGTCATCGTTCTGGCGAAGGATTCCAGACGGACCGGCCGGCTCGCCTACTACGGGAGCGTAAACGACGCCAGGGAATTCTTTGAAAGGCCTACTATGGAGCAGATTCTGCAGTGCGTCAACCAAAAGGACGAAGGCGGCGAGGGACGCGCCGAAGAGTTCATTGCCAAATACGCGGAAAGGCAGGTGGCCAAATGAATATTCCAAAGAACAAATACCGCGGCAGACTTGCCCAGATCCCTATCTACCTCGGCAAATGCTTCAGACAGTTTCTCTTCCAGAACGACTGGAAGTTCCTCCCCATGTCCGGCCTGATCGCCATTCTGGTCTCGGTCGTCACCGGCGCCAATATGTTTGTCACCATGGAAGGCACCTCTCAGGGAGCCTTCGCGATGACCTGCGTCTGCATGTGGAACGGGTTCTTCAATTCGATCCAGTCCATCTGCCGCGAGCGGCCCATCATCAAGAGAGAACATCGCTCCGGCATGCACATTTTTTCCTATATGTCGGCCCACATCATCTACCAGGCCGTGATCTGCGTGCTGGAGACCGTGATCATGATGGCTGTCTATGTGATCGGTGGGATGCATTTCCCCACCGAGCCCTTGATTACCCCCTGGGTCTATTTGGATTTTGGCATCACACTCTTCCTGGTCACATTCGCGGCGGATATCATATCGCTCTTTATCTCCAGTCTGGTCCAAAGTACAACGACCGCTATGACACTGATGCCGTTCCTTTTGATCTTCCAGCTGGTCTTCTCCGGCTTCCTCTTCGAGCTGTCAGGCCCGTTAAAGAAACTGGCCAACCTCTCCATCGCGCACTACGGGCTGATATCCATCGCCAGCCTGGCGGACTACAATTCCCAGCCCTCCGTGCTGCTCTGGAACACCCTCTTCAAACTTCGCTCCATTGAAGAGGTCGATCTGCTCGTGCACTACGTCGAGGACGAGGGCCTTTTAAACACCATACTCGCCAAAAGCGGAGAACTGATGCAGGAACCTGCCTACGCCCACACCGCGGAGAACGTGATTGGCTGCTGGGGCGCGCTGATCGTCTTCGCCATCATCTTTGCGGTCCTGGCAGACTTTGCGCTCTCCTTCGTGGACAAAGACCACAGATGAGGTGGGAAAGGCCTACATCTGGTGCTTAACCACCTCATACTCATTGTCATAAAGATAGAAGGGGCACTCTGCCCTTTGGGCCCGCCCCGTCTGCATCATGCGGGCATAATCATCCTCGTCCATGCTGACGGAGCAGTAATATGCCTCGTCATCGTCATCATATTCGTAATACACACATGTCTCACAATCCATAGTTTTCCATCCTTTCAACCAAAGTATAGGGAAATTCTGCCGCTTTGTCATCACTCCGCAAAAGCGTTATAATTATTATGTTAAATCAGCATATCACATCTCAATGGGGGACAAGCAAAATGAACGAGAACAGAATCAAGAGAAACCGGGCACTGGCGCAGCGCGTCATCAAGGGCCTGGAATCCCGCAACATGGAAGGATATTACGCGGAGACAAAAGAGGAGGCGCTCAAGATCGCCCTGGATCTGATCCCTGAGGGAAGCACTATCGGCTGGGGCGGCTCCATGTCCGTGGGCGAGATCGGCCTCAAAGACGCGGTATGTTCCGGAAATTACAACATCATCGACCGGGATTCCGCGCCCACCCCGGAGGAAAAGAGAGCGAGGGAACTCGCGATCATGGATGCCGACTGGTTCCTGTGCAGCTCCAACGCCATCACCGAGGACGGCGTTCTGGTCAACATCGACGGACACGGCAACCGGGTCGCCTCCATTATTGTGGGCCCCCGCAATGTCCTGATGATCGTCGGCATGAACAAGGTGCGTCCCGATGTAGACGCCGCGGTCAGCCGCGCCAGAAACGAGGCGGCGCCCATCAACAAGCAGCGCTTCGCGCCGGTGACGCCCTGCATGAGCCAGGGATACTGCAGTGACTGCAAGTCCCCCGGCAATATCTGCTGCCAATTCCTGATCACCCGCTTTTCCATGGACAAGGGAAGGATCAAAGTCGTCCTGGTGGGCGATGATCTCGGTTTCTGATCATTTAAAACTGTTTGGGGAGGAATGAATCGAAATGTTAAAGGATTTTGTGAAGTCAGAGCGTCCGGACGCGGATCAGATCCGCGCGGAGAGAAAAGAGGCGCAGGACAGGCTGGCCGGTTATCAGATGCAGATCAAGGAGGCAAAGCTTCCGATCATGGTCATCTTCGAGGGCTGGGGCGCGGCCGGCAAAGGAAGTGTCCTGGGCAAAGTCATTAAGAGCATCGATCCCCGCTTTTTCCGCACCCGCACAATGGCGGCGCCCGATCCGGAGGAAAAGCGGTACCCGTTCCTCCACAAATACCTGATGGAAATACCGGAAGGCGGCAAGTTCACCTTCTATGACAGCTACTGGATGGGGGAAGTCACCGGTGCCCACGCCCGCGGTGAAATGAGCGATGAGCTGTACGAGTCTCGCATCCACAGCATCAACACCACCGAGCGCTCTCTCACGGACAACGGATATCTGATCATGAAGTTCTTCTTCCAGATCGACAAGAAGGAACAGAAGCGCCGCCTCAAGGAGCTTATGGCGGACAAGAACACCAAGTGGCGCGTCAGCGACAGCGATCTGTATGAGAACAAGCACTATGAGACGTTCCTGGATGAGTATGACCGCTATCTCAAAAATACCAACAGCCCCAACGCTCCCTGGTACATTAT
>CAJOLP010000032.1:0-823 GCA_905235465.1 uncultured Lachnospiraceae bacterium | reverse complement strand
CAGGTCCTGCGCTTCCTCAATCAGGGCATAGAGACCGCGCTGCAAAATCATGCCCTGGCGGCGCCGATCCTGCAAAATACGTTTCCGCTCAGACCCACGCCCCTCCTCTCGGAAATTCCTCTGGAGGGCAAGACTCTGACCGACGAGGAATACCGCACCCGCCTGGACGCTCTTCAGAAGGAGCTCAGCGACCTCCACAACGAGATCTACCGCCGCAAGATCCCCGTGATCATCGCTTATGAGGGATGGGACGCGGCCGGCAAGGGCGGCAACATCAAGCGCATCACCAGTGCCCTCGATCCCCGCGGTTATGAGGTGCAGCCGACTGCCAGCCCCGAGCCCCACGAAAAGGCCCGCCATTTCCTCTGGCGATTCTGGACCAAGCTCCCCAAAGACGGACATATCGCGATCTTCGACCGCACCTGGTACGGGCGCGTCATGGTCGAGCGCCTGGAAGGATTTTGCTCGGAAAACGACTGGAGACGCGCGTACAACGAGATCAACGAGTTCGAGAAGGAGCTGGCCGACTGGGGCGCCGTCATCATCAAGTTCTGGGTGCAGATCGACAAGGACACGCAGCTCGAGCGCTTTACAGCCCGTCAGAATACACCCGGAAAAGAGTGGAAGATCACCGACGAGGACTGGCGCAACCGCGAGAAGTGGGATCAGTACGAGGAGTCCATCAACGAGATGATGCAAAAGACAAATACGACCTTTGCCCCCTGGTACGTGCTGGAATCCAATGACAAGAAGTACGCCCGCGTCAAAGCGCTGGAGATCGTCGTGGATTCCCTCCGCAAGGCGTGCAGCCAAAAGAAGAAAT
>CAJOLP010000031.1 GCA_905235465.1 uncultured Lachnospiraceae bacterium | reverse complement strand
GCCTGCCGAAACTCCCATCATAACGCAACACAGCCCGGAGTCATCTCCGGGCTGCGCGAAGTATTTAAATCTTTAGAAGCCGATCACTTGTTGACCGCGATCTTCAGAGCCTTGCCGGCTTTGAACTTAGGCGTAGTGGACGCCGCGATCTTAAGGGTCTTGCCGGTGTGAGGGTTGCGGCCCTCTCTGGCTGCTCTCTTGCTGACTTCAAAAGTGCCGAAACCAACGATCTGAACCTTGCCGCCCTTAGCCAGCTCTTCAGCAACTGTCTCTGTGAAAGCCTTGAGCGCCTTCTCGGCATCCTTCTTTGTAAGTCCGGACTTGTCCGCCATTGCTGCGATCAGTTCTGTTTTATTCATAATAAATCTTCCTCCTGTATTTGGGGTTTACCCTTATTAAACAAACATTATTATGACTGAGAGTACGTATATTTGTCAACACGTAACCCATATTTCCCAAGCATATATGCGCATTTTCGAGTAAAATTCAGGTCAATCTGCTCATCCTGTGTGTCTCCGGTCCCGATCAGGGCCCCAAGCCTCGCCATCCCCCGGTCAATGCGCCCCTGCCGCCTCTTCAATATCCCCGGCGTAGCGCCGCATCAGGTACTCTCTGGTGTTGTGCTCGGGCGTGCCCAGCACGTCGCTCAGCATCAGCTTCAGGATCACACCGATCTGCCGGCCGGGACGGACGCCCGCCTCGATCAGGTCGCTCCCGCTGACCGCCAGCGTCTTGAGGCTCAGGCAGTCGCCTCTTGCGATGATCTCATCGTAGAGCGCACGGACCGTATCGAGCAGTTCCTGCTTTTCCCCGCGCTGGAAATCGCTCTGTCCGTTGAGGTCTGCCTGCTTGACTTCCAAAAGGAGCGGGAACAGATCCTCCCCGACCCGGACGATGGCCTTGCGCACGCCGGCCGGCGTCAGGCGGATGCCCATGTCGTGGTAGTACACCAGGGTCTCCACCTTTTTGGTCGTGTCGTTGTCATATTTGAGCCTCCGCAGGATCTTGTGCGCGATGTCCCTGCCAAGGTCCTGGTGGCCGTAGAAATGGTCGATTCCCTTTGCGTCGGTGGTCCTGCGCTGGGGCTTTCCCATATCATGCAGCAGCATGGTGAGGCGCAGGATCGGATCGTCCCGTACCATCTCCATTGTCTTGATCGTGTGATCGCCCACATTGTACATGTGATGGGGATTGTTCTGCGGCGTCGCCATACATCGGTCAAACTCCGGCAGGATCACCGCGGTGATGCCCGCCTCCCAAAGCGTTCGGACCATCTCCGGATGGGGCGATACCAGTATCTTGTCCAGCTCCTCCCGGATCCGCTCCTTGCTGATCCTCTGCAGTGAGGGCGCCATACGGCCGGCGGCAAGGCGCGTGTTCTCCTCCACCTCAAAGTCAAGCTGGGCGGCGAAGCGAAACGCCCTTAAAATCCGGAGCGCGTCCTCCTCAAATCTCTCCTGCGGGTCGCCCACCGCGCGGATCACGCCGCGGCGCAGGTCCTGTATCCCGCCAAAGATATCCACGATCCCGGTCTCCTCGTTGAAGGCCATGGCGTTGATCGTAAAATCCCGCCGCTTCAGGTCCTCCTCAAGGCTGGCCGTAAAGGTGACCTGCTTCGGATGCCGTGCGTCCTCGTAGATGCCGTCCACCCGGTAGGTCGTCACTTCATAGGCGCCGCCCCCGCAAAGGACCGTCACCGTTCCGTGCTGCAGGCCCGTGTCCACGGTGCGCGTAAAGAGCGCCTTCACTTCCATCGGCCGCGCCGAAGTCGTGATATCCCAGTCGTGCGGCTCTCTGCCAAGGACCATGTCCCGGACGCAGCCCCCGACAATATAAGCTTCATAACCGGCCTCGCGCAGTTTCCTCATAATGGTCTGCGCGCCCTCCGGAATCTGTATCTGTTCTCTCATTTGTGCAATTCCCGAAATAAATGTTATTTTTTTCCAAGCCCGAGCTCAAATGCGAGAAATCACTGCTGCCGGATCTGCTGCCGGATCAGTAAGCCTTGCCCCAGTAGACCATCTTGGTCGCCGGCTTACCGCAGTATACGCAGGTGTCCGCGATCTTTTCCTGCTTGAAAGGAATGCAGCGGCTCGTGACGCCGTACTCCTCCTTGATCTTTTCCTCACATTCTCTGCATCCACACCACATGGCCTTGACGAAACCGAGCTGATTTTCAAAGTGGCTGACAAAGGTCTCCTTGTCGGGCGCCGCAAAAGTATTCGCCTCCAGGTGCGCCTTGGCCCTGTCGTACATATCCTGCTGCATCTGCGGCAGAATGGCCGCGACCTTCTCAGGCAGCTCGTCGATGCTGCAGCTTATCTTCTCTCTTGTATCCCTGCGGACGATGATGCATTTGTTTTCCGCGATATCTCTGGGACCGATCTCCACGCGCAGCGGAATGCCGTGCATCTCCTGCTCGGCGAACTTGAATCCCGGACTCTTGTCCGTCTCGTCCACCTTCACGCGGAAGTCCTTCAAAAGATCGGCGATCTCTCTGGCCTTCTCCAGAACGCCCGCCTTCCTCTGCTGGATCGGAATGATAGTGATCTGCGTGGGCGCGATCTTGGGCGGCAGGACCAGACCGGAATTGTCCCCGTGCACCATGATCAGCGCGCCGATGATGCGGGTGGACAGGCCCCATGACGTCTGATACGCGTACTTGAGCTTGTTGTCCTTATCCGTGAACTGGATGCCGTAGGCCTTCGCGAAATCGCTGCCGAAGTTGTGGCTCGTGCCGGACTGGAGCGCCCTGCCGTCGTGCATCAGGGCCTCGATGGTATAAGTAGCGATGGCCCCCGCGAATTTTTCCTTCTCGGTCTTCTGACCCTTGATGGTGGGGATCGCCAGATCCTCCGCGCAAAAATCCGCGTAGACGTTCAGCATCTGCTCCGTGCGCTCCTGCGCCTCCTCAGCCGTGGCGTGGACCGTGTGTCCCTCCTGCCACATGAACTCTCTGGAGCGGAGGAAAGGCCTTGTCTCCTTCTCCCAGCGCACGACGCTGCACCACTGGTTGTAGACCTTCGGCAGATCCCTGTAGGAGTGGACCTCGTCCTTGTAGAAGTCACTGAACAGCGTCTCGGATGTGGGGCGCACGCAGATCCTCTCCGTGAGCTCCTCCTGGCCGCCGTGGGTGACCCACGCCACCTCCGGCGCGAATCCCTCGACCAGATCCTTCTCCTGATTCAGAAGGTTCTCCGGGATCACCATGGGAAGGTATACGTTCTCGACGCCTGTCGCCTTGAAGCGGGCGTCCAGGTGCTTCTGCACCGCCTCCCAGATCGCGTAGCCGGCCGGTTTATATACCATGAATCCCTTGATATTGGAATACGCGATCAGACCCGCCTTGATCACAACGTCTGTGTACCACTGCGCAAAATCTTCCTCCATGGATGTGATCTCTGCCACCAGTTTCTTCTGCTCTGCCATCAGTTCCTCCTTACTATCCTTCTGTTGCTTCTTTTGTCCGCCGGCCCGTACCCTTAAGCCGCACCTTCGGTCTTTGTCCGCCGGCCCGTACCTTTAAGCCGTACCTCCGGTCTTACTCACGCTTCGCTTTGGTCCACAAGGCCCAGCCGGTTCACGCCTGAAAAAATAGCGCGCACCGACGCTCTCGTGATATTCGAGCTCACACCCACGCCGTAGGTGATCCTGCCCGTGTCCTCGTCCATCATATGTATGTAGGCCGCCGCCTGGGAATCAGAGCCGGCCTTGAGCGCGTGCTCCTCATAGTCCAGAATGCGGATATGGATGCCGTATTTGTCCCTGAAACCTCTCTGCACCGCGTCCAGCGGCCCTTTCCCCTCGGCGCGGATCTGGTCCGTCTCGCCGCCCAGGGTATAGATGAGGCGTATCCTGGAATCGTAGGCCGCGTCGTCGTCGCTCTGGATCTCCGCGACCTGGATCCGGCGGAAGTGCAGGGGTTCGTTCTGGTACAAATACTCCCTGCGGAACGTATCCATGATCTGTTCCTTGTCCGCCTTCCCGGACTCGCCGCAGGCCTTTTGCACCGCGTCCTCAAACTCCCTGTGCATGCCCTTGGGGAGCTTAAACCCGTAATACTTGCTCATGGTGTGCGCCACGCCGCCGCGGACGCTCTGCGCGCCGATCTCCGTGATGGGCTCGTAGACGCGGCCGATATCCGTGGGATCGATGGCCAGATACGGCATCCGCCAGGTATTGTCCCCGGATTCCCGCATGCGCTCCGTGCCTTTCGTGATCGCGTCCTGGTGCATCCCCGAAAACGCGGTGAAGACGAGCTTGCCCACATAGGGCCTTCTCTCGTCGACGCTCATCTTGGTGCACTGCTCCCATGTCTCCACGATCTTCGTGCTGTCCTCTATATTCAGCTTCGGGTCGATCCCCATGGAGTACAGGTTGTACGCCAGCGTCAAAAGATCCACGTTGCCGGTGCGCTCGCCGTTTCCCAAAAGCGAACCCTCCACTCTCTGCGCGCCTGCCAGAAGGGCCAGCTCAGCCGCCGCGGCGGCCGTGCCCCTGTCATTGTGCATGTGGACGCTGAGAATGATGCTTTCCCTGTTCTCAAAGTGACGGCTCATCCACTCGATCTGGTCGGCATACACATTGGGCGTCGTGCGCTCCACGGTTGCCGGGAGATTGATGATGACCGGGTGCTCCGGCGTCGGCTCCCAGATCCGCTGGACCGCCGTGCAGAGGGAAAGCGCGAATTCCGGTTCCGTCTCGGAAAAGCATTCCGGCGAGTACTCAAATGTGGCCTCGCCGTCAAAATCCTCCGCGTATTTTTTTACCCATCCTGCCGCGTCCTTCGCGACCGCAAGGACCGCCTCCTGATCCATCCCGTACAGCTCCCTGTGTATGGGCGAAACGGGGTGGCATATATGCACGATCACCTTCGAAGCGCCGTCGACGGCAGCGAAAGTACTCCGTATCTCATCTTCGTCGCAGTCACAGAGCACCTGGATCGTCACCCCGTCCGGGATCAGATCGTCCTCGATCAGTGTGCGGATAAACTTTTTGTCGCTTTCACTCGAAGCCGGACATCCGACTTCGATCTGTTCAAAACCCATATCCAGCAGCAGATTAAAGAGCTTGATCCGCTCACTGAGCATCATGGGGTCGATCAGCGCCTGATTGCCGTCCCTCAGATCCACGCTCACCCAGATGGGCGCCTCCTCGATCGTCCGGTCGGGCCACTGCCTTTGCGGAAACTGCATGACTGGGCGTCTTACATATCTGTCGTAACTATGCACTTCCTACTGTTCCTCCGTCGTAGATGTATCTGCCGTGATCTCCTCTGCCGGCACGATCTCTATCGTCACCTTGACATTGTTGTCCACCCCTTCAGCCAGTTCCACGCCGGTGGGCAGATATTTGGTAATATCCAGGCTCTTTACAAGATTAGTTTTGCGTCCGGCCACATCCAGCTCCCCTGCCGGGATCACGATCTCATCCACCGTGTCCGCGGTCGCCTTCTTGGCGGCGATCCGCACCGTGCCGGGCTCGACCTCCACATCGCCGCTCAGCCGATAGCCCGCGGCGGGTGTCCCTGTTATGGCGGTCTTGATGGGCACTTCCTTGGTGTACAGGATCTCAACGCGGGTCATGACCTGATCCACACTAAGGGAAATATTCTTGTCCGTCTCCAGGTCCATTCCGTCCTCGTCATAAAGATGGATCTCCGCGCTGATATTGATCGTGGAGGTGGCCTTGGAGACATCCACCACCACGCCCGCGGTAGCCACTTTCATAACTTCGGACTCCGGACCCTTGATCACGACCTGGTTCTGGTCCAGTCTCGTCTCGCCGATCTGATAATCCTCGGCCACTTCCCCGACCACCGCGAAGTTGATCGGCACCGTTGCCCGCGCCAGATTCTCCACCTTGAGCTTCACTTCATTGATGGTGCCGGAGATGCTCGTCACACTGTCCGCGTCCCTGTTGGTCGACAGCTTGATCGGCACCGTGCCGTCCTCCTGCATGTCCACTATGTCCGCCACCGCGACTACATTGTCGGCGGTCAGAGAATCCGCGACGCTCCGGGGAGCGTTGATCGTCACCACCGGGATCACATCCGTGCCGTCCAGGACCGTGCAGACCTTGCCTTCCTGTTCCAGGATCTCCGTGTGCAGTATTTTGACCGGGATATCCGTCAGCGTCAGGACCGTCTCCGGGTTCTGGTAGCTCGTCACGAACAGCCAGAGCGCGAGGGCCAGAACGAGAGAGAGGAATTTCAGGCCCCAGTTCTCAAATAATCCTTTGATCCTGAAAGAGAGCTTCTTTTCCGGCGGTCTATTTGATTTTTCTGAATAAGTTCCAGTTGCCATACCTGTTTGCTTCCTGATTCTCCTTGTTTTGGAGCTTGACCAGATGCGCGCGCAGCTCATCTTCCGTAATATTGTGGTAAAGTATGCCCTTTGAGGCGACGCTGATCGCGCCGGTCTCCTCCGACACGATGACCGTCAGGGAATCGGAGACCTCGGACATGCCCACGCCCGCCCGGTGCCTCGTCCCCAGGTTCTTGTCCATGGGATTGTCCGAGAGAGGCAGATAACAGGTGGCGGCCACGATCCGATCGTTCCGGATGATCACGGCTCCGTCGTGGAGCGGTGTGTTTTTCTCAAAAATATTGACGAGCAGCTGGCTGGACACCTTCGCGTCCATCTCTATGCCGGTGCGCATATATTCGTTCAGCGGCGTGTTGTTCTCGATGACGATGAGAGCGCCGGTGCGGACCTTTGCCATTTCCACACTGGCACGCACGATCTCATTGATCGTCTGATCCGAAAACAGCCCTTCCGGCGTCCTGGTCGCGTCAAAATTAAATAAAGAACTGAGAATATTTTTCTGTCCCAGTTCTTCAATCGCGCTCCGCAGTTCAGGCTGCAGGATAATGACCACGGCAATGACCAAAAATCCCGTAACATTTCGTACGATCCACAGGATCGTACTCATGTTGAACACAGCCGCCACCCCTACAAAACCCGCCACGACGACAAGGCCCTTTAGAAGAACCCAGGCCCGCGTGTCCTTGATCCACAGCAGGATGTGATAGATCAGAAATGCCAGGATCAGTATCTCCACCACATCTGTCCATCGCATGCGTGGTACTGTCATTTCTGTCAGAATTCTCTGAATGAATTGTTGAATCCGCAACATTGTCAATTTTCCGTCCTGTCAGTCGTGTCAACAGCCGCCATCTCCGATGTGTTGATCGTCTTTACTGTGCGCACGGAATCGGAGACCGTAACTTTCGGCACAGCCTTGACGTAATAGTAATAATCGTCGTCCTCGAACTGCACGTTCTCGATCCTGGTGTAATCCACCATGAAGCAGAAGAATTCCACCAACAGCTCGACCGCCACGGATAAGAGGATGCTGAACGCCGTCGCGCCAAGATCAATATTCGTATCGAACTGCATATCGCCAAAGAGGACGATGAATACCTCCACAACAGTGCCCGCGATGATCGCGATGGTCCATGAGTGCGCGACTTCCAGGCGCCTGATAAAGTAGACGACGACCACCGCGGCGGCAAACGCGCCCGCCAGGATCCACGCCGATCTGTTTCTCAAAAGCTCGTCGATCAGTATGCGGAAATTGTCGATCGTCGCCGGACTGATCTCGCTGTTGCTCAGCGCGATCGCGTTCTGCTCGATATAGCTCAGATATTTGAGGACGATCACGCCAAATCCGATGCCCACCGCCGCGCCGGGCGCGAACAGAAGGCCCGCCACAACAGGGACCGCGTACTCCAGATGACAGCCAAACGCCAGCGGCAGCAGGAGCACCATGGCCGTATCCTTGGGCGAGAAGCGGAAATACAGAAGGAACATCAACAGGAAAAGCACGGCGCCCACGAACATCGTCTCCAGCGACAGTGTGTACAGGTGCGCCAGGACCAGCATGATCAGGATCCCCGCGATGAAATTCACCGGCACCAGCGAACAGACCAGCGCGATAATAATATCCAGCAGGATGTTCGTCAGCTCCAGGTTGAACCCGATATGATTGTTGATCATCACGATCAGCGAAAAGGCGAGCAGGAACTTAAATAAAGGAATCAAGATGTACTCGTTCCTGCCGAATCCTTCAATTAACCGCTTCCTCAATTCAAATACGCTTGTCAGCATGCCTATCTTCCTTCTCGTAACTTGCCTTCAGGTGCTCGAGCCTCCTGTCGTAACGATTCAGCCGTCTCTTCATCGCGTTGTAGCGCCACCGGTAAACAAAGAATGACACCGCGAGGAAGAACACCATAAAGGCCCCGTACAGTGTGAGCGACGTGGAGATCAGACCCGACAGTCTGTTCTCAAACATGTCTTCCAGCAGTACATCGTAGTGATAGATGCAGTACAGCATCACGATCAGAAGACATGCAATGGTCCCGCTCACAAATGATCCCACCATGTGTCCTATGATATAGTCATTTTTAAAATATCCGTTGATCTTGTCGTCCCGGATGCCCTGGCCCTCCTCATAGATGGCGAGCCTGGTCATCGTGCGGATCCTGTCTCTGTTGAGCATAATACCCTCTCATCATGAAACGCCGACAGCATTTCGCGCCGGCCTTCGTCGGCGGATCACATCCGCTCCCCTATGGCCAGCGACATGAACGTGACGTCCGCCGCCCCTGCCTCGCGCAGCGCGCGCGCACAGGCGTCTATCGTCGTTCCCGTCGTATATATGTCGTCAATGAGCATAATCGACTTTAATCTTACACTATTTCCATATACATGGAAAGCTTTTTTCAAATTCTTTTTGCGGGCCTCGACGCCCAGAGTGCGCATAACAGCCGTGTTTACGACGCGCTGCAGGGCCTCGGTTTCCATGGGGACCCGCAGCTCTTTTGGGAGCGAACGGTTCATCGCCTGCGCCAAAAGCGCCGCCTGATTGTACCCTCTTTTGCGCATTCTCTGCCGGGAAGCCGGCACCGGCACGAGCAGATCCGGCAGCCCTTCCAGGGTTCCGTCCCGCAGGGCTTTCTCAAACCGCTCCGCCATATACACGCCAAAATAGTCCGCGTACTCCTTCCGCCCCAGATACTTGAAGCGGTAGATGGCGTCGGCAACGCTCCGGTATCTGAATACCGCGATGCCCCGGCTGTAGTCGTGTTCCGCGTTTTTACAGTCCTCACAGTACTGCTCCTCATCCGGCACGGGCTTGCCGCACTTGACGCAGAATACCTCTCCCACCGGCACCGGGATCGACGCGCAGCGCGCGCAGCAAAGCCCGCCCGGCGGTTTGACCGGCTTGTCGCAAAAAGGACACCGCCTGGGAAACGCCAGGTCGATCACTCTCTTTTTCCAAATATCTATTGTTGCCCCAATCTGCTCCCTACTCATCTCCTTCCAGACTTCTGAGCTCATCTATTCTGTCTTTGAGCCCCGTGTAGCGGCTGTACATTCTGGTGTTGTCGATCATCTCATCCACCTTCCTGCGGCTCCCCAGGATCACGACGCACCCTTGGGCGCGCGTCACGGCGGTGTACAGAAGGTTTCTGTTAAAGAGTCCCGGCGGCCCGCTCAGGATCGGCAAAATGACCGCGGGGTACTCCGACCCCTGGGACTTGTGCACCGTGATGGCGTAGGCCAGATCCAGATCGTCCAGCTCCGAAAAAGAGTACTCCACCACTTTGTTGTCCTCAAAGCGGACTTCCAGGATCTCCGCGGGCTTGTCGACGGAGAGGATCACGCCGGTCTCCCCGTTAAAGATCCCCGCGCCTCTCTCCAGGGGGATCCCCAGGCTGTCCTCCCGCAGTTCCCACTCGATCTGGTAATTATTGCGGGTCTGCATGACCTTGTCGCCCTCTCTGAAAACAGTGTCGTGCCGCACCACCTCCGCCTTGCCGGGCGCGGGCGGATTGAGGACGCTCTGCAGCGCCCGGTTGAGCTGCTCCACACCCAGCGCTCCCTTGCGCATGGGCGTCATCACCTGGATATCCTCGGCGCTGCAGCCCAGATACGGGGGCAGCTTTTCCCGGATCAGGTCCACTGTGATCTTGCAGATGCCCGGCACCTGATCGCGCTCAAGAAAGAAGAAATCCCTGCTCTTATTGTCCATCGCAAGGTGCTCTCCCCGCAGGATCCTGTGCGCGTTCTGCACGATGTCGCTCTCCATGGCCTGCCGGAAGATCTTCTTTAAGATGATCGTGTGGAAGGCGCCGGAATCGATCAGATCCTGCAGCACCCGCCCCGGCCCGACGCTCGGCAGCTGGTTGTGGTCGCCCACCAGGATCAGCCTCGTGCCGTGCTTTACGGCGCGCAGCAGCGAGTGGAACAGCCACATGTCCACCATGGACATCTCGTCGATGACCAGCACGTCCGTGTCCAGGGGGTCGCTCTCATCCCGGTCAAAATACGAATAGCCTCCGCCCCCTCTGTACCCGGCGGCCGTCGGCAGCTCCGAGTCCATGGCGTATACGTCGATGCCGGCCCTTCCGGCTTCCGTGACCTTTTTGACGCCCAAAAGGCGGTGGATCGTCATCGCCTCTTTCCCCGTGGATTCCGTCATGCGGCGCGCGGCCCTTCCCGTGGGCGCCGCCAAAAGGACCTTCATGTGCTCGTTTTCAAAAAAGCGGATCAGCGTATTGATCGTCGTGGTCTTGCCGGTGCCCGGTCCGCCGGAAATGATCAGGATCGCGTGCTCCGCCGCCGCGCGCACCGCTTCCCGCTGCAGCTCGTCCAGCTCGATCTCTTCCTCCGCTTCCAGACTCCGCACCACGTCCTCATCCACCCGGATGCCTTTCTCCCAGCCGGTCTCCCGCACCGCCTCCGCGTCCAGCTCCAGGAGCTTGCGGGCGATCTGCTGCTCCAGGCGCCATGCCGCGTTGGAGTAAATTTGGGTCTCTTCCCCCTTGTGGCGCACTTTGACGCGCCGGTCCGCGGCAAGTTCATAGAGCTGATCATCTATGGCCCCAGCCGGAACCTGAAGGAGCGACTGAGTCCTGTCCAGCAGGACTTCCCGCGGCAGATAGCTGCTCCCTTCGCCCAGCGCCGAGGACAGCACATATAAAAGGCCGCTCCGGATCCTGAAAGTCCGGATCGATCCCCACCCTCGCGGCGATCTCGTCCGCCGTGGCAAAGCCGATCCCGTGGATATCCTCCGCCAGTTGGTAGGGGTTTTCCCTGAGGATCCTGTACATATCCATCCCGTATCCCTGCCAGATCTTGAGGGCGGTCTGGTTCTTGACGCCGTACTGCTGCAAAAAGAGCATCGCGTCCCGCAGCTCTCTCTTTTCCTCGACCTGCGCCGCGATCTCCCTGGCCTTCCTCTCGCTGATGCCCTTGATCTCGGCAAGTCTTTCCGGCTCCTCATCCATGATCCGCATGGTGTCGTCGCCGAATTTGAGGACGATCCTCCTGGCCAGGCCCTCTCCGATCCCCTTCACCGCGCCGGACGACAGGTAGCGCAGCATCGCGTCCGCGTCCCTTGGCGTTATGGGTTCGTAGTAGTCCGCCCGGAACTGCTCGCCGTAAATGGCGTGGCTCACCAGGCTCCCCCGCACCAGGCAGCTTTCCCCCTCGCTGATCGAAGCGATGTTGCCGGTGCAGGTGATCCGCCCATCCGCGCTCTCGATCTCGAATACGGTATACATATTCTCTTCATTTCTGAAGATAATGTGCTCTACATAGCCTTCTCTTTCTTCCATAAACAGGCTGCTTCCCCCACTGCAAAGTTCGGCTATTTCCTTCTTTCCTTATCTCTCTTTAACATCTTGTCGATGTAGTACCCGGTGTAGGAGGAATGGACTTCTGCCACCTCCTCCGGCGTGCCGCAGGCCACGACTGTCCCGCCGCCGTCGCCTCCTTCCGGTCCCATATCGACGATATAGTCCGCGGATTTGATCACATCCAGGTTGTGCTCGATGACGATCACGGTGTTGCCGCCCTCCACCAGCTTTTGAAGAATGCCGATGAGCTTGGCCACGTCGTCAAAGTGAAGCCCCGTGGTGGGCTCGTCCAGGATGTAGACGGTCTTCCCCGTGCTCTTGCGGGAGAGCTCCGACGCCAGCTTTATGCGCTGCGCCTCGCCCCCGGACAGCTCCGTGGAGGGCTGCCCCAGCTTCACATAAGGCCCACGTCATAGAGCGTCTTGATCTTGCGGCGGACCGAGGGGACATTCTCAAAGAATGTCACCGCCTCCTCCACTGTCATATCCAGCACGTCATATATGTTTTTGCCCTTGTAACAGACTTCCAGAGTCTCGCGGTTGTAGCGCTTGCCGTGGCAGACCTCACAGGGCACATAGACGTCGGGAAGAAAGTGCATCTCGATCTTTTTGATGCCGTCGCCGCCGCAGGCCTCACACCTGCCGCCCTTGACGTTAAAGGAAAATCTCCCCTTATTGTAGCCCCTGGCCTTGGCGTCGGGCGTGCCGGCGAACAGCGCGCGGATCAGGTCAAATACGCCCGTGTAGGTCGCGGGATTGGACCGCGGCGTCCTGCCGATGGGCGACTGGTCGATGGCGATGACCTTGTCGAGCTGCCCGATCCCGTCGATGCCGTCGTGGTCCCCGGGCACAATGCGCGCGCGGTTGAGCTTTCTGGCCAGCTGCTTGTACAGGATCTCATTGACCAGCGAACTCTTCCCCGAGCCGGACACGCCCGTGACCACAGTCATGACGCCCAGCGGGAAGGACACGTCGATATTTTTGAGGTTATTGACCCTGGCGCCGCGCACTTTGATCCATCCCGTGGCTTCCCGGCGAAGGTCGGGGACGGGGATGGCCTTTGCCCCGCTCAAATACTGCCCCGTCACGGATTCCGGAACCGCCATGATCTCCTCCGCCGTGCCGGCCGCCACCACCGTACCGCCGTGCGAACCGGCGCCCGGACCGATATCCACGATATAATCCGCCGCCAGCATGGTGTCCTCATCGTGCTCCACGACGATGACCGTATTCCAAAGATCCCGCAGGTTCTTGAGCGTGTGCAGGAGCTTATTGTTGTCCCTCTGGTGAAGGCCGATGCTGGGCTCGTCCAGGATATAGCAGACTCCTACCAATCCCGATCCAATCTGGGTCGCGAGGCGGATGCGCTGCGCCTCTCCGCCGGACAGCGTGCCGGTGGCTCTGGAGAGCGTCAGATAGTCCAGACCCACGTCATTGAGGAACTTGACGCGCGCGCTGATCTCCCTGAGCACCTGATCGCCGATCACGCGCTGCATATCCGTGAGCTTCAGGTCCCCCAGAAAATCCGCCAGCTTCCCCACCGACATGCAGGTCATCTCGTAGATGTTGATCCCGCCCACCGTGACCGCCAGCGATTCCCTGCGCAGGCGCTGCCCGCCGCAGGCCTTGCAGGGCGTGATCCGCATGTAGGATTCGTATTCCGCCTTGCTGGAATCGGACCCCGTCTCCCTGTAGCGGCGCTCGGTATTTTTAATCAGGCCCTCAAACGCGATGGGGTAGACACCCTTTCCGCGCTGGCCCTCATAGTACACGTCCACCATGCGGTCCGTGCCGTACATCAAAACGTTCCGGACCTCCTCCGGGAGCTCCTCATAGGGCGTGTCGAGGCTGAAGCCGTATTCCTTTGTCAGCGCCACCAGCATCGCGTTGGAAAAACTGCCCTTGTTCATGCAGGACTGCCAGCCCAGAACGGCGATGGCGCCCTGATTGATGGAAAGACTCTCATCCGGCACGATGAGCTCCGGGTCGAATTCCATGCGGTACCCAAGGCCCGCGCACTCGGGGCAGGCGCCGTAGGGGTTGTTGAAGGAAAAGCTCCTGGGCTCGATCTCGGGCACGCTGATGCCGCAGTCCGGACAGGCAAAATTCTGCGAGAACTGCATCATATCGCCGTCCACCACGTCCACAAAGAGCAGGCCGTCCGCAAGCTGCAGGGCGTTTTCCACCGAATCCGTCAGGCGCCGCCGGATCCCGTCCTTGACCACGAGGCGGTCGACGATGATCTCAATGTTGTGCTTGCGGTTCTTGTCCAGAGAGATCTCCTCGGAGACATCATACTGACTGCCGTCGATGCGAAGGCGCACATAGCCGGCGCGGCGCGCGCGGTCGATCACCTTCTGGTGCTCGCCCTTGCGGCCCCGCACTACGGGCGCGAGGATCTGGATCCTGGTGCGCTCGGGAAGCGCCAGGACGCGGTCCACCATCTGGTCCACGGTCTGCCGGGCGATCTCCCTGCCGCAGTTTGGACAGTGTGGAATGCCGATGCGCGCGTAGAGCAGGCGGAAATAGTCGTAGATCTCCGTCACCGTTCCCACGGTGGAGCGGGGGTTTCGGTTCGTGGACTTCTGGTCGATGGAGATCGCCGGGGACAGACCCTCGATCTTCTCCACGTCCGGCTTTTCCATCTGCCCCAGGAACTGACGGGCATACGAAGAGAGCGACTCCATATAGCGCCGCTGCCCCTCCGCGTAGATCGTGTCAAACGCGAGCGATGTCTTTCCGGAACCGGAAAGTCCCGTCAGGACCACCAGTTCGTTGCGGGGAATATCCAGCGATATCCCCTTTAAATTGTGCTCGTTGGCGCCCCTGATCCGGATGCAGTCATCCCGGTTGATGATCGAGCGCCTCTGCGCGTCCAGTTCCCTCTGTACGCCTGCCTGCTTTTCCTCCTCCCGAAGGGCCGGCCAGTAGTCAGGCTTCTTTATTTTGATTGCCAT
>CAJOLP010000030.1 GCA_905235465.1 uncultured Lachnospiraceae bacterium | reverse complement strand
TATAAAATTTTACATATAAAAAATGGAGACGACGGGATTCGAACCCGCGACCTCAGCGTTGCGAACGCTGCGCTCTCCCAACTGAGCTACGTCCCCATAAAAATGACTGCCCGACTATTATAAGCGGACAGTCATTTAATTGTCAAGTCATCAAATCACTTTCCTGACAGGTCATTTTATCACTTTCTGGGCTGTCTGAGGAAAGAGGGAATATCAAGGCTCTCCTGCTTCACAGTGCCCTTGACCTGGCTGCCGCTCCCGGGTGTGGGGGCGCTGTAATCGGTCTTGGGTCTGGCGCTGTAGCCGGACTTATTGAAATTGCCATAGGTGGTGGGAGCCTTCGGCATACCTGTGCCCGTATAGCCCTTCTGCGCGTAGTTGTGCTGCACGCCGTCCTTTGTGCCGATGCCGGTCGCGATGACGGTGACGTCGCAGGAATCCGTGTTGCTGTCATCATACATGGCGCCGAAGATGATGTTGACGTCGTCGCCTGCCTGATCCTGTACGTAGCTGGCCGCGTCGGAAGCGTCCGCCAGGGAGATGTCGCCGGAAATATTGATGATCACGTCGGTCGCGCCGCTGACCGTTGTCTCCAGAAGCGGGGACTCCACAGCCATCTTGACAGCGTCGGTCGCCTTGGTCTCGCCCTTGCCGTAGCCGATGCCGATATGGGCCACGCCCTTGTCGCGCATGACAGTCTGCACATCCGCGAAGTCAAGGTTGATGATCGAAGGCACGTTGATCAGATCCGTGATACCCTGCACGGACTGCTGCAGCACCTCATCCGCCTTCTTGAGCGCCTCGGGGAAAGTGGTCCTGCGGTCCATGATCTCCAGCAGCTTATCATTAGGGATCACGATGAGCGTGTCCACATTTTCTTTGATATTCTCGATGCCGACGAGCGCTCTCTGCATGCGGCTCTTGGCCTCAAAGCTGAAAGGCTTCGTGACGACCGCGACCGTCAGGATGCCCTGCTCCTTGGCGATACGCGCGATGATCGGCGCAGCCCCTGTGCCGGTGCCGCCGCCCATGCCGCAGGTGACGAATACCATATCGGCGCCCTGGATCGCCTGTGCGATCTCATCCGCGCTCTCCTCTGCCGCCTTCTGGCCGACCTCGGGATTCGCGCCGGCGCCCAGACCTTTTGTGAGCTTTTCGCCGATCTGAAGGAGCCTGGGTGCTCTGCAAAGATTCAGAGCCTGTACATCCGTATTCACACCGATGAATTCGACGCCTGTAACGTCCACATCTACCATTCGATTCACAGCGTTGTTGCCTGCTCCGCCAACGCCAACGACTATAATCTTGCAAGCCGGTTCCGTATCATTTGTTTTGATCTCAAGCACGGTTGGCCCCCTCCTTTATTTAGAATTAATATTTACGTAAATAATAATACAATCAGACGCTAAAATAATCAATGCGTGTTTTACAATTTTTACGAAACTATTTCACGTCGATCACTTCAGAATAATATTTTCATCCGAAGAGCTATAGTTTGTCAAGTCGATCGTTCCGGATCTTCCCTCCAGATATGGCAAAATCTGCGCAATCTTGGAGATCTTGAGCTCATAGTCGCTGCGGCCGATCCGGATCCTGACCTTGTCAAAATAAAGAGACAAGGTGCCTGCCCTCTCCACCTGTATGCCGTCCGCCGAGATCTCGTACTTGCGCATGGCCTGCAGCGCCTCCAGCACCAGGCCCAGCACCGCGTCATCCTCGGATTCGATGCGCCGGCCGGGCTGCGCGTCGGAGACATCCAGACCCGTGACATAGGTGATGCCCCTGACCGTCAGCGGCGTGTACTCCCTGACGACGCCGTCCGCGTCAAAATACAGATTCTTCCCCACATAGGGGATATAGCCCGCCAATTCCTTATCCCTGACGGTGATGAGGACGGTCTCCGCGTCCAGCATCCGCACGCGCACTTTTTCCTCAAACGGGATCGAGGGCGCCCCGGGCAGGTAATATCGGATCATCAAAAAGACCGAGTTGTGGTAAAGAGGCTTGTCCCTGGGGATCACCTGCTCCGCGATCTCCTCACTGGTATAATAGGAAGTGCCCTGCACATAGACTTTCTTAACCGGGCACTTTACCCACACAAAGACCGCGCCGGCCGCAAGAAGGACGACAACAATGAGCGCGACCCACAGTCCCCTGTGTCCGCGCTTTTTTCCGCTCTTCTCATTCAGTTCCCCGCCGGTTTCGGGAATATTTTCTTCGTTTCCGGACGGCTCCATGAACTCTTCCACTATCTCTCCAAAACTTCCTCTGCGTTAAGACCCCGGGCCACGCTCAGCACGATCCCGATCTCCGCCAGAAGGAAGAAGACCGAGGAACCTCCGTAACTGATAAACGGCAGCGTTACGCCCGTGTTGGGGATCGTGTTGGTGACGACCGCTATGTTGAGAATGACCTGGACCGCGATGTGCGAGAACACACCGACGACCAGCATTGCGCCGTAAAAATCATCCGCGTTGCTGGCGATGGCGACGAAGCGCCACAAAAGGATCAGGAACAGAAGCATGATGCTTACAGCGCCGAACAGTCCCAGCTCCTCACAGATGATCGAGAATATCATATCATTCTGCGCCTCGGGAATAAAGCCTAATTTCTGCATGCTCTGCCCAAGGCCCTTGCCGAACATGCCGCCGGAGCCGATGGCGTAAAGCGCCTGGATCGTCTGATACCCTTTGCCGCCCGCGTATGCCTGCGGATCCAGCCAGGCTAAAATTCGCTCGCCGCGAAAATCCAGAGAATTCTGATCCGCGGAATTGACGATAAACCAGACGGCGCCCGCACCCACGGCCGCCACCGAGGCGCCCATGGCGACAAACCTCTTGTAGTCCGGACATGCCACGAAGAGCATGCCCATGACGATCGCCATTGTGATGATCGCCGAGCTCAGATTATCCGTGATCTTCCACAGCAGCACAGCGACGATCAGCGCCGGGATCAGGGGCGCGATAAAGCCCTTAAGGGACAGAAGGTTCCTTCTTCCCAGCTTCTCTATGAACATCGCCGAGAAGATGATGAGGGCGATCTTGGCGACCTCCGCGGGCTGCAGCTGCATGGGGATCCCCGGCAGGGCGAGCCACCTCTTCGCGCCGTTGACCTCCAGGCCGAAGGGCAGGATCAGAATGATCAGCCCGATGCTCACCATGTACGTCAGAAACGAGATCTTTTTCCAGAACGTATACGGAATGAACGAGACGCCCACCATGATGATGAGGCCCAGCAGCGTAAATACCGCCTGCCTCTTGAGGAAATAGGCGGCGTCCTTATATTCCGCGGCCGCCTCGTAGGAGCTCGTGGAATAGAGCATGACGAGGCCGAAGGCCAAAAGGAAAAGCACGATAAAAAGAAGGCTGTAGTCGATATTCCCTCTCTTTTTAAACAATCTGGTCAACCAATTCATATGATCCGTTCTCTCAAGACATTCACCGTAAACTGACGATTACAGTGCGTTCACATAATCCTTGAATTCATTGCCGCGCACCTCGTAGTTGGGGAACATCCCCCAGCTCGCGCAGGCCGGCGACAGGAGCACGGCGTCTCCCTCCCGGGCGGCCTGTGTGCAGTGCGCAAGGCACTCCTCAAATGTGTCAAAGCGGCTGATGCTGTTAAACCCGTGCTCTCTGGCGCACCTCTCTATATCGTCCGCCGTCTGGCCGATCAGCACCAGCTCCCTGACTTTTCCGTCAAACGCCTCGATCCAGGCGTCATAGCTGTTCTTCTTGTCGTAGCCGCCCGCGATCAGGATCGTGGGGGCGCTCATCGCGCGGATCCCCTGGACCGCCGCGTCCGGATTCGTCGCTTTGGAATCATTATAATACGTGACGCCGTTCTTGACCGCAACAAATTCGATGCGGTGTTCCACCGGCGCGAAATCGCGTATGACAGACAGGATCTTCTCCTTCGGCACGCCCGCCGCGGAAGTGACCGCCATGGCCGCCATCACGTTTTCCACATTGCAGATGCCCACAAGCCGCATCTCATGCACATTCATCCACGGCTCCGACTTTCCGGCAGCGCTGAAACAGATCGTCTCCGTCTCCCGGTCATACCAGAATCCGTCCCTGAGCCTTCCCGCGGAGGAAAACCAGATGACCCTCGCCGGGCACAGATACATGCCGTACGCGTAGAGCCTTAGATCGTCGCGGTTGAGCACGCATACATCCTCTTTGGTCTGCCGCATGGCGATCCGCTCCTTGATGGCCGCGTAGTTGTCCATCGTGTAGTGCCGGTTGAGATGATCCGGCGTGATATTGAGGATCGCGCTCACGGAGGGCTTAAACTCCTCTGCCGCCTCCAGCTGGAAGCTGCTGATCTCCCCCACAGTCACGGACGAGGGATCTGTCCGGTCCGCCACCGCCGCGTAGGAATAGCCGATATTGCCAACCACAAAGACTTTTTCACAGGCCGCCTTCATGATCTCTCCCACCAGCGTCGTCGTGGTGGTCTTGCCGTTCGTGCCCGTGATGGCAAGGATCTTCCCCCGGTCGACCCGGGCGGCCAGCTCGATCTCCGACCAGATCGGCACGCCTCTTTGGGAGAGCTCCGTAAGCAGCGGCGAATCCATCGGCACAGCCGGACTGGGCACCACCAGATCCAGACTTTCCTTGCATTCGTCCGTGAGCTCACCCACGACGATCTGAGGATAGTCCCTGTCCTCTTCGGCCAGCTTTTCGCGGATCTCGGGGACCCGGGCCTCTTTGTTCTGTTCGAGCAAAATAGTGCGCGCCCCCAAATAATGCAGAAGATGCACCGCGCCGATACCGCTGCGGGCGGCTCCGATCACCAGTACATTTTTATCCCTTAAATCCATAAATACCTCACCTTCAGATCCAGTAGCCCAAAAGCCCGACCGCGCACAAAATGACCGTCACGATCGTGAATACGGCCACGACGCGGACCTCCGACCAGCCGCCCTTCTCAAAGTGGTGGTGGATCGGCGCCATGCGAAAGATCCTCTTTCCGTGGGTCTTCTTAAAATAGGTCACCTGAATGATCACCGACAGCACTTCCGCCAGATAAATAAAGCCCACAATGGGAATGTAAAGCGGGATCTGCAGCATAAAGGCCATGCCGGCCACAAAGCCTCCCAGCGCCAGCGATCCCGTATCGCCCATGAACACTTTGGCCGGATAGGCGTTGTAGAGCAAAAAGCCGAGCAGCGCGCCGATCATGGCACCGCCCGCGGCGGCCGTCCCGGATCCGCTCATCTGCGCGCAGATCGTAAAGAAAAGGGCGACAGCGACGGTGACGCAGCTCGCCAGGCCGTCCACGCCGTCCGTGAAATTTGTTCCGTTCACAGTGCCCACTAAAATGAACAGGAGCGCCGGGATGGTCATAAAACCCAGATCAAGACTGACGCCGGCCGCGAAGGGCACCTTCATGGTCAGCGGAATGTGGTTGATCTCCCTGACATAGAGAAAGAACAGAAGGCCCACCACGATCTGCAGGATCAGCTTCTGTTTGACACTGAGCCCGTCAGACCTCTTCTTGATGACCTTCAGATAGTCGTCCGCAAAGCCGATCGCCCCGAATCCGACCGTGAGGATCAGCACGGGGATCACCTCGCCGCAGCGCCCCGCGAAGATCAGACAGGCGGCGGCCATGCCCAGAAGGATCATCAGTCCGCCCATATTGGGTGTGCCGGTCTTGCTCAGGTGGCTCTCCAGCCCGTATTCCCGCTCGGTCTGTCCCGCCTTGATGCGGCGCAGATAGGGGATCAGATACTTCCCCGACACCGCACTGACCGCAAACGCGATCAGCATGGGCACAATGATCGTTGCAAAGCGCATTCCTGTCTGCATAATCTCTTTTTCCTCTGTCACAAAACTATTATCGTAAGACGGATCGCTCCGGATCAGTCATCTCCGCCGCTCTCGGCGCCCTGATAGGTCACGGCCAGACCCAGATCCTCCAGCTCCTCCCGCTCCTCATCGCTGACCGGCTCGGTCATGTAGATGTTCATGTAGGGAAGGACCTCCGTCAAAATACTGCGCACGATCCGCGTCGCGTATTTTGCGTCGTCCTGCACGCCCACATTGGGCCTGTCCACCACCACATAGATGGCGATCTGAGGATCCTCATAGGGCGCGTATCCCATAAAGGACACCACATACTCCCCGTTGCTTCTGGGGAGCGTCTCCGCCGTTCCCGTCTTGCCGCCGATCCTGTAGCCGGCGGGCCTTGCCGTGGAACCCGTTCCGTTTTCGCCCTCCACGACCTGCAGGGTGAACTTCCTTAGGGTGGCGCTGGTGTCCTCGGAGACTGTTTTCTTGATGACCCTGGGCTCTGTCGTCTGTACGGTCACGCCGCTGGGACTGGTGATCCTGCTGACGATATAGGGCTGATAGTAATTGCCGCCGTTGATCAGAGAACAGAAGCCGGTGATCATCTGGATCATCGTCACGTCAAAGTTCTGCCCGAACGCGTTCGTCGCCAGCGTGGCGTCCGTCATGGTGGAGTCATTGACGAATTCATCCGTCCTGGCCTCGTCCGCCAGATCGACGCCCGTCTTGAGTCCGAAATTGAACACGTTCTGGAACTTTGTAAAGTTCTCTTTCCCCTCCTGTTCCGCCATGATCATATGCGCCACGTTGCAGGAGCGCTCCAGCGCCTCGCCCAGCGTAAGGAGCCCGTCGCCGTAGATATTGTGGCACCGGATGCGGAACCCGTCAATGGTCAGATACCCGGGGCAATCGAAGGTGTCGTCCAGCGAGACCGTCCCTGTCTCCAGGCCCGTCGCCATGGTGAACGGCTTGGCCGTGGAACCGGGCTCGTAGTACTCGCTGACGCAAAAATTGCTCCACAGCGCGTTGAGATACCGCGGCTTGTCTTCGGAGGACATGGTCAGAATGTCCGCGTAGGACAGATAGGAATCCGTCGCCTCATCCCTGCTGTCCAGCTTGGGCATGCCCGCCAGCGCGGACAGATCGGAAGGATGATTCAGATCATAGAAGGGCGTGCCCGCCATGGCCAGGATCGCGCCGGAATTGATGTCCATGATAATGCAGCCCACATTATTCGCGCCGTTTCCGTAATGCGTGTTGTCGCGGTACTGCTCATTGAACTCATCGAGATATTTCTGCACGATGCTCTGGATATTGGCGTCCAGCGTCAGGACGAGATTGTTGCCGTCCCTGGCGTCGATCGTGGTTCTTTCCATATTGAGGGATTCGTCCAGATACCCGTACTGCCGCCCCTCCACGCCGTTGAGCGTGTCGTTGTAATACTCCTCCAGCCCTCCGTTCCCGCTGTTGTTGGCGCCGGAATACCCCAGCACCGTGCAGCCAAGGTTCCCGTGGGGATAGGTGCGGATGTAGCTGCTCTCAAACCATATTCCCTTGACGTTGCTGTATGTCCTCTCCGCGGAAGGGACGTGATCTTTGGACTCCTGCGCCATCCCCTCTTCCAGCTCGTCCATGAACGCCTTCCTCTCCTGATAGGTCAGATTCTTGCGCGCGATATAATACTGGGAGGACGGGTGGTTCGTGATGTACTCGCGGATCGTGGCGCGGTTGACCCCCAGGCGCTCCAGCGCGTCCAGACTCGGCTCCAGATAGGCGTCCTTCTCCAGGATCTGCTTCGAATCCACAATGACGCTGTAAACGAGCTGGCTGTCCGCCAGGACTGTGCCCTTGCTGTCCAGGATCTTGCCTCTCTTATAGGGGATCGTCTGATTTTCATACGCCTGCTGGGAGAGGACCTGCATGGTATATGCCTGCCCGTTGTCCCTGTTGATGATAAAGATCCGAATTCCCAACCCAATAAAAGCCAGCAGCACTATTCCGTATAGTACTGCCAGCTTATTCTTCATACTGATGGTGAATTTCTTTTTTCCGCCGTGGGTATTTCTGCCTTTTACTACCCTGTCACTTCTCACTTCATTCCCTGCTATTTCCGTCTTGCTTACTCAAAAAACATCTCTTGGGACGGGGCTTTTTGTCACCTCGTCACACCGGCGATCTGGTGCACCCTGTCGCCTTTTGCCTTTGAGTATACCACAATCTGATCCTGATCGGCATATTTCATGCCATATTCATCGATTGCGATCTCTCGGATCTGCTCCAGATCCACATCGCTGTGGACCTCATTGTAGAGCTCGTCGTTGGAAGCCCGCAGCTCCGTCAGCGTGGACTCCAGCGCCGCGATCTCCTTATTGCCCGACGAGATATCCGATTTGAGCTTGATATAGCAGATGAGCGCCCCGGTCATACAAGCGACCAAAAGCGCCATATACATGACGTAGCGCAGATTAATATAGACTGCCTTCTGCCTGTTCCTTCTGGCGGCGAGACGCACGTCCTTGTTCCTGCGGTGGGTCTCCTCATCCGAGTATTCTCTCCAAAAGTCGTCGGGCGCCGCGCTCCCGGATACATATGAGGCCTGCTCCCTGTCAAATGCCTCGCTGTATATGATGTTGCTCTGATACTGATCCCTTTGCTGCGAGCCGTTCAGAGCACGCGTTGATTTCCTGATCATATAATTAACCCCCCGCCTGGAGTATTTTTACTAAGTTAAGCCGTCCCGTTTAAGGCCGCCTTCCGGCTCCTTTGTCAGAAGGCCTTCTCGAAGACTCTGAGTCTTGCGCTTGCCGCCCTTCTGTTCTCGCCAAGCTCCTCTTCGCCGGGCACTATGCCCTTTCGCGAGATCACACGTCCCTTCGGCACCTTTCCGCACACGCACACCGGAAATTCCGGCGGACAGGTGCACGGGTTCTCATTCGTCCGAAACGCGTTCTTGACGATGCGGTCCTCAAGGGAATGGAAGGTGATCACACACAGCCTTCCGCCGGGCGCCAAAAGATCGATCATCGTATCCAGGGAGTCCGCAAGGACATCCAGTTCCCTGTTGCAGGCTATGCGCAGCGCCTGGAACGTTCTCTTGTCCGGGTTGCCTCCCCTGTCGCGCATTCTCGCGGGGATCGACTCATGTACGATCCTGCTCAGCTCGCCTGTTGTGGTGATCGGGCTTACTTCCCTCCTACGAACGATGGCCTGCGCGATCCGCGCCGCGCATTTCTCCTCGCCGTAGTCCCGCAAAATTCTCGTGAGAGCATCCACCGGATATGAGTTTACGATCTCCGCCGCGGTGACCGCACTGCTTTGATCCATTCTCATATCCAGTGGAGCGTCCGTCCGATAGGTAAACCCTCTCTGAGGGTTATCCAACTGGTAGGAGGAGACTCCCAAATCCAGCAGAATGCCATTTACCTGTTCGATGCCGAGTGCCCCCAGCACATCCCCGATGTGCTCAAAATTGTCGTGCACGATCGTCACCTTGTCCCCGAAGGGAGCGAGCCGATCTGTGGATGCCGCGATGGCGTCCTCATCCTGATCGATCCCGATCAGCCGTCCTCCCTCTCCAAGCCTTGCGAGCACTTTAAAAGCGTGTCCGCCGCCTCCCAGAGTTCCGTCCACATAGATCCCGTCCGGCTGTATATTCAGATTCTCTAATACTTCCTGAAGAAGTACCGGCTTATGTTCAAATTTCAAAACCGTTCCCCAGCATTTCCTCGGCAATCTCGTTGATCTCGTCGCTGGTCGACATCTCTTCCCAGTTCTTCGCGCTCCACACTTCAATGCGTGAGCCGACGCCCACCAGAACAACATCCTTTTCGATTCCCGCGGCCTCCCGCAGATTTGCAGGGATCAGAACGCGTCCCTGCTTGTCTGGCTCGACCTCATTCGCGCCGGAGAGAAAAAAGCGCACAAGCTGTCTCTGTTTCTTGACGTTATAGGGAATGTCGCTGAGGCGGGAGACAAACTTCTCCCAGTCCTCCATGTCATAAATACACAGACACTGATCCAGACTTCGCGTGATCACGAATCTGTCGCCCAGAGCCTCTCTGAATTTGGATGGTATGATCAATCTCCCCTTGGGATCAAGAGAATGACCATATTCTCCCATGAACATGTTGCACTTCCCTCCACTTTGCACCACTTTTCAACACAATAATAGCAATTCGGGAAGTATTTTTCAATAGGAGAATTCAAAAAAACGTAAACGGAATAAAGAAAATTACATTCCGTCCTTTTGACCGTCCGCTTCTTTGCCTGCTGCCGGGCGCCTTCTGATCACAATGATCATGATGACCGACACGACTGCCAGCACGGCGGACAGAGCCATGGACACCGGCACACTCGTCCCCGGAATATACAGCTGATCCGTGCGGATGAATTCGATCCATGTCCTGCCGATCCCGTAGCCGGCGAAATACAGGAGGGTGATCTCGCCGTCAAATTTCTTGTGCTTAAGATAGATCAGCAGCAGGATCAGGAGCATCAGGTTCCACATGCCCTCGTACAGGAATGTGGGGTGCACCTGGATGTAATTTGTCCCTTCCGCGATGTGGGCCGCGATCGATTCGGATATATCGGACGGACGCACCATGCTGATCGGGATCCGCATCGCGAAAAGACTGTCCGTGTACTCTCCGAACACTTCCCTGTTGAAGAAGTTGCCCCACCGGCCCACGATCTGTCCCAAAAGCAGACCGTACACACAGGTGTCCAGCACGAGAGGGAGTTTGAGGCTGTGGCGCTTCGCATACAGGATAACGGTGAGCACACCGGCAATGATCCCGCCATAGACGGCCAGGCCGCCCCCGCGCAGATTCAGGATCTGGATCGGATCGTCTTTGTACATATCCCATTCAAAGATCACATAGTAGATCCTCGCGCCTATGATCGAGAAGATCAGAAGCCATATCGAGAGATCCCAGTATGTGTCCGGATCCTGTCCCGTTTTCTTCGCGATGCGGGAGGAAAGAAGAATTCCCAGAAGCATTCCGGAGGCGACCATGATGCCGTAAAGAGCAATGCTGAAATTGCCGATCATTATGGATTTAGGTACGTTGTGAAGGTAGATGCCCAAATGCGGAAACGCAATGTCCATCTCTTCCATAATGTCCTGCATGGTAAGGTCGATTTCCTCCTTCTGCCATTCTCCTGTTCCATACAACATGATAACACATCCGACTATGGTTAGCGGAATTTTTGTTTCTAAATTTTTACTAAATTTTATTGCATATTTTGTGCGTTCTACTCTGCATAAATGTATGGTCCGGACACCGGCCGACCACTACAGGTTGTATTTTCTGACTATTTCCCCGCCACATATGCAATAGCAAATTATTTCAGTGTCCCTGTCGCGAATTTCCGATAAATGTTACAATTTTCCGACAGCCTTCCGACGCCCTCTTTT
>CAJOLP010000029.1 GCA_905235465.1 uncultured Lachnospiraceae bacterium | reverse complement strand
AGGTGCCCTTTGGACTCAAAGAACTTCAGGAACATCTCTCGCAATTCATTCACGCCATAATACTGCATTATCGCTCACCTCTTACAATTCATTCACTGCTTTGGATCCCGTGCTTTGGATCCAATGCTCAAAGATCAGAAATCAAACTTGTCAGACAGCCAGTTCTCCAGCTCCGCGATGGGCACTCTCACCTGCTCCATGGTGTCGCGCATGCGGACCGTGACGGCCTGATCGTTCTCGGAGTCGAAGTCATAGGTCACGCAGAACGGGGTTCCGATCTCGTCCTGTCTTCTGTAGCGCTTGCCGATGTTGCCCCTGTCGTCATACTCGCAGTTATACTTTTTGCTGAGCTTTTTGTAGAGATCAAAGGCCTGGTCACCAAGCTTTTTGGAGAGCGGCAGGACGCCGACCTTCACGGGCGCGAGGGCCGGGTGGAAGCGCATCACTGTCCTCTTGTCCCCGCCTTCCAGCTCTTCCTCGTCATAAGCGGCGCACAGGAACGCGAGTGTCACGCGGTCCGCGCCCAGAGAGGGCTCGATGACATAAGGGATATATTTGGTGCGGGTCGCGTCGTCAAAATAGCTCATGTCCTCGCCGGACACGTTCTGGTGCTGGGTCAGGTCGTAATCCGTCCTGTCCGCGATGCCCCAGAGCTCGCCCCATCCGAAGGGGAACAGGAACTCGATATCCGTAGTCGCTTTGGAATAGAAGGAAAGCTCTTCCTTGTCGTGGTCTCTCATGCGCGCCTCTTCGGGCTTAATGCCCAGCGTCATGAGCCAGTTCCAGCAGTAATCCTTCCAGTATTTGAACCACTCCAGATCCGTGTCGGGCTCGCAGAAGAATTCCATCTCCATCTGCTCGAACTCTCTTGTCCGGAATGTGAAGTTGCCGGGTGTGATCTCGTTGCGGAAGGACTTGCCGATCTGGCAGATGCCGAACGGGATCTTCTTGCGGGAAGTCCTCTGCACGTTCTTGAAGTTGACAAAGATGCCCTGCGCTGTTTCGGGACGCAGGTAGACCGTGGAGGAGCTGTCCTCTGTGACGCCCTGGAAGGTCTTGAACATCAGATTGAACTGGCGGATATCCGTCCAATGGAACTTGCCGCAGCTGGGGCAGGGAACACTGAACTTATTGATAAAGCCCATCATCTCGTCGGATGTCCATCCGTCGACGCTGCCGTCCAGCGTCAAATCGTTCTCCGCGGCGTAGTCCTCGATCAGTTTGTCCGCGCGGAAACGCTCGCCGCAGGCCTTGCAGTCCATGAGCGGATCGGAGAAGCTGGCAAGATGTCCGCTGGCCACCCAGGTCCTGGGGTTCATCAGGATCGCGCAGTCGACGCCCACATTCTCGGGGCTCTCCTGTACGAATTTCTGCCACCACGCCTTCTTGACGTTATTTTTGAGCTCCACGCCCAGATTGCCGTAGTCCCATGTGTTGGCCAGACCGCCGTAGATCTGGGAACCGGGATAAATAAAGCCTCTGGCATTGCAAAGCGCTACGATCTTGTCCATTGTCTTTTCCATAAAGTTCCTGCTCCTTTATCTTTGGTATATCAAATGCTCCCGCGAAATTTTATTATACGGTAATTATCATTTGTTTGCAATCATCAACTGTCAGAACCGCCGCCCATCAGCTCCATGATCTCAAGGCTTTTAAAAGTGTGATCGAAGGTCCGGCCCATGAGCCAGCGCGCGTACTGTGTGAGCTCGTCCAGCACCTCCCCGCTCACCTTGAAGCGGTAGACGGCGGCTGCGGGCGTGTTCCACAAAAACTCCAGCGTGCGGAGCGTCGCCGGCAGGTACTGCGCGTCCCGGCGCGGTCCCGGATACTCGCCCTCGAGCATGACGAGCTTTATCTCAAACACGGCCCGCACCAGCCGGTTGTCAAAGGCGTCCGATTCCAGCGCCCGCAGGGACTGGTAGGCGAGGGTGAGCAGCGCGGACTCGTCGTTGTTCTCCCTGGTCACGTAGGAAAGCACTTCCATGAAGTAATTGCCGACGCACGCCGCCGCGATATCCGTGCGGAGGTCCTCAAAGAAATTGTCCACCCGGGCATCCGCGATCCGGTTCGCGCTTCTCCCCTCGCGGATGGAAAAGCGCCCGGTTACGAAGGGCTGCGCCGCCGCCATCAGGGTGCTCCCCGGGCGTCTTGCTCCCGACGCAAAACAGGAGATCCTGCCGCGCTCTCTCGTCAGGATCTCCACTCGCCTGTCATATTCTCCTATGGGTACGGCTCGCAGGATCATGCCGGTGACTTCCGTATGAAATTGGCCGGTACCTTGCTGTGCCATATAGGTATCCCCCTGCCCGCCGCTCAGCGGTAGGTCCGCATATCATAGCCAAAAGACTTCATCTGCAGCTCGTTGTCCTTCCAGTCCTTTCTGACCTTGACCCAGAGCTTTAATGAGACTTTGCACTCCAGCATCTTCTCTATGTCCTCACGCGCGGCGGTGCCGATCTTTTTGAGCATGGAGCCGTTCTTCCCGATAATGATCAGCTTGTGGCTCTCCCGCTCGCAGATGATGGAGGCGTCGATGTCGCAGATGACTGTTCCATCCTTTTTGGTGCGCTCCTTCATGCGCTCGATGGTCACCGCGATGCCGTGGGGCACCTCCTCCTGAAGGAGCCTGAGTGCCTTCTCTCGGATGATCTCGGCCGCGATCTCCCGTTCCGTCTGTGTCGTGATCTCATCCTCGTCGTAAAACGGCTCGCCCTCCGGCATCAGATCAAAAAGCTCCGAAAGCAGTTCCGAAAGTCCCTCGCCCTTCCGGGCGCTGACGGGAATGATCCCGCTCAGGTTCGGGGACGCGTCGGCGCCCCTCTCCTTTTCATAGGCGCCCGTGTACGCTTTCTGATAGGCGTCGATGACCGGCAGAAGCGCCGCTTTTTTGACCGTATCGATCTTGTTGATCACGATCAGAACGGGTGTGTCCACCCTGACCAGCCGCTCCATGATCATTTTGTCCTCACTGCTGATCTTTTCCCTGGGTTCCACAAGCCACAGGATCACATCCACCTCTTTGAGTGTGCTCTCCGCGGCCCGCACCATATACTCCCCCATCCTGGTCTTGGACGCGTGGATACCCGGCGTGTCCAGAAAGACCACCTGCCCGTCATCATTGGTCAGGATCGTGCGGATCTGCGTCCGCGTGGTCTGCGGCTTATAGGATGTGATCGCGATCTTCTGGCCGATCAGATGATTCATCAGTGTCGATTTGCCCACGTTGGGCCTGCCGATGATCGTCGCAAAGCCCGCTTTCTTATTTCCCATTATATTCTCTCCATCCTTAAGCGCCCCCGGCCTACAGCTTTTCGACCGTGTCAAACCGCCCGCTCTCAGCTCTGATTATTTCATCACTTCCCACCACGCACAGGCAGTCGTCGTCAAGAAACGCCCGGACGCTGTCCGCAAGCGCGCGGATATCCTCTGCCGTGCAGGACAGGAGCTCATCCCTCTCTTTTTGGAGTTTTTCCACCGTAAGGCCCGTCATATAGCCCGTCAGGGAATACTTGCCATAGACCGGCGGCGTCATAGGCTGGTCCAATGTGCCCACCGCGCCGATGACCGCCTGTGTCATCGCGCGCTCGTCCGCCTCATATTCTTCGATAAACGCGGGCGCGTTTTCATAGACGTCGATCGTCTGTCCCAGATGCGGGTCGCGGTAGGATACGAAGAAGGCTCCTCCGTCCCGGGAAAAACCGGTCATGCACCCGTAGGCGCCGCCCTCCATCCTGACCTTGTACCACAGATACTCATAGCTCAGGATCACGCGAAGGACACGCATCGCCCCCGTATAGGGAAGCCCCTGCCGGTCGAACCGTCCCGCGCGGCAGACATACTGCACCTGCCCCGCCGTCGTAAATCCTTCCTGCTTCCTGACAGGCTGCACGCTGTATTTGGCCCCATACCGCGCCAGATCCTCAGCCCCGGTCTGCCCGGGATGGAGCGCCCCGCAAAACGCCGCGATCTCCCCGCGGATCTTCGGGAGCGCCTGCTCCTCTGCCGTGCAGTCCACGATCAGGTGATCTGTCCGGAAAATGTACCCGGCCATCTCCTCAAGAATATCCTCGATGCGGGCCGCCTCACTCTCCTTTAGCATATCGCGGCACACTCTGTCCAGCGTGCGGTATCCGGTGATCCCGCTGAAGCTCTCCATCACGGCCCCCGTCTTTGAGTAATAGGATCTCGCGCGCATAAGCGCCGTGACATGGCCCGCGGAGATCAGCTCCGCCTGCATGCCGGCGCGCTCCTCCTCCAGCACTTCCTTGATGCGTGCCGGGGATCTCCATTTGGTGCGCATGGCGATCTCCTGAACCAGTGAAAACACTGCCCCGACATTCTTGTCAAGTGCCTTGCCCGTGATCTCCATCGTAAGTCTGTATTTGTCCCTCTCGCCGTCCATCGTGTAGATGCCCACGGTGGAGCCGATGCCGCCGGTCATGATATTGATCTCCTGATCCAGCGCGGAATAGCTGTAATTCTCCGTGTCCAGCGCCCCCAGGACGGTCTTGAAGATACCGAGATAGGGATAAAACTTCGCGGGCAGGTCCGAAATATCAAACATAAACGTCAGATAATCGATTCCCACTGTGGGCAGCGGATGCGCGATGAGTTTTACGCCCGCCGTGCCGGGCACTTCCTCCACGACATTCACATAGGGCTTGGCTTCTTTCCCGAGATCCTCTCTTTGGAGCATCGGTATTTTGGCCTTGTCCTCCTCGGAATCATCCGTTTCCTGCCACTTCCGGAGTGACGCGAATTCGCGGATGATCTCTTCGCGCTCCTCCATCGACATATCCGCCAGCATGGCGTCGAGCTTTTCGCGGAGCTCCGCCGCCATCTTTTCCGTCATGCCCTTTTGGGGCGTCATCACCACGATCGCGCGGTGCGGATTGTCCAGCATGTGGGTCCGGATCAGCTGTTCAAAATACCCTGTCCCGATCTTTGTGCGAAGCTCCTCAAACCGCGCTCCCTCCTTCATGTTCAGGAACGCGGCGCCGTCGTCATACAGCCACGTGTCCAGAGCGTTCAGCCCGTAGATCAGGCCCTTGGGATAGAAACCCGCCCCGCTCCGGGCGTGAAGCCTGCCGGCAAAATCTCTAGGCAAGAAGCCGTAACTGGCCTCCCTGTAATTGAATTCAAACCGGTTGATGCCCGCCAGAAGCGCGCGCTCGTCTATGCCATTCTCCGCCAGCGCGGTGAGCGTCTCTTCGATCGTGGAAATGAACTCCTCCTTGCGGGAGACATCCGTATTCTTGGCGATGATCGTATAGTCGGGCTGGCGGATCCCCAGATCCAGCATGGAATAGACGTCCTCCCCGATTCCCTTGTCCCTAAGGGCCTTGCGGATGGGCGCGCCTTCCGCGTCGCACAGGACATAGTCCAGCACCTTGAATGCCAGATTCAGGGTGCCGTCCAGGCCGTCCGGCGCCAGGGACAGGTTAAAGGACAGATAGCTCTTGCCGGCCTCATCCTCCTCCTGCATGATGGAGTAATGCACTTCCTTCTCCACGGGCTCCTTAAAGGCAGGCTCCGCGGGGATCCCGGAATCCACCTGTATCCTGTCAAACGCGGACAGATACGCCTCGTCCAGATACAGCAGGCGCTCCTCCATATCCATGTCGCCGTAGAGATAAATATAGCTGTTGGAGGGGTGATAGTATTTCCTGTGAAAATCCAGATACTCCTCGTAGGACAGATCCGGAATACAGCGGGGGTCGCCGCCTGATTCCACCGCGTAGGGCGTGTGGGGATAAAGGGCGCCGCTGATGCTCCGCGCGATCACGTCGTCCGGGGAAGAGAGCGCTCCCTTCATCTCGTTGTAGACGACGCCGTTGATCGTGATGGGCCCCTGGGGATCCTCCATCTCATAGTGCCATCCCTCCTGCCGGAAGATGTTCGGCTCCCGGTAGATATTGGGATAAAAGACGGCGTCCAGATATACGTGCATCAGGTTTTTGAAGTCCGTGTCGTTGCAGCTGGCCACCGGATACACAGTCTTATCCGGGTAGGTCATGGCGTTCAGAAACGTGTTGAGCGATCCCTTGGCCAGAGAGAGAAACGGGTCCTTGACCGGAAAATCCCTCGATCCGCACAGGACCGTGTGCTCCACAATATGCGCCATCCCCTTGGAGTTCGTGGGCGGCGTCCTAAAACCTATGTAAAATACCTTGTTATCATCGGTGTTGGGAAGAAGCGCGATCCGCGCGCCGGTCTTTTTGTGGGAGAGCAGCCAGCTCTCGCACTCCATATCCTCGAGATATTCTGCCTTCACCACATCGTAGCGTTCCAGTATCTTGTCGCTCCATTCGATCATAGTCATATCCTTTCACGAATATTTGTCAGCGTTTTGCTTTGTCGTAGATCTCGCCCAGTGCCCTGGGGCTTCTGTTCTTGCCCGACCAGAAGATCAGAAGGACAAGCGTCAGCACGTAGGGAAGGATCATGATCAGATCCTGATAGCTGCTGGGATACCCGAGCTTCTGCACGATCTGGTAGCCGGCGCTTCTGGCGAATCCGAAAATGACGCAGGCGCGCAGGGTGGGCAGGATCGTCCAGTTGCCAAAGATCAGCGCGGCGATGGCCAGATAGCCGTAGCCCACAAAATACGACGCCGAGAACTTTGCGGAGATGGAGTAGGCGAAAGCCATACCGCCTATTCCGCTGAGCGCGCCTGAGATCATCACGGCACGCCTTCTGATCCCGGCCACATCCAGGCCGGCCGCGTCCACGGCATGGGGATTGTCCCCGCAGGCCCTCAGGTGCATGCCGAACCTTGACTTATAGAGCACATAGCTGGCGATGAGCGTCAGAATGATGATCATCACCTCAAAGGGATAGATCTTGGTAAAAAACGCGCCGAGCACAGGGATCTTAGACAGCCCCGGCACGGTATACCGCGCGGAAACGCCCAGATCGATCTTGTCGGACGGCTTGCCGAAGATCTCGCGGTTGATGGTCTTGACCAGAAAGATCGTGACCGACTGAGCAAGAATATTGATGACGACGCCGCAGATCACCTGATTGGCCTTGCCGTCAATGCACAAAAAGGCGTGCAGAAGGCCCAGCAGCATCCCGCCCAGCGCCGCGAACAGGAAAGACAAATAATAGGCAGGCCCGCTGCTTATGCCCAGACAGGTCGTCATGATGTAGGCCGCCAGCGCGCCGGTAAACGCGCCCATGCCGGAGAGACCCTCCACGGCCAGATTGGTGATGCCGCTCCGCTCGGAAAAAATACCGCCGATCGCCATGATCAGAAGGGGGAGCATAAAGGCCATGCCGTCTATAATCGTATTATTGATCAGAGTCATTTTCCGCCCTCCGCTTTTCCCGCGATTCTCTTCGTCTCCTCATAAACTCCATAAGCACGGTGCTCATGGTCGTGGACAGCAGGATCACTGCCGTGATGACCGAAGCGATCTCGCTCTCAAGCCCTGACTGGGAACTCATGTATGTGGAACCCTTGCTGATGATCTGCAAAAAGAATGAGGCGCCCAGAATGCCGACGGGTTCGCTCCCGCCCACCAGGCACACCGCGATGGAATCAAACCCCGTGGAGGCCAGTACCTTGGGCTGGATCGAGCCTAAATATCCCAGATAATAGGAAACGCCTGCCAGGCCCGCCAGCGCGCCGGAGATCATCATCGAGGTCACAATACTGCGCCCGACGCCGATCCCGGCATATCCGGCCGCCTTCGGGCTGTATCCGACCGCTTTGAGTTCAAACCCCAGCGTCCTCTTGTGCATCAGATAGTGGACCGCGATAACAGCAGCCAGCGCCAAAACAATGGCCAGTGGTATATCGCACTTATATCCGGCGATGGGGACGTTCTTGAGCGTGAGCCTTGCCTCCCCCCTGATCAGTTTGGACTGGCGGGAGACCGTATCGATATAGCGGGTCTGGATAAAGAAACTCACCACGTAGCTCACGATATAGTTGATCATGATGGTGGAGACCACCTCATTGATATTGAACCTGTACTTAAGCCACCCCACCAGGCTCCCTAAAAGAGCGCCCGCCGCGATCCCGATCAGGATCACTAAAGGCTTTGCGATCACAGCCGGGAGCGAACTGTAACCGACGGTGACCGTCGCCAAAAAACCTGCGAACAGCATCTGTCCCGACACGCCGATATTGAACAGGCCGGTCTTCATGGCGACCGCTACAGCCAGTGCGGCAAAGATGATCGGCGTCACGGAGTCCACGTAGCTGAGCAGATCCGTGATCATTCCCTTGCCGGACGCGTACTTGCCTTTGGGCGCGAGCCCGCACCCCTGAAGGAGATTGAAGTAGGCCTTCAGCGGGTTCTTTCCCAGGAGCAGGATGATGACCGCCCCAACCAGCAGGCCTGCCGCGATACAGACGGCTGCTGTCCGGATTCTGTCCTTGCGACTATTCATTCCGCTCCCTTTCCTTTCCTTCCGCATTCTGCTGCCCGCCGACGCCCATCATATAGGCGCCGACTTCCTGTTTCGTAAACGTGTCGGCCGGTGCTGTCTTGCCTATGCGGCCGTTGTAAATGACGGCGATGGTGTCCGCCAGCTCCATCACTTCATCCAGCTCCAGCGAGATCAGGAGCACTGCGCATCCCCGGTCGCGTTCATGGAGGATGCTTTTGTGGATCCTCTGCATCGCGCCGATGTCCAATCCTCTGGTGGGCTGAACGAAGATGATCAGAGGATTCCCCTCCTCGATCTCCCGCGCCACGATCGCTTTCTGCTGATTGCCGCCGCTCATGGAGCGGACGATGGTCTCAGCGCCTGAGGAGCTCCGGATATCATATTTGTCGATCAGCTTGTCGGCATACTCTCTGAAAACATTCTCCTGAAGATTTCCATTCTTTGTGAACGGTTCCCGGTAATATCTGCGCAGCCCCAGATTGTCCTCAAGATCATAGTCCAGGATCAGGCCCACATTGTGGCGGTCCTCCGGGATATAGGAGATCCCCTTCTGCGCCCTCTCTCTGATGCTCAGGCCGGTAATACTCTCACCACCCAAAAGGATATCCCCGCTGCGGACAGGCAAAAGCCCCGCGATGGCGTCGGCGATCTCCGTCTGCCCGTTGCCGGAGACGCCGGCAATGGCCAGGATCTCGCCCGCCCGGATCTGAAAGGACACATCCTTTACCATCTCGATCCCCTCGCTGTTTGCCACGGTCAGGTCCCGCACATCCAGAACAACGGCACCGGGATTCATGGGCTGCTTGTCCAGTTCCAGAGAGATCTCACTCCCGACCATGAGGCTCGCGATCTCTCTCGTGTCCATATCGGCCACGTTCCTGACATCGATGAGCTTTCCGCGCCTTAAGACCGCGCAGCGGTCCGCGACACGCTTGACTTCATCCAGCTTGTGGGTGATCAGGATAATGGTCTTGCCGCTGTCTCTCAGATTCCGGATAATATTCAAAAGAGAATCTATCTCCTGCGGCGTCAGAAACGCGGTGGGCTCGTCAAAGATCAGGATCTCCGCCTCTCTGTAAAGCATCTTGAGGATCTCGACGCGCTGCTGCACGGAGACGCCGATCTCGCCGACGACCGCCGTGGGATCCACCTCCAGCCCATACTTTTGGGAGAGCTCACGGATCTGCTGATTCGCCTTTTTCAGATCCACGGCCGGGAGAAACCCGAACTTCGTCATCGGCTCGTTCCCCAGGACAATATTTTCCGCGATGGTAAAATCCGTGACCAGCGTGAAGTGCTGGTGAACCATGCCGATGCTCAGGCCCGCCGCCTGGCTGGGACTGCCGATCTCCACTTTCTGTCCGCGCACCCTGATCTCACCCTCGTCCGGCTCATACATGCCGTAAAGGATGCTCATGAGCGTGCTCTTGCCCGCTCCGTTCTCTCCCAGGAGTGCGTAGATCTCTCCCTTTTTGACCTGGATCGTCACATCGTCATTCGCGACGATCCCGGGGAAACGCTTCGTGATGTGAAGCATCTCCAAAATGTATTCGTTGTCCATGTCTGCTCCCGTTCCTGCTGCCTTATTCCAAATTCTGTCTCACAGAAAATAGCACAAGGAGCTGTGACACCCCTTGTGCCTTTATGGCCGCCGGGCGGCGGTTTATAACTCTAATGACCGATCAAAGTCCGGTGAAGTTGTCGGGCGTCATGTCATTGAAGTTCGCGGCGGGAACGACCGTTCCTTTGCTGACCTTCTCAAACGCCTCGTCGATCTTCTTGATCGTATCCTCGGAGAGCTGGCATCTTCCATCTGCAAACACATAGCCGGTGGAGAATGTGTCCGCGCCCAGAAGAGCGTTCTTGCCCTCAAAATTGTCGGTGGAAATATTGACCAGCTGTCCGCAGACGTTATTGTCCATGACCTTCAGGGCAGATGTGAGGACAATGTTCTTGTCGCCGTTCTTGCCGAAGTCATACTGGTCTGTATCGCAGCCGATGACATAGACATCTTCCGCTTCCTTTGCCGCGGTGAAGACGCCGTTTCCGGACGCGCCTGCCGCCACGAAAAGGATGTCGCATCCCTGATCGATCAGGGCCTTGCCGACCGCCTTGCCTGTCTCCTCTTCGCCAAAGCTGCCGATATAGTTGCCGCCCACATTCTTGCCGGTCACATCTTCGCCCGCGTAGGAGTCAAGCTCAACGATCTCGGCATTTGTGCCGTAATACTTGTTGGCATAGTTCACGCCGGACATGAATCCGTACTGATAGTTGACGTTGGAAGGATAGGCGATGCCGTTGACGACAGCGACCTTATTGGTCTTGGTCTCAAGCGCGGCTGCCAGACCTGCGCAGAAGCCGCCCTCCTGCTCCTTAAATGTCATCGCGTAGACATTTTCCAGCTCGATGGGATTGCCCTCCGCGTCGGAAGGATCGGTGTCGATCAAAAGGAACTTCACATCGGGATTGCTTGTGGCAATGTCGCTGATTCCGGCGAACTGGAATCCGCAGCAGACGATGACGTCGTAATCCGCAACGATGTCCTGCACCGTCTCGATACATTTCGCCACGTCGCCGGTCTCCTCGCGGATGGCCGTCACGGAGCTGTCGCCGCTCATGTCAAGGAACATGAGAACACCTTCATAGATGTTCTGGTTGAAGGAACCGTCATCGACACCGGAAGGGGAGCTGACGACCGCGATCTTCAGGGGCTTGAACGCAAAATCATCCAGCCCGACCTTGGATGTGTCTCCCTCCTGCGCGCCTGCTGCCTGCGCCGTGTCTCCGCTCTGGGGCTGGGTCTCCCCGCCGGTCTGCGGATTGCCGCAGCCGACAAGCAAGGCCATCAGCAGCGTCAATGTCAGCACTGCACTGATTAACTTTTTCATTTTTTGACCTCCTTGTACTTTTATAAGTGTACCTCTTAAAACCGCAAAGGCGCTCTCCGTGTGAGCGGAAAGCGCCTCTGCAAGTGGATTAGAGGGGAATCGAACCCCTGTCCAAAAGCCAATTCAATGTCCTTCTACTATCATAGACGCTTGTTGCGGATCTCTCCCTTTCCCTCGTGCGGCAGGTCAAACGTCAAACCGTCCGCGTCGGTAGCTTCATGATACGCCCGCGGGGGCAAAGCTTACCCCGTGTCGTTTCCCGCTTTCATGACGCCGTATCTGCAGGCTGCGGGTTTCCTGCAGGCGGCGGACAGCTTACGCTGCCAGTGCTACTCTATCGTTAGCGTTTATTTTTAATTTTGCCGTTTAACGATCGGCTTCGGATAGCTTCTCCACCTTCATGACCCCTGTCGAAACCTTTACTAACCCGGGATTTAGAATGCGCAGGATCTTCTTCCCTTTCCTGACAATTGAATTATAAAAAGATGCCTGTTCCATGTCAAGTGATCTGCCCCATTACAGAGCCCAGTCAGAAGCGGATCTGGTCGCTTCTAAACTCCCTCTCCGTCTCCCGCCGCATGGCTTTTTTCTTGAGATCGTCCCGCTTGTCGTAGAGCTTTTTGCCTCTGGCCAGTCCGATCTCCAGCTTCACTCTTCCCCCCTTGAAGTAGACCTGCAGGGGCATGAGGGTATAGCCCTTCATCTGCACCTGTCCGGCCAGCCGGTTGATCTCCCGCTTGTGGAGCAGGAGCCTGCGCCTGCGGAGCGGATCGCGGTTAAAGATATTTCCCTTCTCATAGGGGCTGATATTCATGCCCTCCACAAAGGCCTCCCCGTGATCGATCGTCACGTAGGCCTCCTTGATGCTGCATTTCCCCTGCCGGATCGATTTGACTTCCGTGCCGAACAGTTCGATCCCGGCCTCATACTTCTCCTCAATGAAGTAGTCGTGGTAAGCCTTCTTGTTGTTTGCCACAAGTTTGATGGAATCTTTGCCGCTCATCTTCTCTTCCCTCTTTTTATGACGCCCGCGCCGCTTCCGGCGCGGCGTGCCGCCTTCTTGTGTCTGCCGCGGCCTCCGCGTCCGCCGCCTGCCGCCAGCGCTCTGCCGGTGCGGTCCATCTTTCCCCGCGCCTTCTTTTTGATCTGTCTCGCTTTGCCGCCGTGCCGGGCAGCTTTCCCGGCCTTTTGGCCGCCGTCCTTTTCACCGTCTTTTCCGCCGGCTCTCACATCGTCCTTTTGCCTTCGCTCCCCCGCGGCCGCTGTTTTGAGGACACTCTCCGCCTGCTCCGCGGGCACAAAATCCACGAGCCTGCGCTCCGTGTCGGCGCTCTTGACAGCGATCCGCACCGGATCTCCCAGCCGGTATCTTTTGCCCGTAAACTCCCCTTCCAGTATAAGCTGCCGCTCGTCAAAGTAATAGTAGTCGTCGTTCAGATCTCCCACAAAGATCATCCCTTCCACCGTATTGGGGAGCTCTGCAAAAATACCGAAGGACGTGACGCCGGAGACCACGCCGTCATAGATCTCGCCGATCCTGTCCGACATATATTCCGCCTTCTTTAATTTGGCGGCCTCCCGCTCTGCCTCCATGGCGATCTGTTCCCTCTGGGAGCTGAGCATCGCCTTGTCCGGGAGCAACACCTGCAGCGCCTGTCTGCGCTCCGGGGTCATCTCCCCGTGCAGCCACTCCTTCAAACTCCTGTGCACCAGCAGATCCGGATACCGCCGGATCGGGGATGTGAAGTGACAGTAGTGCGCAAGCGCAAGCCCGAAATGCCCGTCGCAGTGCGTGTCATACACGGCTCTCTGCATGCTTCTGAGGATCAGGCGGCTCACCGCGGCCTCCTCCGGCGTCCCCTCGCACGAGCGGATCAGCGCCGCGATGTCCCGCGGCTGTACCTTTCCGCCTGCGGTCGGAAGGGAATACCCGTACCTGCGAAGGACGGTCTCCAGCTCCAGGATCTTATCCCGGTCGGGCCTTCCGTGGACGCGGTAGACAATGGGAATATCGCGCTCGCAGCAGTGCCTGGCTACCGTCTCGTTCGCGAGGATCATCAGATCCTCGATCATTTCCGTCGCGTCATTTCTGCGCCTTGCGCTGATCGATACGGGGCGGCCGGCCTCGTCGAGCCTGATGTCGGATTCCGGAAAGTCAAAATCAAGACACCCTCTCTTCATGCGGGCCGCCTTAAGCTTTTGGGAGATCCGCATCAGTCTCCGGAGCATGACCGCGATGGCGCGCGTCCTTCCCCGGATGCCCCGGTACCCCTGTGTGCTCAGGCTCGCCTCGATCTCGCTCTCATCCCCGGATTCCATAAGGCGCATCACACCTTCATAGGTAAGCCGCGCGTCCACATGGATGACGGACTCGCAGATCCTGTAATCCTTTGGCTTCCCTTCCGGTGTCAGTGTGATCAGACAGCTCAGCGCCAGACGGTCCTCTCCCGCCTTCAGGGAACATATCCCGTTCGAAAGTGCCTCCGGCAGCATCGGGATTACTCGTCCCGCGGGGTAAAAACTGGTGCCCCGCCGAAGCGCCTCCCTGTCCAGGGGGGAACCTTCCCGCACGTACTGCGCCACATCGGCGATGTGCACGCCCACTTCCCACAGGCCCTCCGGCGTGCGGGACAGCGATACGGCGTCGTCAAAGTCCTTGGTGCCCTCGCCGTCGATGGTGACTGTAGTAAGCCCCCGCAGGTCTTCCCTGCCACCCAGGCTCTCCGGCTCCACTTTCTGCGGGATACCGTCCGCCTCCAGGATCGTCTTTTTGGCAAATCTCGTGTAGATCCCATATTCCTCCGCGATGTCCAGAATGTCCTGCGGCGGGTAATCCGCCGAAATACGCTCTGCTGCAGAGGTGCTGTATTTATCTTTAGTTTTTTTCTCCGTCTTTTCTCTGCTCAATCCGTTCCTTCCCCGATGCTCTTACCGCGGGAGACTTATGGTCAAAAAAACACTCCCGCAGTTATCATGCAGGAGTGTTTTACAATGCCCGATCAGAGACTTACATCTCTCTCATTCCTTGCTTTTGTACTCAGAACAGCTGTGTGTCCAGCAGGATCGCCAGGATAAAGAACGCGACGCACAGTCCCTTCGTGAATTTCTCCAGAAATCCCTCCATGGAACGGCCCTTATTCTTGCCCCAGTATGTCTCGGCCGCGCCGCTGATCGCGCCCAGTCCCTGGGAACGGCCTTCCTGCATAAGGATAACAACTGTCATTGTAATACACACTGCAATCAATGCAATCACTAAAATCCAGCGAATAATGCTCATTTCGATCCTCTCATCCAATCCTGCTTTTCAGGGTTCCTTACACACAATTACACCTGTCATGTGTCAAACATTAGAATAATAGCACGCCGCAAAGCAAATTGCAAGCGTTTATCTTATTCAAAATAGGCGTCAAAGATCCTGGCCGCCACCGGGACGGCGTAGCTGGATCCCATGCCCTTGCCCTCGATCAGGACCGTCACGCAGATCTCCGGATCGGAGGCCGGCGCGAAGCCGGTAAACCATGCGTGTGAGCTCTTATTGTTGTCGAACTCGGCACTGCCCGTCTTGCCCGCGGGCTCATAGGACTTGCCGCTGAGGGAGGAGGCTGTCCCCTCCGTCGCCACGGCGCGCATCATCTCCGTGATCTTAGAAGAGACATCGCCCGACATCATCGTGGCGCAGGCGGACTCCCTGTACTGCTTCAGAGTCCTGCCCTTGGCGTCGTGCAGCGCGTCGATCAGATGAGGCTTCATCAGTATGCCGCCGTTGGCCACCGCGCAGGTGATCATATTCAGATGAAGGGGCGAAAGGGATGTGGATCCCTGCCCGATGGACATCTGCATGATCCCCTCCCCGGAAAGCGTGCCCGGAAGCTGGACCGAGCTCTTGGAGGAGGGAAGATCGTAAGGGAGCTTTTGGTTAAAGAGCATATCCTGCAGCGTGTCCTCCATCTGCTGTGTACTGATATAATTGACGCCGATATTCGCGAAGGAGGAGTTGCATGAGTGCGCGAAGGATTCCGTCAGGTCCACGTCTCCATGCACCTCGTAGTCGTAGCAGTGGATGGAGTCCCCGTCCTTTTCGAACACGCCCGTGCAGTGGAACGTGTAGTCGGAAAACGCATCGGGATCTTCGGTCAGAAGGGCTGCGGCGTCCACGATCTTGAACGTGGAGCCGGGCGGATAAAGCCCCTGCGTGACGCGGTTGAGCAGCGTCCCCGTCGTGGTGTCGCTCAGCAGGTCGTCCCAGTTGTCTTCGATCTCATTGGGATCAAAATCGGGCTTGGAGACCATGGCAAGGATCCTGCCGGTGGCGGGCTCCGTGACGATCACGGCGCCCTCGTATCCGCTCATGGCGTTGTAGGCGGCCTCCTGGATCTTGGGATCAAGCGTCGTGATCAGATTGTTGCCGGGATAGAGCCTGCCGTCCGCCGTGTCCATCTCGTCATACTTAACTTTGTCGCTCAGCGGCAGATCCGAGTGCAGCAGGTCGTATTTGAAATACTCCTCCAGCCCGCTCCCGCCCATCGCGGCGTAGCCCACCACGTGCGCGTACATCCGCCCGAAGGGATAGGTCCTCTCCTGGGCGGGCTCTCCCTCGTCCGTCTCCCAGGTCTGGGTGGACGCCAGGATCGTCTCGCAGTCCGAGGCATAAATACCGCCCCGCCTGTTCTTCTGCTCCAAAAGCTCGTCCCTGTGATTATACTCATTGTTGAACAGTTCGACCCTGTCCCGCATCGCGGCACTGATGAATGAAAAGCACATCACAGCGAACAGAATAATGAAGATGATGGTAAAGAGCATAATGCGCCCGCGCACGGTGCTGCTTTTCGCTCTGTTGTCATTGTAGTTCGGTTCCATTTGTTACTTCCGTCCTCTCCGTTACAGCTCACTTAAGCCAAACGCTCACACATCAAAGTGGTCGACATTCTCATA
>CAJOLP010000028.1 GCA_905235465.1 uncultured Lachnospiraceae bacterium | reverse complement strand
CCATGTTCTTTTGGAAGAAGAAGGATGCAAATAAAGAAATAGTGGAGACGGTCGAAAACGCGGAAGCGACAAATTTGACCGCAGAGGCGCCGGTGGAAAGCGCGAAAGAGGAGGATCTGCCCGCAGAGGCGCCCGAGGAAAGCGCGGAAGCGGAGAACTTGCCCGCAGAGGCGCCGGTGGAAAGCGCGGAAACGGAGAACTTGCCCGCAGAGGCGCCGGTGGAAAACGCGGAGACGAAGGATCTGTCTGCAGAAGCGCCGGTCGAAAACGCGGAAACGGAGAAATTGACCGCAGAGACGCCGGTCGAAAACGCGGAGACGAAGGATCTGTTCGCAGAGGTGCCGGTCAGAAACGCAGAAGCGGAGAGTTTGTCCGCAGCGGCGCCGGTGGAAAGCGCCGAAGCGGAGTATCTGCCTGTTGAGGAGGCGAAGCCGGTCAAAAAGAAGAAATTTTCGGCGCGGTGCTGACGGTCATCTTTATTTTGCTGCTCATTATAGGCGGCTGTTATTATTATGGGCTGACTTATGCCAGGACGCACTTCCTTGAGAATACTTATATCAATGAGCAGGACGTCAGCAATATGACGGTGCCGGAGGTGGAGAAGCTTCTGTACGGCAAAGCGGATGACTATTCCATCACGCTTAAGTTCAAGGATGGTTATACGGAGAAGATCGACGGGCAGCAGTTTGGGTATAAGATCAAGCCTGACGGGAGCGTTGCAAAGATTCTTGATCAGCAGGATCCCTATCACTGGTACAAGTGTTTTTCCCAGAGGATGGATGCGGAAGTTGAGATCAAGACGACTTATGATCCGGTGGCGCTCAGGCAGGTGGTCAAAGATCTGCCGATCATGCAGGAGGATGACATGGTCAAGCCCTCTGACGCGTACATCGTTCTCTCGGAGGATACGTTTGAGATCGTGCCGGAGGTCGAAGGCACCTATTTCAGCACCAAGCCCATACTCAAGGCAGTCGATGATGCCGCACAGAAAAGGGAAACGGAAGTCGATGTGGCCGCGCTGGGCGTCTATGAGGAGCCCAAAGTGCGCGCGGACAATGAGGAGCTGGTCGCGAAGTGTGAGGATCTCAATCACATGATCGCCGGCAGTATGACCTGGATCCTTCCCAGCGGGGAAGAGATGACGATCGACAAGGAGATCACCATCGACTGGCTTTCCAAGGATGACGACGGGAATTATTACCGCGATGAGGATCTCTGGGAAGATAAGGTCGCGGTCTATGTGGACGAGCTGGCCATGAAGGTCAACACAGTCGGCACGGAGTGGGATTTTCACGCGACCAATGTGGGCGACATCACGGTGAGCGGCGGTGATTACGGCTATTCGGTCAACAAGGTGGATGAGCGCGATGATGTGTTTGATGTGCTTTGGGACGGCGATACCGATGAGCGCGAGCCCTATTACTATTCCAAGGAGTTTCAGGGCAACGGGAGCGGCATCGGCAGTACTTATATCGAGGCGAATCTGTCGCAGCAGCATGTGTGGATCTATGTGGACGGCAAGATGGTGATCGACACGCCCTGCGTGTCCGGCAACACCGGACTGGGACGCGGCACGCCGACCGGTGTCTATCAGATCCTCTATAAGGATACGGATGTGGAACTGAAGGGCATTCAGCTCGGCAACGGCCAGTATTCCTACATCTCGCATGTGGATTACTGGATGCCTTTCTATTCGGGCTGCGGTTTCCATGACGCAAGCTGGCGCTCGAATTTTGGCGGTACGATCTACAAGTATGACGGCTCTCATGGATGCATCAATCTGCCGCCCTCGGTCGCCCCGGAGTTTTACAGCTATGTGACGCCGGGCATGCCGGTCGTCGTATTCTATTAAACTGCCTCAGGCAGCCAGGGCTGCCGCGCGGAAATTTTACTTAACGATTGTCAGTCGGGAAGGACTTTAAGAAGATATGCAATATGACCTGACGAGCGGGAATCTGTTCCGCAAGATGGTGCAGTTCGCTGTTCCGTATCTGATCGCCTGCTTTCTGCAGACCTTTTACGGAATGGCCGATCTGTTCATCATGGGCCAATTTAACGGCGCGGCGGCTGTTTCGGCCGTCTCCATCGGCAGTCAGGTCATGCATATGCTGACAGTGGTCATCGTGGGCCTTGCTATGGGCACAACGGTCTGCATCAGCCGTTCGGTGGGTGCGGGCGACGCCCGTCAGGGCTCTTTATTTATCGGCAATTCTATCATTCTTTTCTCCGCCTTTGCGGCGGCAATGACGGCGCTGCTGCTGGTGTGCACGAACGGCATCATCCGTATTTTGTCCACGCCGCCCGAAGCAGTCCCGCAGACGCGGGCTTATCTCACCATTTGTTTTATAGGCATTCCGTTCATCACGGCTTACAATGTGGTCAGCAGTATTTTCCGCGGCCTTGGGGACACCAGAAGTCCCATGGTCTTCGTGGCGATCGCCGGCCTTATTAACGTGGGCGCGGATTATGTCCTGATCGGGCCCCTTGGCATGGGCGCGGCAGGCGCGGCGCTTGCGACGATGGGGTCCCAGGCGTTTTCGGTCCTTCTGGCGGTCCGCTCCCTCCGAAACCGGCAGAGGAGTGCAGGGAAGGGAGGGACGGCCAGGGAGCAGTTTCCGATCCGCCTTACACGGGCGGAGCTGCGTCCCGACGGGCAGGCTATGAAAAAGCTCGCCGGGATAGGCGTCCCCATCGCCTTTCAGGAGGGGATGATCCAGGTCTCCTTTCTGGTGATCACGACGATCGCCAACAGCCGCGGCGTCAATGTGGCGGCGGCAGTGGGAATCGTGGAAAAGGTCATCACTTTTTTGTTCCTCGTGCCCTCCGCGATGCTCTCCACCGTGTCGGCCGTGGCCGCGCAGAACGCCGGCGCGGGGCATCACGACAGGGGAAAGCGCGCGCTTTTGTACGGCATTTTGATCAGCGTCGGTTTCGGCGCGGTCTCCTTTACGGTCTGTCAGGCGAAAGCCGAGGGCATTGTGGGCCTGTTCGTCACAGGGGAGCCGGAGGTCGTAAGGCTCGGGGCGCAGTACCTCAGGGCCTATTCTCTGGACTGTATTCTCGCGGGCGTGCAGTTTTGCTTCAGCGGCTATTTCAGCGCCTACAACCGGTCCATCTATTCGTTTATGCACAATATCATTTCCATCGTGCTGGTGCGGATCCCCGGAGCGTACCTGGCATCCTGTATTTATCCTGAGACGCTGTACCCCATGGGACTGGCGGCGCCGATGGGATCACTTCTGTCGGACCTCATCTGCGTGGGCCTGTACCGCCGCATGTGGAAGCGGAGCGATTTTCTTTAATTACTCTTTTTCCCGCAGTACATGACGCGCAATACATGATATAATAAATGCAGGTACGCGGCCTCACGCAGGAAAAAGGAGAAGAGCAGTGGCTGGAAAGGAAATGATCAAAAGAGATCTGACGGTCATCGATCTCGAGGCGTCGGACTACAAAGAGGTACTCGCCTATATGGCGGATATTTTCCTTGAGAAGGGGTATGTCAGGGAAACCTATCTGGAGTCCGTTCTGGCAAGAGAGGAAAAGTATCCGACTGCTATTCCGCTTCCCGCAGAGTCGGTGGCCATTCCGCACACGATGCCAGAGCACATTGTGAAGGAATTCATCGCGCCGGTGCGTCTGAAGCACCCGGTGGAATGGGGAGAGATGTCCGATCCCTCGTCCACTGTGCCGGTGCGCATGGTCTTTGTGCTGGGCCTTTTGGGAGCGGAGCACATCGAATTACTGCAGGTGCTCGTTTACAATTTTCAGAGGCAGGAGTGGCTTGACAGGCTCGCCGCGGCGAAGACGGAAGATGAGTATTATGACGCCGTCATGGAACTGGAATGGAATGTGACCTAGGAGCAGGAGGAAGATGCGCAGGGTCATCGGTTCAGAAAGGTGGTAGAGGGGTATGGCTAAGAAGGTAATTGTTGCTTGTGGGAGCGGAATCGCTACATCCGAGATGATCGCGGCGAAGGTGAGCCGTCTTCTCAAGGAGGACGGGATCGAGGCGAATGTCATCGCCTGCGATCTGAATTCGGTCGATGACTATCTGGAGGGCGCGTCCGCGTTTGTCACGATCGTCCGCGAGGCCGAGGAGGGAGATATCCCGCTGGTGGACGGCATGGCGTTTCTGACGGGGATCGGCCAGGAAGAGGCGTATGAGGCCCTGAAGAAGGCGCTTGCCTGATATTGGAAGTCTTGTCTTTATTCGGACGTATGTTATAAAGAGCCATATTCCTTCCCCAATGGGATGGTATATGGCTCTTTTTATGCGGTTTTTGGACGTTTAAGACTATGGCTGCCGCGCTTTAGAACAGCACGTCCTTCATGCAGACTTTTTGCTCGTTTCGGGTGAGGTCCCAGCTGTGCCAGGAGCCGCCGCCGCAAAATTCGTAGGAATCGCACCCGGTGCAGGTGCTGCATTTGCTCCCCGGATTTTGGCGGAAGATCTGAAACCGGTTGTACCACACATCTTTAAAATCGTCTCTGAGGATATTGCCCATGATGGTCTCCGGGCGCCTCTCGATATCAAGGCACGCGCCGATGTCCCCGTTGGCCATAACGCTCGCCACGTAGATGCCCGCATTGCAGAGAAAATACCAGTCGCGCACTTCCGTCTCATATTCCGGCCCCAGATAGTGGCTGCAGCCGTAAAGGAGCGGCATATCTTCTTTGCGCTTGTCGCGGATAAAGTCCAGCAGGTAACGGTGGTCTTCCGGCTTCATGAGGAGGTCGGGGTGCTCCAGGGCCCGGCCGATGGGCTCCATGCCCACGATCCGCCAGGAATCGATGTCGATGTTCTCAAAGATCTCGTACATCGCCTCCAGTTCATGGATCGTCCGGTGATTCATCACGGTCGTCACCTGGATATGCTGAAAGCCGCCCTCGTCGATCAGGTTTTGGATGCCCTGCATGGCGCGGCGGTACGCGCCGGGCGTCCTGCGAAAGGCGTCGTGGGAAGCCTCGAGTCCGTCGATGCTGACGGAGATCGTCGTCATACCGGTCTCGCGGAGCCTGTGGGCCGTCTGTGGAGTGATCAGGGTCGCATTGCTGGTCATGCCCCAGTGAAAACCCTGTTCGTGGGCCCATCCCATCAGTTCCCAGAAATCTTTGCGGAGGAGCGGTTCGCCGCCCGTGATGCACAGGCGGGGGAGTTCCCCCGCGAAGTCCCGTTTGATCCCGGTCAGGAACGTCTGATATTGCTCCAGTGTCAGCTCATCACTGGGGACGTCCCCGCAGCGGCTTCCGCAGTGCAGACAGTTCTCGTTGCATCTGAGCGTGAGCTCCAGGAACAGGTCCTTTAACTGGGGGGAGCGGTACAATTGCTTCTTGTACTCCGCCAGGATATGCATGTGCCGGCGCTTGGTCTCTTCGTCCCGCGCTTCGTCTTCCGGCTTAGGGGCCGTATACGTCGGATATGCTGCTGCGGAGGAAGGGGTTGTATTCTGTGTCGCCATATCGTATTTCTCCCAATATGTCCGTCAGTCCTCCGGGGGCGGACCGTACAGCAGCTGGTTCTGATTAGTATTGATCGGCAGCGGGGACGCCCCCGTGCTTCCCTCGTCCGCCTGAGAAGAGGCGTCATCCGTTTCCGGCGGAGGACCGTAAATATCCTCGTTTATGTTGTCCTCTTCGCGAATATCTTCTTCCACCACTTCGGCCGTATTGCCCTGCTGTGCAGTATTTGGATTTGCCCCGCACCCGCTCACGGCCAGGGCCATAGCGACGAATGCGGCGTTCACTGCGACATGTCTGCGCTTTTTCATGTCCACCTCACATAACATTAGTTTCAAATGACAGTTATATTGTATCAGACATTACATAAAGACGGCACCCGGAAGGAAACCTTACACGAAAAATGATTTATTTTTTAAAGAAAGAGGGATTTGGGGAGGCGCTCCAGCAGGATCTGGGCGCCGACGCCGACGATGATGCCTGAGGCGATCCCGGAGAAGACCAGAATGGGGAAATACACAAAGAGGCCGGCCGTGGACACCGCCGCCGCGGCCACAAGGAGCTGGCCGAAATTGTGCGCCACGCCGCCGGCCATGCTGACGCCGATGACGGAGAATTTTCCCGTGCGAAAGAGAATGTACATGACAAGGAAGCTCACGACGCTGCCGGCCAGGGAGTAGAGCATGCCGTAAAAGCCCGTGAACAAAAGACCCGCGATCACAACGCGGATCAGGTTGATGCCAAAGGCATACGCGGGGCCCATTTCATACAGGGCCAGGACGACGACGAGATTGGCGAGGCCGAGCTTGACGCCGGGGATCCCGGGCTGAAAGGGGAACATCACCTCGATATAGGAAAAGATCAGCGCGAGCGCGGCAAGGATGCCTGTGACGGCGACGCGGCGGGCAGCTGTATTTTTGCTGATTTGCGTATGGTCACTTTGTGATGACATCAAATTCCTCCTCCCCTCCGATGATCTCCACCAGGACGCGGTTGGGCAGGCAGACAATGGTCTGGTTGGTGCCGGAAATGGCGCCGGTATTGACGCAGATCTGGTTTTTGCAGTCGGAATAGAGCATCCGCGCCGTTCCGCCATGGATCTGCACCTCGTTGTGATGGCCGTTCTGCTCGATCACCACCGTGCGGTCGTCTGTGAGGGGGTAGGTGCCGTACAGCTCGCCGTTCACGGTGATCCGGACACAGGCGCCCTCCCCGCGGGGGCGGACACTTATATACGCGGCGGCAAGACCGAACGCGATCAGGGCCGCAAGCAGGACGATATCCGCTTTGGTGATGTATTTTTTGAGAAAAGTGAACATGGTCCCCCTTTTAGCGCGCGGCCGTCTTTTGAATCCATTATCACGGTCATTATATTTGAATTCTGTGCGTCTTGTCCATGACAATCGTGTGATCGGCCAGGGAGGCGGCCAGATCGCCGCTGTGGGTCGCGATGAGGATCAGGCGCTCCGGCGTTTTGAGCGCGCGAATGGTCCGGGTGATCCAGTCCTGTCCCTCCTCATCCAGTCCGCTCAGCGGCTCATCCATGATGAGCACGGAGGGCTCCATCGCAAGGACCGCCGCCAGGGCGCAGCGCTTTTTTTCGCCGCCGCTGAGGTTAAAGGGCGCGCGGGCCCTGAGATCGGAAAGGGAGAGCCGGTCCAAATACTGCTCGGTGCGGGCGTTTATCTCTTCCTGAGGCAGTCCCATCTGATAGAGGCCAAAAGAGATCTCGTCCTCGACGCTTCTGGTAAAGAGCTGCGCGTCGGTATCCTGAAACAGGTATCCGACCCTGCGGTGGAAGGCGTCGGCATTGGCCCGGTCGCGCAGATATTTCTCCGTGATGGGGACGCCGTCAAGCGTATATGTGCCGCTCTGGGGGAAGCTCAGACCTGTCAGAATGCGAAAGAGCGAGGACTTGCCGCATCCGTTGGGGCCGGTGAGGACATAGCAGTTTCCGGACCGGAGCGTCAGGTCGATGTCCTGAAGGGCCGGCTGTCCGTCCGGATAGTGATAGCTGATATTGTGAAGTTCGATGGTGGTCATGGGATCCTCCATTTATATGATCGGATTATATGATCAGACTTTGGGTGTAGAAGAACGCGGCCGCCAGCACCATCAGCACGAGCACATAGGCCGCGTCCCAAATGTTCCACTTGTGTTTTTTGTAGAGCCGGTAGGTGCCGTCAAAGCACCGGCAGGTCATGGCTTCGCTGGTGCGCTCGGCCAGCATGCCCGACCGGATGAAGACCGTCCCCAGAAGGCCGCCGGCAGCGTCGCGGCGGGTCCTGTCCCTCTCCCGGCGCACGAGGGATCTGCCATCGCGGGCGGTGTCCGGCCCCTTAAAGGAGCGGAGAGAGACGGCCTCCCCCATGGACCGGCAGAGCCGCCCCAGAAGGACAATGCTCCTCACCGTCATATCCAGCGTCAGTATGAAGATGTCCGGCATGCGGAGCGCGGCGAAAGCGCCGGTGATGTCTTTCCACGGGACAGATTCATTGAGAAGCGCAAGGGTGGAGGCGGAGGCGAAGACCTTGAGCGCGACGGTGAGCATCGTGCGGGGATGCCCCATAAAGACAGAGGGGAGAAGTACGAGGCACGTCAGCAGCACGGGGACAAGGACCGGGCGCAGGACCCCCGCCATGCGGCGGGGAGGGAGCATCGCTATGCGGACCAGGGAGACGGCGATGACGCCGATGACAAAAATACTGTTGCGCGAGAGCGCGCAGAAAAGAATGCACGCAAAAACGCCCAAAAGGCGCAGAACAGGATGTAACTGCGTCTTTTGGGCAGAGGATGCGGTATCACTGTCAAGCAGTCGGGCGATGCCCTTCATGATCTGTTCGGTCAAGTCTCACGATCCTTTCTGTCCGGCGATGTCCTCCTATCACGCGGCGGAGGCGCTCGCCTTCCCCACAGCCAGGCTGATCAGCTTGAAGATGATGATGAGAAGCGCCGCGCCTATGACGGCGGACAGTATATAGGCGATCGAATCCGGCATACCCGCTATGGAGTAGTCCGGGAGCATGGCGTTAAGGCTCCAGCCATTGGCCAGACCGGACGGCGTGTAGCCGGCGCCGGTGGACGCTATTTCCTCCGCGCCCCATTCGCCCCAGGCAGTGCCCTCCGCCAAAAGCCCCAGCGGTGTCGCCAGGATCATGGCGCCCAAAAAGATCTTGAGCGGTAGAGAGGTTTTGGTCTCCGGCTGCCGCGCCATCAGCGCGGGCGAGGTGGAGGAGACGAAGGAGTAGATGGCGGTGGTAAAGACCATTTCGGCAAGGCCGAAGATGGTCAGATGCCCGATCATCATAGCGGGGATCGAAACGGACAGCCCGTAGGGGCAGTACAGGGCGTTCCCCGCGGCATCGTGAAAGAGCAGCGGCTGAATGCCGAATTCAATGGCGGCGCAGAGCGCGGCGGCGTTGATCCCTACGTAGGAGCCGATCGCCGCGGCGGTAAGATCCCGGCGGGTCGCCTTCCCCTGCCCGATAGAAGGGGAGATCAGGTGCGCCACGGCATACCCGACAAAGGGCAGCACGAACGCCATATTGAAGCAGTTGGCGCCAAAGGCGAGGATCCCTCCGTCCCCAAAGAGCAGCGCCTGCAGCAGAAGCGCCACGCTGACGCTGATGCAGGCGGCATAGGGTCCCAGAAGGAGGGCGATCAAAGTACCGCCCACGGCATGTCCTGTCGTTCCGCCCGGGAGCGGGACGTTAAACATCATGCCCAGAAAGGAAAAGGACGCGGCAACGCCCATCATGGCGATCTTTTCTTTGGGCAATTCTTTGCTCACCTTATAGATCGAGATGCCCCACGCGGGCGCCACGGCGCCTGTCATGACCGCGCAGGTCTGGGGGCTGAGATAATTTTCCGGAATATGCATAGTAAACTCCCTCCTGATGTTATTTCATTTCACGCCACACGGGAATCCGGTGGTTTCCATGTCTGATTTATGGTACTATTGTAAAGCGTGGGGCGGTCTCACAGAAGCCCCCCGGGGGGTTGCACTGACAGCCCCGCTATTCTAAAATGTGTTTATTATCCAAAGCCCGCGCCGGCGGGGGAATGATGCAGGTGGTAAGAACATGCGGGAGTACAGCGAGGAACACATCCACAGACATGAAGAAGGGGAAGGGGAGCACACCCATCACGCCCATCACGCGCACGCGGACGGCGAGGAGAGCGGAACCCATGTCCATCACAGCCACACTCACACCCATGACCCGCAGGAAGTCAAGGCGATCGTGAACCGGCTGAAGCGGTCGGTCGGGCATCTGGACAAGGTGAGGAGAATGGTGGAAGAGGGAGAGGACTGCGCCGACGTGCTGGTGCAGCTGGCCGCGGTCAAGGCGGAGATCAACAACACCGGAAAGCTCATCCTCAAGGAACATATGGAACACTGCATCGTCGAGGCGGTTCAGGAAAACGATCACGAAGCGATCGACAGAATGAACAAGGCCATCGACCGATTTATGAAGTAGGAAGATCTATGGCACAGAACGGAGAACAGAGACAACAACAGCAACAGCAGGACAGAGACAGAAAAAGGGCGGCCGCACGGAAGAAGCGGGAACAGGAACTGCGCAGGCGCAGGATCATTCTCGGAGCGCTTCTGGCGATCGCCCTGTTGTGCATCGTCATGATGGCGGTCCGCCTGCAGCGGCGCAACGCGGGCCGAGAGGAGTCCGCCGCGTCCGCGGTGACCGGCACAGGGAGCGCCGCCCAGGCAGCGGCGGAGAGCGTGACGGAAGCGGCCGCCGAGGAGGAATCCGGGCTCGAAGCCTACCGCAAGATGAAAGAGGAAGAGGCGGCGGCGGAAGCCTCCCGCAAGGCCGCCGAGGAGGCGGCAGCCGAGGAACAGGCCCGCAAAATAGAGGAAGAGAAAAAGGCCGCAGAGGAGGCGATGCGCGAGCAGGAGAAGAAGGAACAGGAGGAGGCCGCCGCGAAAGCGGCCGAGGAGAAGGCCGTCGAGGAGGGCCGGATTCCCGGGCTCAACGAGAGCTATGACTTCAAGGCAACTGAGGACACGGAGGAGATCACCGATGAGGCGATCGAGAGCCCCTACGTGATCCTGGTGGATCTCAAAAAGGGTACGGTCGTCGCGGGCAAGGAGTATGACGAGCGCCTCAATCCCGCCTCCATGACCAAAATTCTGACGCTCCTGGTGGCTGTGGAAAACATGGACGTGTCGAAGATCGACACGGATACCTATACGATCAATCACGAGATCCTCGAGTATGTCTACGGAAACGGCATGAGCGCCGTGGGCTGGACAGAGGGCGATGAGCCCACGATCCGAAGCCTTTTGTACGGCACGATCCTGCCCTCCGGGGCGGACGCGGCCCTGGCCCTGGCGGAATATGTGGCCGGTTCCGAGGAAGAATTCGTAAAGCTGATGAACAAAAAGCTTAAAGAACTGGGGATCGACGACACGGCGCACTTCACGAACGTGGTCGGCGCCTATGACGAGGATCATTACTGCACGGCGATGGATATGGCGACGATCATGCGCGCCGCCATCGACAATGAGCTCTGCAGGGATGTGCTCTCCAAGCACTCCTATATCGTGCCGGACACAGAGAGCGACGAGCTTCCCGACGGGATAGAGATCTCGAACTGGTTCCTTCGCCGGATCGAGGACAAGGACACCCACGGAGAAGTCGTGTGCGCCAAGACCGGATATGTCAATGAGTCCGGATCCTGCGCCGCAAGCTACCAGGTGTCCAATGACGGCGGCCAGTATATCTGTGTGACCGTGGGCGCGTCGGGCCCCTGGCCCTGCATCTACGATCATGTGGAGATCTACGATACCTATACGGAATGAGGACAGGCATCCGGACGCATTCGGTATGCGAAAAGGCACCCGGACAGGGGAGGAGAAAGGATGCGGGGAAGGGATGAATGAGAGAAAAAAACTGATCATCGGCATTGTCCTGATCGTCCTTAGCGCGGCCGCGGTGATCGCCGGCATCAAAGTGAGTCAGGCGAATCAGTCGGCAGCTCTCTTTGTGCTGTTCAGCATCCCCGCCGCAATCATGATCGTCTCGGGCGGCGCCCTGGCGGGGCCCCCGCTCCTGAGCGGACAGGCGCCCCTGCTTCTGACCGGCGGAGATGAGGTCATAACAGCAGAGATCCTGGGTGTGACCAGAAATCTGCGGACAGAGGGCGGCAAGGTGCAGTACTATGTGATCTGCCGGCGCAAAAATCCCGTGACCGGGAAGGAAGAGACCTATACCAGCGACCCGCTGGACGAATACCCGGGCAAGGAGATCATCGGAAAGACCGTGACGGTGCGCATCGACCCCGCTGAGAAGGGAAAATACAAAGTGGAACTGGATCAGATCCTGAGCGGTCAGGGGCCGGAGGAATG